>JBILBW010000150.1:0-5911 GCA_044353465.1 Rariglobus sp. | reverse complement strand
GAGGTGAGCTGAGGTTAAGTAGATCATGGAAAAGAGGTTATCGACTGAACGGAAGCCACGGGCCTTACGCTTCACAGCCGAGAATACGCCAGTGCAAATCAGGCGGCTTTGATGTTTCAATTTTCTTGGTTGAGTTAGAAGGCCACAGGCGAAACTAGATCGAGAAATGTGGCGCCTCCTCGAGTTGTAGAACGTCTCAATCTAATCGAAGACAGCAAGCTCGGCATGCTGGCGAGTGGCGGGATGGTGACATCCATGCCGGTCTAGGTCTTGAGTGAAGTCCTGAATAATTCGATCATGGCGTTGTCATAGCAGTTGCCCGCCCGGCTCATGCTTCGAGCCATACCCGCAGTATCAAGCAACCCCAGCAGTTACGTATCGGTATACTGGCTGCCACGGGAGGAATGGTGAAGGGTTCCGGCCGGAGATGTTTCAAGACCTTCTGGAACGCGGCGACGACAAGCGGGGCTGCCAGTGTCGGAGCACAAACCCAACCTCGTGCCCGGCGGCTCCACGAGTCGAGCATCACCCCCGGGGACATCAGCCTTCGCCTGTCTCCAAAGAGGTGATGTCGGTCACCCAAACCTGATGGGGAGCACCCGGGACCTCGGCTAACTTCACCAGATTAGGCGCCACGGACCGGCCAGGATGGCTATCTGTGGTGCGTCGCTTGCGACGATGCGTCTTTCTGCCCCGCACCACGAGTTGCTTCATAAGCCGGGCGCACCGGTGGCGACTCGTCAGCGTAGAATCCTCACGCAGATCCCCTGAGCCTCTGCCTATGCCTTAACCGTTCGCTCGTCCCGTAATGACAACTCCACCGCATGCCGCTTGAACGTCTCCTCAAATCGACGATGCCGTTTTAACCCATGAACTTGTGTCTCCATCTTGGGCTCCTTTGGGATGCCACTCGATTCGGGCTGACTCCGCGTCCACCGCGTTTGGTTCGCTTTTAGCGGCAAGCTACTTCGCTTCTGTCCTCGGAGGCGACCCAAACGCTACGGTGTAATTCGAATGTTTGTGTCCATTAAATCGCGGCAATCAAATTACTTGCGGGTGGCCATTGTGAGCCCCGAGCGCCTCAATAAACTTTTCCCACGTAAACTTTTCTTGGCCGGGTTGTTACGAAGAGCACTCGCTTGCCCGATAAGATCGCACAACACGCTCACGTAACGCGGCCCCTTTCAGCGCACTGAGTTCATCACAACCGACACCCCTCACCTCACCTCCAATCGACCTTGGACCACGCCACCGCGACATGGGTCTGGAGCATTCGACTCAACGCACTTGTCGGTCGATAATTTGAAGCCGCGTACGACGTGCGGCGTCTCTTCGTGATTGTACCAAATCCGTCATAAACTACTGTTAGCCAACTCACTAACTGCTTCCATGCGCCGGATGATCAACCGAGTAGCCATGAGAGGGGTTTGATCCAGCATGCGAAGAATATGCAGCGGCAAGCCGCATCTTCTAGTAAATCTTCACGTAGGCGTTGCGTCGGAGGCGTTCCAGCCAGCGGTTCTCGGACTCGCGGGCGAGTTGGTTGCTCAGGATGCGCTCGATTTGCTCCCGCACGTCCGCCAATGACTGCACTCCAGCAAATTTGCGGTCCTCGACGAACAGCAGGTAAACCGCCTCCGGGGCGAGGATCGGCGCGGTGTGTTGGCCCTTGGCCAAGGCAAACAGGGGCGTGCTGAACTCGGCCTTGAGGTCGGTGCGCGGTTGCCAGCCCCAGTCGCCGCCCTTGGCGCGTTTAGCGTCCTGGCTCAATTCGCGGGCGAGGTCCTCGAACTTTTCGCCGGCTTTTAGCCGCTCGACTACTTTTTGCGCGCGCCCCTCGAGGGTTTCATCGCTTTCTCCGGCTTGGCGGGTCAGCGAGAGCAGGCGCATATGCACCTGGTCGTCCTGTTGAAAGCGGTCTTTGTTTTCGGTGTAAAAGGCTTCCACCCGGGCCGGGCTGACCACGTTGCTGCTCTTGCGCTGCTGGCTGCGCATGTAGTCGTAGATCATGTCGTCCTCAACCTTTTTGCGGTAGTCGCGGTAGGTCATGCCGGAGTTGCGTAAGTAGGCGAGAAACTTGCTCCGGTCGCTCTCAAAGCGGCGGATTTGCTCCTCGGCGATGGCGTTGTTGATGTAGCTGGCCGGCACCTTGCGCTTATCGTCCTTTTTAAAGTCCTTAACGATAAGGATGCGATCGATCATCTCCTGAATCACCTCGTCCTGAAGGGATTCGAGTTTTTCGTTAAACTCCTTCTCGTTGCGTGCGGAGCGTTGCAGGGCGGGCACGCGCGGGCCGATTTCACGGCGCAGATCATCGACGGTGATCACTTTCTCCTCAGCTACGGCCACCACGCCGTTGGCGAAGCGCTGGGCCAGGTTGTCGCTGGGGGAGTGCGCGGCTTGCGGCACCAGTGGCTGCGCGCTGCCTGTCAGCGGAGCGAGGGCAAGGAGGAAACCAAAAAAACAAAGCCGGCGGAACATCATGGAGTGGGCGGTTGGGACAAAATCAGGAGAGGATCTTTTTCCAAACTAACTGGCACCAGACCCCGGTCAACCGCGGAAACCAGCCGGCGCCACCCTTGGGCTCATCTCAGTTTTTGAACACTGCGGTTTTTTCGTGGGGAGGGTTGCGGTGCTTTTGATAAAAAGGGAGCGCTGAGCTGGCGCTCGGCGTTCCCCTGCCGGTCACGCTAGATCGTTTTCTGCGTCGACATCCAAAAACTGAGATGTACCCGCCTTCCCTTGCTTTCGGGTAACCGCCGGCCCGCGCACGAGGGGTTTTCTTTTTCGTGGAATTTGTTTCCGGTGGCCCCGGCTTGTCGGCCTAATCCGGTTTTTATGCGCCTTCGCCGGATCACCCTGCAGCACTTCCGCAATGTTCCCTTCGCCGAACTGGCCTTCGAGGGGCGGCAGCAGTTTTTTGTTGGCGCCAACGCCCAGGGGAAAACCAACCTGCTGGAGGCGGTCGGTTTTGTGAGTGCGTTGCGCTCGTTTCGAACCACCGATGCCCGCCTGCTCATCGCTCATGGGCAGGCCGAGGCCGCACTCGCGTGTGAGTTCGAACATGAGCGCCTCGGTCTCTCCAAGTTGGTCATCAAGTTGCGCGCCGGCGGCAAGGAAGTCTGGTGCGATGGTGAAAAGGTCACCCGGCTGGGCGACTACCTCGGTCGCTTCCCCACCGTGGTGTTTTCCTCTCAGGACCAGCAGTGGGTGCGGGGTGCCCCGGGGCTGCGGCGGCGCTGGCTCGATTTCACCCTCGCGGCGATGGACCCGGCCTACTTGCGCGCCCTGCAGGCCTATCACAAGGCCCTGGCCGAGCGCAACGCCTTGCTCAAACGCGGGGCTGGCGGGGGCGAACTCGGCGCCTTTGAAAAACCCCTCGCCGCCGCCGCCGCCGAGGTCCAGGCCAAGCGCACCGCCGGGTTGACTGAGTTGGATGCCCATTTGACCTGCGCCTACGCCCAAATCGCCGAAGGGGCCGAGCGCGCCGGCTTGCGCCACGTGCCCGATACCACCGCGGAAAACGCCACCGCTTGGCTCGGGGTGTTCGAGCGGGGGCGGGCCCGCGACCTGCAGTTCCGCACCACGCTCGCCGGCCCGCACCGCGATGATTTTCTTTTTTTATTGGAGGACCGTCCGGCCCGCGATTTCGGCTCGGAGGGCCAGCAGCGCAGTCTGGTGCTGGCCCTGCGTCTGGCCCAAGTCAGTTACTTCCGCTCCAGGGCCGGGGTGGAGCCACTTTTGCTGGCCGACGACGTGCTCGGCGAACTCGATCCCGCGCGGCGGCGGCGATTTTGGGCCACCTTGGGCGAGTCGCGCCAGGTGATCGCCACCGGTACCGCGTTACCCGACGCCGAGCTTGGGGCATGGGAGGTGTGGCGGGTCAGCGGCGGCGTTTTCACCCGGGAGGCCGCATGAATCTTGAACCATGGCAATGGGCGCTGGCGGCTACGGGCGCGCTTCTCGTCGGTGTTTCCAAAACCGGGCTTGGCGGGCTTGGCCTGGTGGTGGCGGTGCTCTTCGCCAGTTTTATCCCAGCCAAACAGGCCACCGGCCTGGTCCTGCCGCTGCTGATTGGCGGCGACCTGCTCGCCCTCGCCGCCTACCGGGCCCATGCCCAGTGGGCCCACCTCTGGCGGTTGTTGCCTTGGACAGTGCTCGGCGTGGTGGCCGGTTATCTCGCTTTGGGGGGGATGGGCGACCGCGAGGCCCGATTCTCGATCGGTGCGATCATCCTGCTCATGACCGCGTTGCAGCTCTGGCGACGGGTCCGGGCCAAAACGGGGGCCGGGACCGAGCTGCCAGTCTGGTTCGCGCCGCTCCTCGGGGTGCTGGCCGGGTTTACCACCTTGGTGGCAAACGCGGCCGGTCCGCTCCTCGCCCTTTACCTGCTTGCGATGCACCTGCCCAAACTCGAATTCGTCGGCACCAGCGCGGTCTTTTTCTGCCTGCTCAACCTCTTTAAGGTCCCCTTCATGGTGAACCTCGGGCTGATCACCCCCGAGACTTTGGGCTTCAATTTGCGGCTCCTGCCGGCCGTGGTCGCCGGGGCCTGGTTGGGGCGTCGGCTCTTGCCCCGCATCAACCAGCGGCTTTTTGAAAACCTCTCGCTTGGCCTCAGCGCCGCGGGCGGGCTACGGTTGTTGTTCTAATTTAAAAAAACCATGGCGCGAATGAATGTACGGCAGATGTGGGCAGCGAAGCTGGCGGGTGGGCCCCTGCCTGCGCCCACGTCCACCCGGGCCCGCACTCCGGTGACTTCGGCCGGCGCCGGGGCCGCCGCCAAGTTTTCCCTGCAGCGTCCCCCTTTTGTCGGCACGGTGCTGGGGATCGACCCATCGCTTCGCGGAACCGGCCTGGCAGTGATCGAGTTTGCCCCCGCGCGCCAGCCGGTCCTGTTGCGCTGCCGCACCCTCAGAATCCCGTCCAGCCGTCCAATGTCCTTCGCCCTGGGAGAAATCCACCGCGCGGTGGCCTCCTTCCTCACCGATTTCCAGGTGCGCCACGTGGCCCTCGAGCAGACCATCTACGTGCAAAATTTTCAGACTGCGCAGATCTTAGGGGCGGCCCGCGGCGCGGCGATTTCGGCGGCCGCGTTAGGCGGCATGGATGTTTTTGAATACGCCCCTCTGCGGGTGAAACAGGCGGTCACCGGTGCTGGCCGGGCCAGCAAGGAGCAGCTCGCTCGAACCGTCATGGCGATGCTCGGTCACGGCGCGGTGCTGGCGGCCGACGAAGCCGACGCGGCCGGGGTGGCGCTCTGTCACGCCTTCACTTGGCGTGAGTGAACGGGCCAGGGACGCGCCCACTATGGCGCGCGGGTTAATTTCCGAGCGGATTAACACCACTGAATATCCGTGCCCATCTCGAGTTAACGTTAATCGAACTCCGCCTTCCGTTTGATCCACCTGGGCTCTGGAAACACAGCGCGTTCATAGCATCGGCAGACGGGTTTTAACCGCTGCTGCGGTCAGATATTCACTGGGAGTTCACATCATTTCGCTTTCAAAATTATAATAACCCCGTCTTCTGGGGAAGCCCTAGAAGGCTTTTTTATGCGCCCACCTAAAGATTTTCCGGCGGATACCGCCGAGCGGATGAGGGTCTTGCTTCGCCGAGCCAAGGACATTGCAGAGCTACGGCGCATCCAAGCCGTTTTGATGCGAGCTTCAAACGCGTTACCCCCAACCCAGATTGCCGAGTTGACCGGTTTGAGCGTGCACTCGGTGCGTGTGCTTCATTCCCGGTTTTTACGCGAGGGCGAGGCCTGCGTGATCGGTCGGCCCGGTCGAGGTGGACGCCGGCGCACGGTGTTAACCGCTGACCAGACCAAGACCCTGCTTGATCGACACGCTCCGGCCGCGGCCCAGGGCGGCATCGTCGTGGCCCATGCCTTCAAGCGGGATTACGA
>JBILBW010000149.1:0-5930 GCA_044353465.1 Rariglobus sp. | reverse complement strand
ACCAGTGCTCTTTTCCGCGTTTTTGGGCGAAGACTTGGCAACCGGCGGGCCGGTGGTGTTTTAAAAAGAACACTTCGATGGACTGGCGAAGCTGGCTGAGCACCGAGTCGTTGACTGGGCGCATGGGACTGGTCTTGCGAAAGGTACGGGCGGCGTGGGTGGCAAAAGAGCGGGTGCGAAGGTGCACGGGCTCAATGTAGAGTTGGCGGGCTTTGTCCGGTGCCCTCAGCCAGAGAGTGAGTGCGAGATCGGCAAGGGAGGCGTCTGGTGGGATCGCGATGCCGGATTGGGTGAGTGTGTTCCACAGCTCTTCGGTTGGCTCAGGTTCGGCCAGCACCGAGATGATGAACAACGCTTCGACCAACGCGGTTGGGGTGGTCGGGTCGTTGTTGAGCAATTCGGCAAGCAGCGGGCCGCAGGCGGCGAAACGGTTTTCGTGGGAGCCGAGGGCGTCGAGGTCGAGCCCGGCGGTGGACATAAACGCGGGGAAGCTTTCTAAAAGTTCGCGGAGTAGTTCGGGCGCGAGGGAGCGCAGAATATCGGGGCGATTAAACCGGATGGGACGAGGATCGGACATGGGGAGGCTAAAGACACAGGTGGACGGGCGGAGGTGAAAAACGGTCACCTTTGACCGGAGCGGAAAGCGCACGGCCGGAGAAAGGGACGCGCCACACCGCGAGAAGGAGGAAAAACCCTCAAAACCGCCTTGTCGTTAGCCCATACAAGCTCCAGGCGGTTGTGGGGTGTGGACGCTTGTTGGCTTGAATCAATGGATTACGTGTTTTTAAAAGTTTTAATAATAGGCAGTTAAGTTGTTCAGTTAATTTGCGATTAACTTGGGTTTTACGGGAACCGAGGTCGGGATTTGGATACTATCCGATGCCCCAAATTGCTCCGGCAAAGCTCCAGCACTCGACTCCCTGCGCAGGGAATCGACGCAATGCGACTGAATGCAACTCAGGCGCGAGCGCGGGCGCGGATGCGGGTCTTTTCGTTCACGAACTCACGCACGCGGTCGGGGCAGAAGCGGACGAGGCGGCCAATGTAGGTGCAGGGCAGGCCGCCACGGATGAGGTTGTTCACGTGGCGGGGTGAACAATTGAGGAAGCGGGCGACCTCGGGGATGGTCCAGAGGGTGGCGAGGGTAGAGGCGGGGGCGACCGAGGTGGCGGCAGCGGCAGGGGCGACGAGGGAGGCGGGAGCGGTTGAAGTGTCCATGCCTGCGGCGGGCGTCAACCAACCGCAAGCAGGTGCACGGGTGGTCAAGCGGCGGCAGCGAGCGGAACTACGTTGGATAGGGCGGCGGCGGTCGTCGGGACGGTGCCAAACCAAGCCGTGGCGTCTTCGGATGAAACGAGTTCGCGGTAATGTTGAAAAATCACGTCGGCGGAGTTACCCGCTTCCAGGGCCACTCGGGCGGTGTCATGGATAGCGGCGATGCGGTAGGAAATATAACTGTGCCGAAACCCGTTGTCGCAAAGGGCAAGTGCGGGTTGGGTGTTTTGGGCGAGCACGCGGGCGAGTGCGGCGTGGGGGGCGACATAGAGGTTGATAGGGCCTGACTTTTGGCGGTGGGGCAAAAGCCATGCCTTCATGGCATCGCACATGGGAACGAGGCGGCGGGCCTTGGTGCGAACCTTGAGCGAGGCGACTTCAATAAAAGAACGCTCAAAGTTGAGGTGTTGCCATTCGAGTTTGGCCAGTTCGGAAACGCGGGCACCGGTGAAGGCGGCGCAGACCACCCAGGGAAGGAGGTCGGGTTTGGCATCGGCAACGGTGTCGAGCATCACACTCAATTCGGCGGGTGTATAGATACCGATCTTGGTGGGCGGCACCTTATAGGTAATCATAGCGTCGAAGGCGGTGGGGCGGTTGTTGGGGAGGTATCCGTGAAGTTTGCACCAGTTGCCAAAGGTAATTAGAATTTTACGGACGTTGTTTTTAGTAATCGCGTGGGACTTGAGGGCACCCATCCATTTATCAAGTTCAATGGCGCTTAGGTCAGGTGCGCTTTTTGCTGGAAAGGCTTGGACAAGGCGGCCTAGCTGGCGCTTGATGTCGGCCACGTAATCCGCATGAGTGCCCATTGCTATTCTCGTATCGGCAAAGGGTTTTATCAAATCGTAGAGGAGTGTCTGAGCGTGGCGTGTGGGGTGAGCGTCGGCAAAGAAGCGGACGGCGTCGATCAGGCTGCGACCGGCGAGGGTGGTGTGGACTTCGGCAAACAGTTCGGCCGCGACGTGAAGGGGCACACCGGTGGGGGCGAGTTTTTGGCGGGCGATTGTATAGCTCTCCATATCGGAGAACGACAGCCGCTCGGTTTGCCCTGTGGTGGTGGCGAGTTGGCCAAGAATGACCTTGGCCTCGCGTTTGGCGTCGGACAGGTCGGCGAAGGTCCGGCGCTGGCGGATGCCGGCTTGATAATAACTGAGTTGATAAACGGCGTGGCCGCGGTTTTGAACGGTGTAGATTTTGATTTCCTGCTGGCCGTTACTGACTGTGATAGCGTTGGACATGGTGGTGGGGGCGTGTTGTCAACCCTTTGTCATGCAACCCAGCGGCGCTTCGTAAGTTATTGGTCTGGCAAGGAGTTTTCCTAGCCTTAAACGTTCGGCAAAAAAATATGAGCGTTCGCTATCAATTCCTTTCCCAAACCAAGAATGACTTCGGTTTTCTTGAATCTCTTGGTTATCGTATTAAATCGGAATGCGAAGGCACATATTCTTCGTTTAAAGACGGTTTTGATATTTCGTATGTCTCAAATGGCCTGACGGTACGCATTGCGTATTACGATATGGAGCTGGATATCGTTTTTCAGAAGGGAAAGATTTTGGCGCCATATCTTTTTTTAGACATTAATTTGTTTTCGAATGCCTCCGGTATTTCCGGAATTATGTTTGCGCACGACAAGCTCGCATCAGTGATTGAAGACACAGCGAATGATATTCGGGCGAATTACGAAACGATATTGACTGGAGATATTATAGTCTGGAAGAAGATAGAAAAGTTGGTTATGGCACCAAAAGAAAAGAAGGCGTATCTACCATGAAAACCACTGAGCCGAACCAGGCGCTACAGCGAACGAGCATGGTTGTCACGGCTTGTGCTCCGAGCCGCACAAGCCGCGCCAACCACGCTCGTCGCTGAGCTTTAATGTTCTGCAATGAAAACTTGACAAGCCGCAAGGAATGGACAGTTTAACGTCCATATGAGAGCTATTACCTATACTGCTGCACGCGAAAGCCTCGCCTCGACCATGGATCATGTCTGTGTTGATCATGACCCTGTTATCATCACGCGTAATCGTGACCAAGCCGTTGTTATGATGTCACTTGAGGACTACGAGTCCCTTCAAGAAACGGCTTATCTTCTTCGATCACCTGCGAATGCACGTCGACTTCTTGATTCAATTTCAGAATTAAAGGGAAGTGGAGGCGTTACGAAGTCGTTATCCGATCTCACCACGTGAACATTCAGTTTTCATCTCGTGCTTGGGAAGATTATGTGTATTGGCAGCAATTCGATAAGAAAGTCCTGAAGAAGATTAATGATTTGCTTAAGGTTATTTCGCGAAATCCATATGAAGGCATTGGTAAGCCTGAGCCGCTGAAGTATGCGTTAAGTGGTTATTGGTCGCGTCGGATTACTGACGAGCATCGGTTGGTTTATCGTGTCGAAGGTGATGTCCTTAAGGTTGCGCAGGTTCGTTACCATTATGAATAAAACCACTTAGCCGAACCAGGCGCTACAGCGAATAGCCATGCTTGTCACGCCTTGTGCTCCGAGCAGCACAGGTCGCGCCAAGCATAGCTATCGCTGAGCTTAAACGTTCGGCGACTTCTCGGCATCTCCCATGAACCAAATACCCTTCATTTTTTTAGCCAGTCTTTGGGCATCCGTCGCCGTCTGTACCCCAGACCCAGAACCGAGAACGGGTGGATGTACCAAAGCATCGGACACTGACAAGCGCTTGATCACGGCAGCTGATTTCGCTATCAAGGCGCAATCCCAAGCAATCCAAAGGTTAGAAGATCGCCAGCCAAGCAAACTGGCTCTGCTCAAAATTCTTAGAGCCAAGGAAGTGGGTGTCGCTGGTATAAATTACCATCTTACACTCTTGGTGAAGCAGGGCGGTAGCGATCGGACAGCGGAGGCTATTGTATGGTGGCAGCCGTGGAGGTCAGACCCCTATCGGTTGACTTCCTGGAACTGGAAATAACCCATGAGCGAGCACCCAACGTCGCCTAACCATGCGCTCCAGGGATCGCCGCCCCAGTGTCCACAGGCTGATTGCTTCGCGGACTCCGCTGCCAGCCTGTGCGCCACTGGGGCGGCGTCGCACGTACTACTTTGCCGAAACGCTCGCTCCCGGAGCTGAAATGACTGTCACGTTTACGATGATTGCGACTAAACCTGGAGTATGGACTGGCGAGTTTGTTTCGTGCACTCCAATCGAGAATTTCGCTTCGGCCAACGTTTTAATTTGAGTCGATGAATAGAAGGCAGCCGATCCAGGCGCAGCAAACAACCTCGGTTATGCGCAGCGGATTCGGGAAGGTTTCAGTTTCCGATCTTCAGAGGCGAGGTGTCTGAGCTTCATCGTTCGACAAAGAAAACTCTATGAACCTCAGAATATCTTTCCAGCGGCTATGCGCCGCTACGATCCTCGGTCTGCTGTTCCTGCTGCTTTCATACCTTTTAGACGAACCATCGCAATCTACATATCGCGGATTTACCATCTACGAGTCCCAGTTGCGGAATGATCCTGCCCTGGAAGAAATCCGATCGGCGATAAAGGAGCAGATCGACATAGTTTTGGTGGTTGGATTGCCAGCTGACCTTTTGAAGTTCTTTCAGAGCGTTCCGTTATTTTTGATTCCATCAGATGCGATTCCTCGGAGTTCTCCTGGATTATACCGGAGACGAGATCGTAGCGTGAGACTTACTCCCCGAGTCGCAGCGATAGGACGCAGGCCAGTGCTGCTCCACGAATTGCTGCATGCTTACCATGACCAACAACTGCCGGAAGGATTTAAGAATAGGGATATCTTAGGTTATTTTGAGAAGGGTAAGGCACTCGGTATCTATGCGTCGAAATCCCACATGATGCAGAAAGAAACGGAGTTTTTCGCCTGTGCTGCCACATCGTATTTGTTCGGTGTGACAGCGCAGGAGCCTTTTAGCCGGGACAGATTTAAGACCGTTCAGCAGGACTTTTTCGCCTACCTCAAAGGCCTTTTCGGCCCGAACGCAGGAAACTACGTGGGTTCATTGACCCGTGATAGTTAGAATGAGGCAAGAGACGAACCAGGCGCTAGGGCCAACGCCTACAGCTCTCACGTTCGGCTAAATTATACATGCCCTCCCTGGATCTCGAATTCAAGCCTACTTCTCTGGTATGGGTGCATTTTTAGTGAATCGACTCCGGAAACCAGAAATTCGACATTGGCTTGATCTCAAAGCTGAGCTTACTGGTGTGGACGTTTATTCGAAGTGCGATCTCGTTACGGTAATCCTTCGATCAGTAATGATCATCCAGTTGCCAAGGCCAAATGGATCGGAATGCAGAATAGGTGGATGTTATATTGGATGCGTGCTGATCTAGGTTGGCATATTTATCAACCTGGAGTTTACTTGTCGGATATTAACGGCAAGCGTCCGGCCTGAGGCCCACTACCGCTGTTGAAAAAGGTGTGTAAAGTGGGTGGATGAAAATGATCACAGCGCAACTGATGGAGGACGAAACCAACCAGGACACGACGGGGCGGCGGATTACCCCGGTGCAGCGATGAGAGGAATTACGCCGGGGTTACGACCAAAGCGGATTAACCCAGGCGGCGTTTGCGCGGCGCGAGGCAGTCAATTACCAGACGTTTGTGGCGTGGGTGCGAGAGCGGCGACTGGGCGCCACTGCGGCGATGGCAACTCAT
>JBILBW010000148.1:0-5942 GCA_044353465.1 Rariglobus sp. | reverse complement strand
TTGTAGGTGCTTGGCGCCTGCTTGAGGTCCAGTGGGAAATCAAACACCCGCGTTTTCGATGTTGGTCTTGGGAGGTCGGCTTCGAAGTCCGCATCCGTGTCGGTGTGTGCGTCCACATTGTTGCCGAAGGTTTCGAAGACCCCGTCGTTGATCCACCCGTTCGGCGAGGCCGTGGGGTTGACCGATTGGAGCGTCACCAATTGTCGCGGCACCTCGGTGGCCTGCGCGCCGCTGGGCGTAGGTGTGCCCGGCAACATCGGGTTGGGGCTATCGAAGGGTTTTTTCGTCTTCGCGTCGGCGTACACGCGGAAAGTGGCATTGCTCAAGTCGTTGGTGAGTGAAGTGCGCAGGAGCACGTCACCGGTCACCGCATCCACCAGGACGCGGAACATAGCGCGCTGCTCGAGGCTCATTAGCGTTACGTCCCAGGTCAGCTTCGCCGAGTCCGCGCTCATTGGCAGCCACGCCAGTTGAGCGAGGGTGTCGGAAATTTGCGGGGCGGCAAAGCGCTGGCGGCGCTCAGCCCCCTCTGGCGGCGACGTCTCGCGGGCCTGCTCGGGGGCGACCGAGTCCCCCAGGTTGGCGGCCGCGAGAGACACCGCTTTACGAGCGTCCACCGGTGGCTGCGCTGCCAAAGCCGCGCGTTGCATCGCGGCCAGGCCCGTCGCAGCCGGTGCATTGCTCAGGAAATGGCTGCCCAGGGTCACGAGTGCACCGTCGCGGGTGAGGTTCGCCTTGAGCACCGTGTTGTAAACCGGGATTCCGTCCACCTGCTGCTGCCACACCACCGTTCGCATGCCATTGTGCGTAGTCACATCCTCGCGGGTCACCCGGCTGTCGACGAGGGCGCTAGCGTTATGGCCGAAGAGCTCAGCATGTTCCTGGACAAACCCGCGCACCGGGGCGTACACGTCGCCCGGCTGCGTTGGGGCGGGCTGGAGGAACCGCCCGGATGCCATGATGTGGTTGGGCGCGCCGGTAATCGGGTCAAACTGCACCTCCACCCCGCGGATTTGCGTCTGCAAGGCCGCGAGCGCCCGCTGCCGTTGGGCTTCGGCCCGGACTGGGGTTGCGCGCCGCGTGTCGAGATTGGGGAGTTTCTCGTGATGGTCCTCATGGTTTTGGGCATCCGCAGTAGATTGCGGCACCGGCGCCCCGGTCGCATCTTTTTCGGCACTCACCAGGTCTTGTAGCGCAGTTACCTTTGTTGATTCGTGCGAGTCGGTGCCGGCTGGGCTGGCCGCCATGGACGGCTGCGGGGAGCCCCTCCAAATGAAGCTCACGCCCAAGAGCCCGGCAACGGCCACAATTAGGGCCACGGCAATTATCCATCTTCTTTGCGGACTCTCGGGAGCTTCCATAATGCCGCCGGTTAAAGATCAAGCGCGTGTTTTGGCGAATGAATAATACCGATCTGCGGTTCACCCTTAGGGTCTTTTCTTTTTAAAAAAGAGTAATTGATTGGGGCTCTAAGAAATAGCTGTGGGCTAAACCAAAGCGGCTATTTAGATTCTGTCCGGATGGAATGAACGCTGAACCCAGCGCAACGAAGTGCGCATAGCCAGGTGCGCACGGCTGCTTTCGCGGGGCGGATTGGGTTGGGTATCACCTGGCCTGTCTGCGGGCGACCTCCAAGGTAACGATGCCGCCGCGAGTCGCTCAAAGGGGCCGCCTGCTGGAGCGCTGGCGCACGGTGCCCGCTCCACGCGGCCGCAACACCTCGTTCCGGGTGGGCCCGGTGCTCACCCTGGTGGCGATGCTGTTGGCTGGTCGGCGCGAAATCCCCGAGATCACGCGCTTCGCCACCATCCTATCGCAGGCCCAGAGCCTCCAGCGGTGCATGCCGCGCAAGGTCGGGACGTAGGTCTTCTGATCGGTGCCCGATTATAGTTTTTTTTATCAGGTTCTTATCCGGCTCGATGCGACCTGCTTCGCCCAAGCACTCAGCGGCTGGCTGGCCCCCCAAGCCGGCAATTTACCCCTGGCCGTGGCTATGCAAGGCAAGATGATCCGCGATCAAGTGTGCCTGCTGACCCTGGCCGATAACAATGAGGGCATGCCGTACCCGGTGGTGGTCATCGTCTAAAAGGGGGGCACTGCTCGCAGCGAACAACCCAGCCCGAACCAGGCGATCCTCAACGGCCGGGCCGTGGACGAAAAGGGATCACCACCTTCGCCCTGCAGTGCCAAAAAGACACGGCCCGGGCCATTGCCGAGCGCAACGGCGAGGACTATTCTCTCACCCAAAATGTCAATTCCATGGCTAACCTGGCGTTGCTTCTTAGTGCCGTCCTGCGCCTGTCCGCCTCCTTTTTCCCTTGCCCATCTACTCCGACCCTTTTCGAAACCCTCCACTCAAATCCTTCTCACGGTCGCTTTCTTGCCTTAAAATTCCCCACTAAAAACGATCCTGCCTCCTGCCCTCCCTAGGGATTCCTGCGTTTGCTGCGTGAAGAGAAAACCACCAAGGCGGGCCGCAAACCCGGTGATGCGGGCGTGACGGCCGGGCGGAATCATTGGCCGGTGACTCTTACCCTAAAGACCATCTTGGGCGGATTGCTCTTTGAGCGAGGGAAGGGAACGACGACGGCCTCGATTTCACTGTCCTGAGCGATCACCGTCGGCGTGTCGGTGCTGACCGTCCACGTCGTTAGGGTCTCGCTGAATTCTACGGTGTACGTGAGCCCGACCGAGGCGGCGTCCTTGCGGCGACCGAAAAGCGCGAAGCGGGAAACGCCTCCAAGCCCGTCCGGCACCTCAAGCACCGTTGGGGCCCCGTGCTTTAGAAGCACTCCTGCATCCACCTGGATGGCCGCACCCACTCCTGAGGTCGAATTGGTGCCAAAGGCCCTCTCCGGGAGGTTCGATATCCCGTCGGCGTCGGCATCCTCGTTCGGATCGAGGTCCGCGCCGCTAAGGCCGAGCCCCTGGGCCCAATTCTGAGTGGGAGACCTGCGGGTGGTGATGATGGAGTAAGTTTTCACCGTCACGGCGTCCTGCGCGGTCACGCGCACCTCGATGGTGTTGGCGCCTAAGGCGAGCGCGAGCGGACTGCTCGGTGCTCCCGAGGCGACGGCTGCGTAGGGGCCGCCATTCACGCGGACCATGATCTTTGAGTTTGCATTCATTGCGACCGGGGTGACGGTCATGCCGGCGGTGGTGCTAGCCACGCTGTGGGTGTAACGCGTGGTTAAGTTGCTGAACGCCGGAGCGAGCGTGCCGCTGCTCGGGGTGAGGCCGGTCAGGCTCGCGTCGGTGCTGATGGCCAGCACGTCGAAGCTTGTGCTTTCGCCCCGGTGCCCGGCGCCGTCGTCAACTGCGAGATTCACTGCGGTCGCCGGTTGCGCGATCGCGATCGCGCCAGTCCAGGTGCCTCCGGAGAAACGCCCTGTTACAGTTGGGCTAATGGGGAGCGTTCGATCCATTAGCAGCTGCAAGTTCGGCTGGATCGTGCTGATCCTGGGTCTGGGATTCATCGTTCCTGACCAAGACAGAGGGTCAGCGTGCCAGCTGTTGATGCCTTTACTATGTAGCGTCCGCAGCTCCGCCGTCGTGGTACAGGTGACGCCGCCTGAACTGGTGAAGGAAGCGTTGTTGAAGCTGAAATCCACCATCAGGTTGTTTACCCCGTCGTACACGAAGGGCTTGGTGAAGGTGAACCGGGTCAAGCCGGGTGCGCTTATCGTCTGGTTGGCCTGATACACGGTGGTCCAACCAGAGTTCTCCCAGACTTGGTTCACGTAACGTGAGAGCGTGGTGTGCTTCATCCGGATGGTCCAGTTGTTCATTGTTTGGCCTGGCGGGGTGGTGACGTTGAGCGAGAGCCCCTTGATCGTCCCGGCGGCCCCGATTTGGCTTTGCAGGTAGATGACCTGCGAACGCTGGTCGTCGAATTGGGTATCAAGCGGAAACACATTAGTCGTATCTTTGCCGGTGCCCACCACCCTAGTCGGCTGGCCGCAATTGAGCGCGGCGGTACCGGTGAAACTGGTCACGGTGTTGTTCCAAGCATCTTGAGCGGTCACGGTGGCGCTCACCGGTGCTTTCGCCGTCCGGGTCGACGGTTGGGCGTTCCAAGCGAAGTGATGCAGTGCACCAAATCCAACGTTGAACGCATTGCTCACTCCAGTGTGTCCGGCACCGTCGCTTACGGTCAGCACGACTCTCGAATCAAGGGTGTTTATCGTCACATTGCCTGTCCATGTGCCTGCGGTGAACGTGCCAGTGGAGGTGGGGTTGATTGTCGCAGGTCGGCTCGTTCCGGTGGCGGAAAGCCCGGGCTTACCGGTATAACTGTCGATCGTCACCCCGTTCCTGTCCTTGGCGACGATGGTCACCTCGAAAGGTGCGCCCCCCGTCTGCGACGCAGGAACAGGGGCGAAGGTGTAGTGGTGCACGTCGTCGTCGAGCACCGTCGTTGTCCTGCTGGCAGTCGTGAAGCCGGGGGCGGTCGCGGTGATCAGCGCATCCTTGCTGCCGTCGGTCAGCGTGTTGTTTACGCCGGAGAGCTCGAAGTTCACCTCTGTCGTGCCTGCCGCCAGGGTAACGGTGGCTGGTACCCCTAACCGAGCCGCTACATTGGAAGACAGCGAAATGACCAGGTCGGTCGGCAGCGAGCCGCTGAGGCTGACCGTGCCGGTTCCACTCTTTCCTTCGGCTATGGTTAATGGAATGGTGACGCTGAGCTTCCTGGGTTCGTTATCCAGCACCGCGATTGCCGCCGTGCCTTTGCGCCATCCAGCAATATCCGCGGTGAGGGTCGTCGTCCGCATTCCGTCGATTTTATTATCGTCGATGATACTGATCGTAAACGGGATCGACGTTTGACCGGCGGGAATCACCACCCAGGCGGGCACCTGCACCTCGGTGGTGTCGCTGGAACTCATCGCCACTGTCACCGGCACGCTGAGCGCCACGCTGATCTTCAGCGTGCCCTGCGCGGGCCAGTCGCCTTCCCTGGCACGGGTGGGGACTGTGATCAGCAGCGATGCACTGCCGTCGTTGTCTTGCACCGTGATCGCTCCCGCTGCCGAAACCAATCCGGCGGCCGTCGCAGTGATAATGGCGGTTTCGGGTCCCTTCATGAGTTTGTCATCGACGATCGCCAGATCAAAGGTCGCGCTCAACTGACCTGCCGGAACTCTCACCGTTGCCGGGACCTTCACCGCACCGCTGTTGAGGGAGCTGAGCGTCACGACCAAGTCCGTTGCCAGCACGGCAGGCAGCGTCACCGCGCCTTGCCCGACCAGCACGCCCCCGCCCTCAATGACAACGGCCGGCAACGTTAAGCGCAAAGGCGGGGGCTCGTAGGCGTTAAAGTTGCTGCCGACGAAGTTCGCCGGTACGCCCAAGCCCTGCGACAACCCAATCAGCCCGCCTCGATTGCTGATGCCCAAGCAGGTAATGCGAACCCGCCCGTCGAAGAACAGCTCGATCTGAAAGCTGTTCGGGTTGTTGCCTCCGAAGATCTTGAAGGTCGCGACGTTCTGATAGGTCACCGCGATACGATCTGCGACTTGTTTCCAGGTAACGGATCCCCCGTTGAGGGAGGGATCGATGTTAGCGAACAAGGCTGCGACTCGGGGCAGATTAAAGTGGTTAGCCAGTGATTCGTACGGGGAGGCATCGCTGGAACCGAAGGTCACGTAGCCGTTGCTGCCGACGTAAAACGAAGGATAACTCTTGCCGTAGAGCTTCACTGTCGCACCGCCTCTCGGTGTCACCTGCACAGAACTGTCATCGCTTAGCTCCAGCTGCTCACCACCGGTGGGATCGGTGGGAAATGCGGACACCGACGCCGTGCGCTGCACGCCGTAGAAGTTGGACGAGCCATTCGGGGTGAACAGCCAGCTTTGATTTTTGGTGTCATTCCCCGAGTAAAAGAGTTCGGTGAAATAATCCACCCCCGTGCTAATGGTGAGGTTTATCTGGCGAGAGAACGT
>JBILBW010000002.1:0-63477 GCA_044353465.1 Rariglobus sp. | reverse complement strand
GAAACGGATGGGTGTCACAGAGCCTAGCCGGACGCAGCGCGGCAGCGCGAAGATGGCCTATCCAGCAGGATTGGCCCCAACGGGGGTGACTGAGGCGGGTGCCCCTGTGGGCGGCCGAAGGAACAACGCCGACACAGAGAGCACCGAGTTCGATCCGCAGCAGCAGGAAAAATCGTTAATATCAATACGCGGAAGGAGTAAGGAACCCAGACGGAAGGGAGTTCGAATGCTTCAGAACCAACGAAGTCTAGGAGGTCTTCATGTCTTCAAACTCTGTGTCGGCGCTCCGGCTCGGCTTGTGATACATTCCGGCGGTCTGTTTTTCTACCTCGCAATCCACCGGAAACGTCTAGGAGCCAAGCGTGGGGTTCTTAGACACTGAAAGTGTCGAAGAACCTCTTCTTTTGCTGCGCTACCCATGCTGTAAACGCATTACACCTTTTCAGTAAGCTCGGCTAGCGAGTCGGCATGGGAGTCTCCAATCGGTAAAACCTGCGCGCATTACCTGTAATCGTCGGCAAGTTGACGTCTCCATCGATCGGTTCGCCGGGGTCCAATAGCGTCCAGGTAATCAAATCTTCTGAACTCCAAAGGCGCTGGGTGAGTAACGGCTCCGCGACCCAAAGCAGCCGGAAGGCGCCACCTGGGCCCGAACTTTGTAAAGTCAGGGTCGATCGCATTTGCCGGGCATCATCGACCGTTTGCAGGTAGCGACTCCAACGGCGCAGACCGTCGTGGTTTGCGGTATTAATGAGGTCTGCACCATAGAGTTCGACGTAGGACGCGCCGAATTGGGTGCAGGCGCGCTCAAGGCCTGCCAACGGCGTGCCGCTAGCGATTTCAGGCGGCCGCACGCCATTGTCTCTCGCGTTGAGCGTCCAAGGGCGCAGGGCCTGTAGGAGCGTGTAAGTCTGGGTGGAAGCAGTGGCGAGCAAGGCTCCCACCCCGGAGGCACTCGGACCGGTGTCGGAAAGCGTTTCCTGGAAAAACCCAAGTGTGGGTGTGCCCGGTTGATTAAATTCCGTCAGCAGTCGGGCGAGGATAGTGTCGTCCAAGGACGGACTGGCGACGCTGTCCTCCATCAAAAACAGAGCGAGAAATCCGTATTTGCTCGGAAAAGCCTCCCGGCTCAGGCGCACCGACTGCACCACGGCCTCGACGAACCGATCGCGGGTATAGGCGGGGTGGGCGACAAGCACGCCGGAGACCTCACGCAACCCTTGCAGACCGACGATCGACGCATCCACCGATTGCAGCACGGGATGATCAGCGATGCGCCACGAGGTGCCCGCAACCACGTGATTGGATAAGGCCTGTATAAATGCGGCGTAGGCGGAGAGCGCATTGGTATCCCAAGGCACCACTTGGGTGCCGCCAAAGGTCGGGTGGGGGTTATTCCATGTAACGGTGCCCAATTGCGTGAGTACATGGTTGGGGACTTGGGAGATGAAAATCTCCAGCGTCATGCGCTTGCCGAGGGTGCGCAGCTCTTCGAGTGCGTTATCAATTCGGGTGAAATTATACACTGCGGTCTGCGTTGCAGAATCCCAGGTTTCAAGGTCGGTCCAAGGAACCCGCAAGGTGTAACCCGCCACGAAGTCGTAGTTAAATTTAGCGATTTCTCCCGCCACGGAGCGGGTATCCCCAAGCGCGAAAATCCCGCAAGGCCCGGGCGCTGGAGCGGCGTACGCCTTTCCTGCAAAAAACAAAACCAAACCAGCCAAAATCCGCCGCGTCGATCTTAAGGGGTTCATCGACTGGAAGTGACGAACGGATAGGCAACTAAGTTACGCCAAAAGCGGCCCTACATGATTTTTCCAATAGTCACTGTTTTTCAATGAATTAAAATCCAAGCTGATAGGCTGGAGTCCACTCATTCGAGTGTAATGATCGCAATCTAAAACCCATAACCAACAGATTGACTCCGTGGAGGTGGCCCCCGCTGCACCGTCTTGACCCTCACATGGGAGATACCTTCGAACAAAATCGGCAGGGTCCGGGCGCGGGTTTGCGGCGGCAATCAATACGCCCTCCGTGAACAGAGAAGGGCGTGACGAATTCGGAAAAACAGCAATAGACCGCGTTCAGGTGTTAACACTTTTGCGCTCAGACTTAAATCCTGACCGTTCGCGGCCTGGTATGAGGTATTGGGGTCACGGCGACCAACACAGGTGATGCGCCGATTGTTCCTAAAACGGGTGATTCACTTCCGCCCAAAACAGGTCCGCCTCTTCCCTTGACTACCAAGTCTGCGAAGATAGCCTGCGCCGCTTTCCTTTGGCATGGCGCAAGAACTGAAAGACACCCTCCAGCTCCCTAAAACCGATTTCCCCATGCGGGCAAATCTCGTGCAGCGCGAGCCCTCTCGCCTCGCTCACTGGGACCAACTCAATCTCTACGCCGCCATCCAGCGCAAGAACGCCGCATCCGGAAAAACCTTCGTGCTCCACGACGGCCCGCCGTTCACCAACGGCGATGTCCACATCGGTACCGCGCTCAACAAGTCCCTCAAGGACATCACCCTGCGTTACAAGTCGCTGCGCGGCTACCGCACCCCTTACGTGCCGGGTTGGGACTGCCACGGCTTGCCCATCGAGCAAAAGGTGATGCGCGGGCTGCAGACCGAAAACAAGCAGGTCTCCACCGCCGAGATGCGCTCGCTCTGTGACGCCTTCTCCGAGAACTGGATAGCCACCCAAACCAAGCAATTTAAGCGCCTCGGCGTCCAGGCCGACTGGGCCAACGAATACAAAACCAAGGCGCCCGCCTACGAGGCAGACATCATTCGCACCTTCGCCTCGTTTGTCGAAAAGGGCTTGGTTTACCGCTCCAAGAAGCCGGTGTACTGGTCGATTCCCTTCGAAACCGCTCTGGCCGAGGCCGAAATCGAATACAAGGACCACCTCTCCACCGCGATCTGGGTTAAGTTTGCCGTGCCTGCCGCCGAGGCCGCTAAGTTCAATCTCCCGGCCGACAAGCCGCTCTTCATCGTCATCTGGACGACCACGCCGTGGACCATTCCCGCCAACCTCGCGATCGCGCTTAACCCCGAGGTGGACTACGTGGTCGCTGACCTCGGTGCCGAACGCATCGTCGTTGCCCAGGCCTTGCTCGGGGCGGTACTCGCGGCCGCCAAGATCGAAGCCGCACCGACCATCGCCACGACGGTCAAAGGCGCGGCGCTGGAAGGCCTGGCCACCCGCCACCCGTTCATCGAACGCGCCTCGCCGGTCGTTCTCGGTGATTACGTCACCATCGACAGCGGCACCGGCTGCGTCCACACCGCCCCCGGTCATGGCGCCGACGACTACCTGACCGGCCTGCGCTACAAGCTGGAAATTTACTGCCCGGTCGGCGCCGACGGTCGCTACCTCGATGACGGCCAGGTCCCGGCCGACTTGGTCGGCATCAGCACCCTCGAAACCATCGAGGAGATTGCCGCGAAAAAACCCTCGGCGGCCAATCTCGTGGTGTTGAAGAAACTCGCCGCGGCTGGAGCCCTGCTCGCCAAGGCCAAATACACCCACAGCTACCCGCATTGCTGGCGCTCCAAGACCCCGATCATCTTCCGCGCCGTCGATCAATGGTTCGTAGGCCTCGACCGCAAGGCCGACCCCGCCGCGCCCTCGCCGCGCGAAACCGCGCTCAAGTCCATCGCCGATGTCCAGTGGATCCCCACCTGGGGCGAAACGCGCATCCGTGGCGCGGTCGAGGCCCGTCCGGACTGGTGCATCAGTCGCCAGCGCTCGTGGGGCGTGCCGATCATCGCCTTCTACGACGCCGATAAAAACGCCTTCATCGATGCGGGCGTCATCCGCGCGGTCGCCACCAAGATTGCGACCCAGGGCACCAACTTCTGGTACGACGCCCCCGCCACCGAGATTCTCGCCGGGGTGACGCTGCCCGCCGGGTGGCCCGCCGCCTCCACCCTCACCATCGGCCGCGACACCCTCGACGTCTGGATCGACTCCGGCTCGTCCCACATTGCCGTGCTCAAAAACCAGCAGGGCAACACCCAGTGGCCTGCCGATCTTTACCTCGAAGGCTCCGACCAGCACCGCGGCTGGTTCCAGTCCTCGCTGTGGACCGGCGTCATCGCCCAGGGCGGCGCGCCCTACAAAGCGGTGCTCACCCACGGCTTCATCGTCGGCGAGGACGGCAAAAAAATCTCCAAGTCCGGCCAATACGAAAAGCCCCCGACTTCGGACAACTACATCGCCCAGTTCGGCGCCGACGTTATCCGCTTCTGGATCGCCTCCCAGGATTTCACCCAGGACATCACCCTGTCGGAGAAAATCCTCAACAACGCGGCCGAGGGCTACCGCAACCTGCGCAACACCCTGCGTTACCAGTTGGCCACGCTGTGTGACTTCGATCCGGCCAAGGACGCCCTGCCCTACGCCCAACTCGACACGCTGGACCGCTGGGCCTTGCACCAGACCGCCAAGCTTCTCGCCGAGGCCACCGCCGCCTACGACGCCTACGAATACCACCGCGTGATCCAGGCGGTGAGCTCGTTCTGCGCCGTGACGCTCTCGGCGGTTTATCACGACATCCTCAAGGACCGCCTCTACACCCTCGGCACGGCTAACCCGCTGCGCCGCTCCTCGCAGACCGCGATCCAGCTCATTTTCGACGTCCTGGTAAAAATCCTCGCTCCCGTGCTCACCTTCACGGCCGACGAAGCCTGGTCGTTCGCCACGACCAAGACCGAATTCACCAACGACCCGATCCACCTGCAAAACTGGCCGGAGGCCGACGCCGCCTGGATCAACCCGGAGCTTGAGGCCGATATCGCGGCGCTCCTCAAAGTCCGCGCCAAGGTCAACGAGGCCATCGAGCCGCTGCGCGCCGCCGGTAAACTCGGCAAGTCACTCGATGCAGTGATCACGCTGACCTTTGCCCCGACCGATCCGCTACGCGCGATCGTCGCAAAGCACCACGATTTCCTCCCCGAATTATTTATTGTTTCACTCGTGAGCGTTGCAGACGGCACCAACCCAGCCTTTGAGGTGTCAGTGCGTCACGGCGAGGAACTCGGGTATGTGCGTTGTCCTCGCTGCTGGCGCTGGGTGCCGAGCTTGGAAACGACCGTTCAGGGCGAAGTCTGCCCCCGCTGCGCCGAAGCGCTTCACTCAATCTAAGCTAACACCACATATCCTCGTTAATCATGGCCTCAAAAGCAAAAAAGCCCGCGCCTTCCCCGCAAAAAAAGTCGATGGTCAAACCGGTTAAATCAGGTAAAACGATTGCCGCGGGATCCCCCACCAAGCCGGTAAAATCTAACAAACCCGCCGCACAGGCCCCCAAAACCATCCCCCCTGCCCGGCAGTCCAAAACCGCCAAACCGGGCAGTCGGGTTCAGCCATCCACCCCGCAAAAATCCCCCAAGGGGGGCAAACCGGTCATGCCGGCCAAAACCGCCGCTCCCGCCAAGTTCGCCAAAACTCACCCCACCGTGAAACCCACTAAACCTGCAAAGAAGACCCCCGCGCCTGAACCCAAAAAAGCCGCGGCGAAGCCCTCTGTTCCTAAGTTTTCCCCCAAAACGGCCGATAAGACTGCCAAAACCGTAGCCGAGCCCAAATCGGCCGCCAAAAAGTCCGCCCCCCCTTCCCTTAAACCGAAAACCCAAGCTCCTACCTTGAAAAAAAACGTACAACCAGAGGTTAAGAGCGCTGTCGCCAAGGCTGTCGTCACGGACAAGGTTAGCACCAGCAAATCACAAGCTCGCGACGACCTGCGCACCCGAATCCTGCAAAAAAAGGGGCCGGTCCGACCCATCGCTTTCTCACTCGATGAAATCCGCGAGATCGCCAAGACGACGACCAAACTGGAAGAGGAGCAGAAAGCGGTGACCGTCAAAGTAGCCACCAAGTCGGCTAAACTGATCGCCGCCGATAAACTGGCCAAACCCGCCCAACCCAACCACATCAAGGCGGCCTCCTTGGCCGACATCCTCGGCTTTAACCCGAAGAAAAAACAAGTGGCGGTGGACGAAACCGACTCCATTCCCGAGAAGTTCCGCCGCTATTACAAACTGCTTATCGAGCTTCGCAACCACTTGACGGGTCAAATTGATATCCATTCCGAGGAGACCCTCAAGCGGTCCTCCAAAGACGACGCCGGCGACCTCTCCAGCTACGGCCAGCACATGGCCGATGCCGGCACCGACACCTTTGACCGCGACTTTGCCCTCTCCCTGGTTTCCTCCGAGCAAGAGGCGCTGGCCGAGGTCGAGGCCGCCATCAAACGGATCAAAGACGGCACCTACGGCATCTGTGAAAACTCCCAGAAACCGATTCACAAGGATCGCTTGGTCGCGGTGCCCTTCACCCGTTACACGGCCGAGGCGCAGAAGGACATTGAGAAAAACCGCATGCGTTCCCGCACCCAGGCCGGGTTATTTGGCGAAATGGGTGAAGAGGGCGCAACCCTGAGCCCAGGCAGCGGCGGCGACGACGGCGAAGAATGAGCCGCCCCGCTCTCCCCCCCCTAGCGAATCTGCCTGCGCCCGAAATCACCTTGGAAGCGCCGCCTTCGCCCTCCCGTTGGCAGCGCATCCAAGCGTACCGGCTGTTCTGGGTGTTGGGTCTGGCGGTGTTTGGGCTCGACCAACTCAGCAAGACTTGGGTTGCCCTGACGATTCCCTTCGACGGCGCCAACTACCACCTTCACCCCGTCACGGTTATCGACGGTTTTTTTTACCTCATCCACGTGGGCAACACCGGGGCGGCGTGGAGTCTTTTTAGCGGACAAGCCATCCTCTTGGCCCTGCTCGCCCTGCTGACCTTGGTGGGCATTTATTACTGGCGACGAGCCCTTGAGCTCAACCAAGCCCCGGTGCAGCTCGCCTTCGGTCTTCTTTGTGGCGGGATTATCGGCAACCTGCTGGATCGGGTCCTTCACGGCCATGTGATCGACTTCATCGATCTGCATTTTGGCGACTACATTTACCCGACCTTTAATGTGGCCGATGCCGGTATTTGTGTCGGGGTCACGATCTACCTGATTCACTCGCTGCGGCAAAGCACACTGCGGGACGAGAAAGCCTAATAGGCGGCACGCCGCCCGACCAACGGTCACGCCTGGGGCTGGCTCACATCTATTGACCGGGTTTCGCGCTTGCTGCGGCGTGTGCCCCGCAGCCCTTTTTCCAGCTCCACCGCGGCCAAAGCGGCAGCGGCCACTCCGATAATCCGTACCCAGCATTCGCCCGTAATCGGCGCCGTGCGAAACAGCCGGTTCATCACCGGAGCGTAGGTGAAGAGCAGTTGCGCCCCCACCATCGCCACCGCCCCAAGCAGCGCCCAGGGGTTGGAAAACCAACCAATCGCGAAAATCGATCGGTGCAGGGATCGGCAACTGAAAAGATACGCCACCTCCACGAAGACAATGACATTGACCACCGCCGTACGGGCGGCGGCAGCTGAGGCTCCGGCCGCTCGCGATTCCCAAAAAAACAACCAAAAGGCCCCCGCCACCATAATTGCCGAGACCAAACCGGTGCGGAATACCAATTCCTGAGTGAACAAGGGGCGACGGGGATCATGGGGCGGGCGAGCCATCAGGTCTGTCTCCTTCGGCTCAAACACCAGCATCAGCCCGAGCAAAATCGCGGTCGTCAGGTTCACCCAGAGGAAATGCACAGGCAACGCTGGCAGGGCCGTGCCCGCCAGAACGGCAGTCAGCAGGACCAGGCTCTCGCCCAAATTCGTCGGCAACGTCCAGACGATAAACTTGGTCAAGTTGTCAAATACCCCGCGCCCCTCCTCCACCGCCGCGGCGATGGAGGCAAAGTTGTCATCCAGTAAAATCATCGCCGCCGCGCCTTTGGCCACATCCGTGCCGGTCACCCCCATGGCAACCCCGATGTCGGCCTGCTTGAGCGCGGGCGCGTCGTTAACCCCGTCGCCGGTCATGGCGACGACGTGGCCGCTGGCCTGGAGCGCTCGCACCAGCCGCAATTTTTGCGCCGGATCGATTCGTGCGAAAACGGCGGTGCGCTCGGCGATCGCCGGCAAAGCCTCGTCGGTGATCTGCGCCAATTCACCCCCGGTCAGCGCCACCAAACTGCCGTGTTCCACCCGCCCGGTCAGCCCGATCTGTTCGGCAATAGCCCGGGCGGTGATGAGGTGGTCGCCGGTGATCATCTTCACGGCAATACCGGCACGCTGGCATTGCTGCACCGCGGCAATGGCGGCCGCACGCGGCGGATCCATCATGCCTTGCAGCCCGATAAAGGTGAGCCCGGCGGCGACGTGGGCGTGCTCCAGTCGGGCATGGTTTTCATCGACCGGCCGCCGCGCCAGACCGAGCACCCGTAAGCCCCGCGCCGCCATGGCCTCAGCGGCGCGGTGCACCGCCGCGCGATCAAGCGGCACCACCGTCTCGTTTGCCGCGAGCGCATCACTGCAGCGGTCCAAAAGGCGTTCGAGCGCCCCGACTTTGTAAATCATCCGACCGACCCGTGCCTGGTGCAGGGTGGCGCGAAACATGTGGCCGGATTCGAACGGGATCGAATCGAGCACCGGGGTTGCCCGGTGGATGTCCGCGTGCACCAGCCCGCCCTTGGCTCCGGCGACCAAGAGTGCGGCCTCGGTGGGGTCGCCTTGCACCCGGATGCCCGTACCCTCGAGCACGATTTGCGAATCGTTACAGAGCACCCCCGCAAGCAGGCACTCGGCCAGGGCGGGATGCTCCCGCATCTCCAGCCCCGCCCCGCCCCAGCGCAATTCTCCAGCCGGCTCATAGCCGGCCCCGGTCACCTCATAGAGCCGCCCGCCGGCAAAAACCTCCCGCACCGTCATTTGATTTTCGGTGAGCGTACCGGTCTTGTCCGAACAAATCACGGTGGTGCTGCCCAGGGTCTCGACTGCCGGGAGTTTGCGGATGATCACCTGCCGACGCGCCATCCGAGCGACGCCGATGGCCAACACAATGG
Organism: Rariglobus sp.; assembly: GCA_044353465.1. Taxonomy (GTDB): domain Bacteria; phylum Verrucomicrobiota; class Verrucomicrobiia; order Opitutales; family Opitutaceae; genus Rariglobus. Next base: position 54,533 of record JBILBW010000002.1, on the reverse strand, counting down.
TCACCGCCGCTGGTAGGCCCTCGGGGATTGCGCCGACGGCAAACGCCACGGCCGGCATAAACAGCGCCAGAAGCGTTTCGCCTCGACTCAGCCCGACCGCCACCATCACCGCTGTCATCCCCAGAATAACCAGCAAAGAAACCCGGCTAAACTGCTCGATTTTACGGGTCAACGGGGTGGACAACTCCACCGCCCCGGCAATCAAGCGCGAGATCCGGCCGGTTTCCGTTTGTTCGCCGATCGCCCAGACCACGCACTCGGCCTGCCCGCACGTGACCAAGGTGCCGGCGTAGGCCAGATTCTTACGCTCAGCGAGAAGGGTAGCCTGAGCGAGCGGATCGAGGTGCTTAATCACCGGCGCGGATTCGCCGGTGAGGGCCGATTCGTCGATTTGGAGATTACGCACATGCAACAAGCGCAGGTCTGCGGGCACGCGGTCACCCGGTTGCAACAGCACGATGTCACCCGGCACGAGTTCGGCCGAGGGTACGCGCTGGCGGTGACCGGCTCGCCGCACGGTGGCTTCCGTCGTCACCATCCGCGCGAGGGCTTCGATCGCTTTGCCTGCCTTAGCCTCCTGGATGAAACCCACCGCCGCGTTAATCCCTACAACCGCGAAAATGACCATCGAATCCACTGTCTCGCCGATCAGCGCCGTAAGCCCGCCCGCGACCAGGAGTACGTAGATGAGCGGCTGGTTAAACTGATGCAATCCCGTGCGCCATACCGAGCGCCCTGCGCTCTTCCTGACCTGGTTGGGCCCAAACCGGGCCTGTCGCTCGCGCACCTCCCCCGCGCTCAAACCGACCAGCGGGGTGACCTTGAGTAAACCGATCGCCTCAGCGGCCGAAAGGTGATGCCAGACTGGCTCGGCCAGCGGCGCGGGCGGTGAAGCCCCTCGGTGACCGGGCCGAAACCGGGTGGGCAGCCAGCAGAGTAAACGAGGGGGAAAGAAGGACATAGCTTAACAACCATACTCAAACAACAACGCAAAGGGTGTTGAGGGATAGAATCTTATCACTTCGGCTGAGTGGGGATTTGCTAAGCCGCAGAGCTGAAGCGCTGACGTCCAGCGTGCTCCGCGCGACAACTTAAGCAGACGGGAAGTCAGCGTTCCTTTTCGTCCCGTTACTGGCTTATTTAAGTCGTGGCCCGACGGGTGACCGCTGTGAAACAGGACTCGGTTGGCGGTCATGGCAAGTATGCACTCCGTTTCGTTTTGGTTCTCATAAATCTCCCCGGCTTGTTCCGTTACCGATGCCCTGCGCCCAACCGATGGCTTGGCGGCATTGAGGTTGGTTTTCCAAAGTAAACACCACCCGCGTCGCCCTGAAACCGGAGCTCAATCGAGCGGCGCCGCCCCACCGGCCAATTCACCAAAGGAAATCACCCGAACCCCCGGCGTGCTCGAGAGGTAGGCGGCGGTTTCGTGGAGAACGTCGACAAAGGCGGCCCCGGGCACTCCCGCCTCGTAATACTCCCACCAGTGGGTCACCAAAACAGTCAAACGCTGGCCTTCGACCTGACGCCGAATCTCCGGCAAAATCGACGCGAGGGGGCGGTTGCGCGACAGCAGGCAGCCGGGGTGTGAGAGCAGCGCGGTGCCCCCGACCCGCCAATGGGGCGCGCAGCGGGCCTTTTTCCAGGCGTACCGGGGCCACCACGACCGGGGTTGTCGTCCCCACTCGAACCAGCCCGAGGAAATCACCTCGAAGCGCTGCGCCGCCGAGGCCAAACCGGCGCGGGAAAACCGGTCGTGGGGGGCCACGAATGCCCGAGGCGGGTCAAATCCCGCCTCGCACAACCGGCGTTTACCCCGGTCCAGCAACTCGGCCGCCTCTGCCGCGTCGACCCGACCGAACTCAAAGCAGTCGTGAAAACACCCGTGCTGGACCACGTGATAACCCGGATTGGCCCGAAGGTAAGCGACCAGGTCGGGATTTTCCTCCATCCGCCGGGTCGCCGCCAGCAGGCGATGGCCGGCCGGCAAAAAACCCTCGATCTGGCCATCGGGGCGGCGAGCATCCTGCCGCACCTCGGGGATCACCGCGAGGTTGACGGGCAGACCGCGCTCCAGAAACGGCCGGTAGAGGCGTTCCAGGCAGCTGATCGGCGTCAGCGCGTTGGTGTCGTCATCCCGCAGGATCACGTAGTGCATGACTTTTCCTCGATCAGGTTTTCGTACAGGCGGCGCATCCGCTCGGCCAGCACCCGGGTGTCAAAATCAGCCCAGACCCGTTGGCGGCCAGCGCAGGCCAGGCGCCCCCTCCAATCGGGATCGAACCACAGGCGATCAACCGCAGCGTGAAAGGCCTCCGGTTGGTCCAAATCAAACAAAAATCCGGTTTTTCCCTCCTCAATCAGGCTGGTGGCCCCGGTGGTACGACTGGCAATGACCGCGGTGTTCGCCGCCCAGGCCTCAAGGATGACCAGCCCAAAGGTCTCGGAAACCGAGGGTAAGACCACCGCCCGCGCCTCCTGGAGCAAACCGATCAAGCGGGGGTCTGCGGGGGGTAAGCCGCCGGTCAAGAGCACATGCCAGCCGAGCCCCAGCCGCGTGATTTCGCGCTCCAAGTCGGCCGCGTACCCCGCGTCGGTGACCGCGCCAGCCAGCACTAGCAGAAGCCGGGGGTGCCGGCGGATCAAGGCGGGCATTTGGCCGATCAACCAGGACTGGTTTTTGACCGCGTCAATGCGTCCCAGGGCGAGCAGCACGGTGCGACCGCTCAACCGGGGAAAAGCGGCCCAGGCCGCCGGCCGCTGATCGACCGCGTAAAGCCGGGCCGGCACGCCATGGGGCTGGACCACCACCCGGCGGCTCGGGTGGTGGCGGCGCATCAGTTCGGCCTCACGCTCGTTGCAGGTGATGATCGCATCGGCGTCATCCAAAAGCCGCCGACTTTGCAACAGCAGGCCGCAGAGTTTGCCCCACTCCAGCCCCTCGGTGAGCGGTGCGTTTAACTGCGCCTTGAGCGTCGGAGGCAGGTCGTACACCCCGCCGTGGGTGGTGAACACGAAGGGCAGGCGCCGCCGGCGGGCCACCACCCGGCCAATCGAGCCAATCCGCCCCATGGTGTGGGCGTGGATCACCGACAAACCGGGCTCCCGCCACAAGCTCCGCAGCAACTCGAACGACATGAGGTTGCCGCCCACCGCCACCATCTGGCGCCGCTTTTCCTCGGGCAGCCCCCAGATGGGCACACAGGCCTCGTAGCGACGCATCACGCAGCCCACTTCGGCCAAGGGATCGGGGGCCGCCGGCCCTGGGTTGGGCAGGCTCGGGCTGTAAACCAAAGAGCGCACCCCGCCCTGCTGCAACCCATCGCACAGGCGGTGCAAGGCGGTTTCGGTCCCGCCCCACTCGGCCGGATTATACTTCCGCAAGACATGAGCGATGTTCATGACGACTTCACCTCCACGCCGATCACTGCGGGCCCAAAACCGCCCAAGCAGAAGGGTTCCGCCCTGTAGGCCACCGGAGCCACAGAAACCGCCGCTTTTTTAGTTCGCCAATAATAATGCAGGCCGGCTAGGGCCCCGGCCAGAATATGGAAGGTGATAAAAATAGGCGAATGCCGGTAGGTCCACTCGGTCAGGCTTTGCAAAAAAACCCCGTTGAAGCCGAAAAAAATACCCACTCCGAGGACCCGCATCGGATCGGGGGAGCGCCGGAATACGAAGGCCACCGCCACCCAAAACCAGCGCAGCCAGAGTAGTGCGAACAGGAGCAGGCCCGCCACCCCGAGTTCGCCCAAAATCAGCGCCCCCAAGTTGTGGGCCGGAGCCGCGTAGTAGCCGGGGAACCTCCGGGTCGGGTCGACCAGTCCTTTCGAAGAATCGTAATCCTCATAGTTGATCCCCTCCCGGGCCCCGTAGACCTTGCTCACCCAATAAGACCAGTTGTTTAAGCCTACACCCCACCCATGATCGGCGACGATCATCCCGGCCCAACGCAGGTAAATACCCCGGCCCTCGCCCCCCTCCAGGTATTCCTCAGACAAGGTCGATTCACCATAGCGGGCCACCAAGGGTTTCCACGAGGCCGCCAGAACCAGGCCGATCACCATCAGGCAGGTCAGGCCCACGGCGAACTTGCGCCAGGTCAAGCGCCAGGAGACGCAGCACGCGGTGGCGGCCAGCACCACCAGGGCGAAAGCCGGCACACCGGTGCGCGAGAGGGTCAGAATCATGGCGCCGGCAGCCAGGACCAGGGCAACCAAACTGGCCCGGCGCAGCCACTGCGGCAAGCCCACCGCAGCCGCCCCGGCCACCATCAGGGGCCCCACCAGGCACAAGTACATCGAGAGGCTGTTCGGGTGGTTGAGGTGGCCTTGAACCCGCACCATATCGACGAAGAACCGCTGCCGGAAGGAAACCAGGGCCTCGAAACCGACCGCGCACACCAGTCCGAGCACTAGCAGTTTCACCTCGCGGAGGGAGCGCAGGTAAAGGGCCGTCGCGAGAAAAAACACCCCGCCTCGCAGCAGTTTCCACAGCTCAAACGTTCCATAAATTTGCGGCTCCGCCAGCAGAACCGAGCCCAAGCAGTAGGCGCCAAAAAAGCCCAGCCCGGTCAATCCCGCGGGCCAATACCACCGCCGTTGCCCCGGCCGCGGCACCAGCAGCGAGGCCACTAGCACGCTCAGCGCGAGCAAATCGAGTCCCGAAATCTCGACTCCCCGGGACGTTCCCCGGTAGTGGTCGTGACTCCAGAAATTCACGCTGATCCGCTCCGGTACGGCCGTACCGGCGACCATCATTAGGAAAAACAAATCGCGCAGGCGCTGGGAAACGCAGGCGGCCAGCACACCGATCAGCGTAAAAAAGACGATCAGGGCTGCGGCAAAAAGATGGTGGGTGTCCATGACTGGGGCCGGAGGCGGCAACAACGCCACCAGGCTCGCGGAGTATGCGCCACGCCTGTCCGATCGAATAGTGGGTTGGCCCCTAGGTCCGCCCTCGGGCACCACCCCATGTAAGGCGCCCGCCGCCGGCGCTAGAATCAGCGCATGAGTGACATGCCCATCAGCATCATCTTGCGCTCGTTCAACGAGGCCTGGGCCCTGCGCGACACCCTGGCCGCCTTGCGCGAGCAGGACTACACCAACTGGGAGTTAATCGTCATCGATTCCGGCTCCAACGATGGCTCGGTGGAGCTGATCCGCCAGGCGGCCCCGCGCCATTTCATCCAGATTCTGCCCCAGGAATACCAGCCGGGGCGCGTGCTCAACACCGGCATGCGCCTGTCCCGCACCGATGTGGCCATCTTCCTCAACGCCGACGCCACCCCGCAGGGCCGGCAGTGGTTGCGCCCCCTGGTCGCCTCCCTGCGCGACCCGCATACCGCCGCGGTTTTCAGCCGCCAGATCCCCCGGCCCGAATGCCAGGCGGTGTTTGCCGCCGACTACGAACGCGCCTTCGGCCTGCGCCGCGAATCGGCCAGCTGGGATCATTTTTTCAGCATGGCGAGCAGCGGCATCCGCCGGGACATTTGGGCCCGGCGCGGCTTCGTCGAGTCGTTGCAATACTCCGAGGACGACGAGTATACCCGATGGTGCCGGCGACAAGGCCACCGCATCGTGTACTGCGCCGACTCGGTGGTGATGCACTCGCACAACTACTCGCCCCGCCAGGCCTACAAGCGCTGTTTTGGCGAGGCCTGGGCGCTCTATGCCATGGGGGCGGCCCAAACCACCGAGCTGAGTTGGCTGGGGACGCCGGCGCTGGCCTGGCTTAATGACGTGCGTCGCGACCTCGGCTTTTGCCTACAAACCCGGCGCCTCCACGAATGGCCCGAGGGGTGCCGGATTCGCTGGGCCCAGCGCTGCGGTAAGCTCGACGGCGGCAAGGCCGGGGCCGCCATGCACACTGGAAAGGCCCTGATATGATCGCATTCCCCGACCCGTGGTTTTCCGACCACTCCCGCGCCCTGCCCGTGTCTTCGGGAGCCACCGGCCCCGACGGTCGCGCCCAACGCTTCACCCTCGACGGCGACGAACACCTCGAAGCCCACCTGGCGGTGACCTGCGCACTCATTTTGGCCGGGCTGCGCGGACTCATTCCGGCAACGCGGCTGGAGGCCGTCCTGCTGGGCGGCGGTTACGGGCGGGGCGAAGGCGGTGTCCTGCACACCGAAAAAGGTGACCGCCCCTACAACGACCTTGAGTTCTATGTGTGCTTGCGGGGCAACCGGCACCTCAACGAACAACGCCACCGGCTTGCCTTGGAGGTGCTGGGAGAAATCCTGACCCCGCGTGCCGGGGTCGAGATCGAATTCAAAATCACCTCCCTGGCGACGTTGCAAAACTCTCCAGTTAGCATGTTTACCTACGATTTGCTGATGGGCCACCGGTTGCTCCTCGGCGACCCGGCCCTGGTCGAAAAACTTGACCATCATCGCAACGCCGCAGACATCCCCCCGGTCGAGTCGACCCGGCTGTTGATGAACCGCTGCTCGGGACTGCTTTTCGCCCAGGAGCGGCTGCAGCGGGTCGAATTCACCGCACACGACGCCGATTACGTGCAGCGCAACCAGGCCAAGGCCGAACTGGCCTTTGGTGATGCGGTGCTCGCCGCCCGGGGTCGCTACCACTGGAGCTGCCCGGAGCGCCACCGCCGCCTGCAACAACTTCCCCCGGATCCCTCGGCCCACTGGCTGGAGGAGGTGCGCGGCCATCATGTCAATGGGGTGCTGTTTAAACTCCACCCCGAGCGAACGCTCGCCTCCCGAAACGAACTGCAGGCGCGCCATGGGGCCATCGTTGCCCTGGGCTTGAAGGTTTGGCTCTGGCAGGAGCAGCGACGGCTTGGACGCTCCTATGCCACCGCCCGCGATTATGCGCTCTGCCCGCACGACAAATGCCCGGAAACGAGCGCCGCACACAATCTGTTGGTGAACCTCAAACTGGGTGGGCCATTCGCGCTGGTCCGCCGGGGCTGCTGGCGCCACCCGCGCAGCCACGCCCTCTGCGCGCTGAGCCTGCTGCTCTGGGAACCCCAACTCCTCCCCAACGAAACCTTTTCCCATCAGGTCGCCGCGTACAAAGCCCGCTGGCGCCAAGTCAATTGAGCCAGCGGGCCCCAACAGGGCGCCACCCCCTGCGGAGGCGCCCACAACCGCCCCTCGGTGGTCCCCCCAGCCCCACAAAGAAAAAGTCAAATCCCTTGGGACCGGGTAAATTGAAATTAACAATCTGTTACTTGCAAATTTGTCCGCCTGTGATCATCACGCTCCTTTAATCCAACCCACTGCATTTGAAATTCAGGGAAGCAATTGATCTCAAGCTTGTTCCGCCTCAAGAAGGACGGACGATTGTGACCGATTCCACCCTTGCCGCCAAGCGCTGCGGCCCATGGAAGTAGTTGCCATAAAAAAGCCCTCCCAGCGTCCAGAATCCGCCGCCGCACTTCGCAAGCGGGCCCTCCAGCAACTGCCCAAGCAGAGCCGTGCACCGGGGTTGCCCGCCACGAAACCCCAGCTTAGCCAGGAGCGCCTGCTCCACGAGCTCCACGTTTACCAAATCGAACTGGAGCTGCAAAACGAGGAACTCAAGCGAGGCAAGGCCGATGCCGAACTCTACCTGGCCAATCACACCGCGCTCTACGATTCGGCGCCGGTGGGTTATTTCACCCTGTCGGCCGAGGGCCTGATCAAACAGGTGAACATCACCGGCGCCGGCTTCGTCGGCGTCGAGCGCGCCCGCTTGATCGGACAGCCTTTCGTGCGGCTGATCAGTGCGGTGTTGCAACCGAGTTTCATCGATTTCCTCCAGCAGATTTTCGCCGGACCGAGCAAACGTTCGGCCGACTTCGAGCTGGACCAAGAGACCCCGCCCCCTCGCCAGGTTAACATCAAGGGCAAACGCTTACTCAACGGCGTCGACTGCCAACTGGTGATGGTGGACATCACCGAACGCAAACGGGCGGAGACCGCTTTGCTTCACAGCAAAGCAATGCTGTCTACCCTGATCGCCCAAGCGCCGCTGGGGATCTTTGTGGTCGGATCCACGTTTTGTCTCCAACAAATTAACCCCGCAGCTTTGCCCGTTTTCAGTTCCGCTCATCCGCTGATCGGCCGGGATTTCGCCGAGGTTCTCCACCAGGCCTGGTCGCGACCGGAAGCCCATGCCGCCATCGAAGCCGTCGTGGCCCACTTCCGCCACACCCTTGCAACCGGCGAACCCTACCGCAGCCCCGAGTTGGCCCAACGGCGCAGCGATGACCATATAAAGGGGATCTACGAGTGGCAGATCCAGCGTGTCACCCTACCCGCCGGCGATCTCGGCGTGGTGTGTTTTTTCACCGATGTCACCGAGCGCATACGCGCCCAGCAAGCCATACAACGGCTGGACCTGCTGGCCGCCGCCAACACCAAGCTCCGCCAGGAGATCGTCCGTCGCCAGGCGGTGGAAAAAGCGCTGACCAAAAGCGAGCGCACGGCCCAAAAAAACCTGGAGCAATCGCGTCATTTACAAGAAAAACTACGCCGGCTTTCGCGTAACATTATCCGCATGCAAGAGGAGCAGCGGCGAGAGATTAGCAAAGAGTTACATGACGGCATCAGCCAGTTATTGGTCGGCATCAATGTTCAATTGGCCACCTTCGCCAAGCGGGCCGCGCTCGACCCGAAAAGCATCCCCAAAGGCCTGGCCCCGGTTTACAAACTGGTGACCAAATCCGTCCACGTGCTGCATCAGTTCGCCCGCGAGCTGCGTCCTGCCATGCTGGATGAACTCGGCTTGATCCCCGCGCTGCGCTCCTACCTGGAGGACTTCCCCAAACAAAGGGGCTTGGAAATCGAATTTTCCGCCAAGGACGATCTGCGGGAATTGGACACCGACCGACGCACCGTACTCTACCGGGTCGCCCAAGAATCGCTCAGCAATGTTGCCCGCCATGCCAACGCGACCCAAGTGCGCATCGCGGTGTCCAAGGCCCGCGGCAATGCCATCCTCGTCATCGCCGATGACGGCCATGCCTTCGACGTCAACCAGATCAACTCCCCAGATTGGATCAACCGCTTGGGCTTGAGCCATATGCGCGAACGGGTCGAGATGGTCGGCGGGCGCTTCACGGTCACCTCCACGCCGGAGTTGGGCACGAAGATCCGGGCGGTGGTTCCGCTGCGCTGATTGCCCGTCCCGGCCGGAAACCCCAAAGCGGGGAAGGATGGCCGCAAGGGGGCAAGTTCCCTGTGCGCTTGGGCCGCGCCGTCAGCCCGGCCCGCCGCAACTAGGCGGCGACCCCATTTCACGCCGGCCGACGTTGTGCGAAGCTGGGCAATGTTCGGAATATTCAGACTGGCCCTCGCCCTCTTAGTGGTCGTTTTTCACCTCAGCGGTCGCCACGTGATTGGCTGGTACTCGGTGTATGCGTTTTACACCCTCAGCGGTTTTTTGATGACACTGGTGATCACCAAAAAATATAGTCTGTCTCCGGTTGGTCTGGCCGATTTTGCCACCAACCGGTTTTTACGCATCTATCCGCCCTTTTTAGTGATGGGGGCCTGCGCGGTGGTCCTGCTGCAGTTTCCCGAGCTGAGTCAACGGGCCGAGACCCTGACCAAAGGCGACCTGGGCATGCCCACCGGCGTGATGGGCTGGTTTGAAAACATCCTCATCTGGGGTTGGCACATGCGCTCGGCCAAACTGATTCCCCAGGCTTGGACCATTTTCCGGGAACTCTTTTTTTGCGTGTTAATCTTTTTCCCGTTTGCACGCTACCGGTGGCTGACCCTGGGGGGATTCACCGCCGGGGTGGTGTACGCACTGGCCAACGTGGTGCGCGGGGTGACGCTGATGGAGGTCTATACCACCTTCCAAAATGCGGCGATCTGCTACGGGGCCGGTTGTTGCCTTTTCCATTTTCAAAAACAGCTGAGCGTCCTGACCCGCCCCCAGATCCCATTACTTGCAGTACTCGGGCTCGCCCCCTTTGCGTTTGAAGCCGTCCGCCCCCTCATATTCACGGACAATGCGTTGTTGCCACTCTACCTTAACACGCTATTTTCCAGCTACTTGATCCTAGTTCTCGCCAGCCTGAGAGGCACGCCGCGCTGGACCGAATGGGACCGGCGGCTCGGCAACTTGTCCTACCCGATTTACCTGTGCCACTATCATGTGGCCGTGGTGGTAGCGGCCGTCTTTGGCTGGTCGGGAAAAAGCTGCGACGCGCTGCTGTGGGCATCCGCGCTCCCCATTTTAGGCTTTGCTTGGCTGATGAACCGATATGTCGAGCAAACCATCGGCTATGGTTACGACCAACGCCGCCGACTCTGGTCGGAGCGCTGGCCACCCACCCGGTCACTGCCCTCAGCCGGTCCGAAAGCCACCGGCCAAGCTTGGGTTCCGCTGGGCGATTAGCGCGAGTCAGCCAAACCCAAGGGAAAGGTGCGGTCCGCTGGCGAGGGTGGGCCAAAATCCAGCCCACTTCCCTTGGAACGAACGGCCGAAGTCTTGCTCGGCCCGCCGACTTCCGCACCGAGTGATTGCGCTTAAATCGCCTTAAACACCACGGCGGCGTTTTGCCCGCCGAAGCCTAGGTTGTTGCTCATCACAACCTTGATTTTGGCTTGGCGCGCCACGTTCGGCACGTAATCAAGGTCGCACTCCGGATCGGACTCGTGGAGGTTGATCGTCGGCGCAATCGATTGGGTGTGGATCGTCTTCACGCTGATCACACTTTCAATGCCGCCGGCCGCACCGAGGAGGTGACCGGTCATCGACTTGGTCGAGCTGATGGCGACGGACTTGGCCCGTTCACCGAACACGCGTTTGATCGCGAGGGTCTCGAATTTGTCGTTGTAAGGGGTGCTCGTGCCGTGGGCGTTGATGTAGTCGACCTGGTCGGGCGTGACTCCGGACGCCTTGAGCGCGCGGGTCATGGCCATACCCAGACCTTTGCCCTCGGGATCGGGCATGGTGATGTGGTGGGCGTCGGCGGTGGCGGCGTAACCGCCGACCTCGGCGTAGATGCGCGCACCGCGTTTCAGGGCGTGCTCAAGCGATTCGAGTACCAGGACCCCGGCGCCCTCACCCATGACAAAACCGTCGCGGCCGAGGGAAAAGGGGCGGCTGGAGGTGGCCGGATCGTCGTTACGCGTGCTCATGGCGCGCATGGAACAGAAGCTGGCGTAGGCAAACGGGGTGATGGCCGCCTCGGCGCCGCCGGCAATCATCACGTCGGCATCGCCGCGTTTGATCATGTGCATAGCCTCGCCGATGGCGTGGGTGCCGGTGGCACAGGCCGAAACGACGCCGAAATTGGGACCGCGGGCCCCGATCTCGATGGCGAACATTCCAGAGCAGATGTTGCCGATCAGTGCCGGAATGGTGAAGGGCGAGACCTTGCGGGGGCCGCCGTCGAAGAGTTTCTTGAGCTGGGTTTCGTAGGTCATCATGCCACCGATACCCGAGCCAATCACGACGCCGACGCGATCCGGGTCCTCCCGCGCCATGTCGAGGCCGGAATCCTTAAACGCCTGCTTGGCGGCGCAGAAGCCGAAGTGGGTGTAGCGGTCGTTGCGACGCGCTTCCTTCGGGTCCATGAACAGCTCCGGGTTCCAGTCACGCACCTCGGCACCGACCTGGGTAGCAAAAGCACTTGGATCGAAGAGGGAAACGCGGTCTATACCGGGTTTTCCGGCCAGCAGACTGGCCCAAAAAGAATCCACGTCGTGGCCAAGGCCATGAATGGCGCCAAGGCCAGTAACGACAACGCGCTGGGAGGCAGAGAGAGTTTCCATGAGAGGAGATATTAACAGTGAAACAGGGAGAGTGTGCCCACCAAGACCGTTTTTCGGGGGCGATAGGCCTAGGCCAACAAGGGCGCGAAGGCGCAAAAAAAAGGCGTCCTACCGGAAAGTCTCGTGAGAGGCTCGGTAGAACGCCAAAAGACAAACTGGTATTACTTGGCAGCAGCTTTGCCGGTGATGTACTCCACAACTTGGCCCACGGTGGTGAGCTTCTCAGCGTCGGACTCAGGAATTTCGCCCTTGATCTCGTCCTTGAATTCCTCCTCGAAAGCCATGATCAGCTCGACGGTGTCGAGAGAGTCGGCGCCGAGATCATCCAGGAAAGAGGCCTGGGGCGTGATCTGCTCTTCATTCACGTTAAGTTGGTTAACGATGATTTCTTTGACGCGTTGTTCGATGGTTTTTTGGTCGGCCATGGTGTTGTTTGCTGAGGGTTGGAAAGGTTCACATCGCCATACCGCCGTCAACGGCAAAAACTTGGCCGGTGACGTAGGCTGATTCTTCGGCGGCGAGAAAAGCGACTGCATTGGCGATATCGGCGGCTTCGCCGAAGCGCTGCATGGGGATGAGGGCGGTCGCGCCCTTCTGCACTTCTTCGCTGAGTTCGGCGGTCATGTCGGTCTTGATGAAGCCGGGAGCAACCACGTTGGCGGTCACGCCGCGCTTGGCGAATTCCTTGGCGATGGACTTGGTGAAGCCAATCATGCCGGCCTTGGCCGCGCCGTAGTTGGCTTGGCCGGCGTTGCCCATGATGCCGGTGACCGAGGAGATGTTGATGATACGCCCCCAGCGGTTGCGGCACATCGGCCAGCCAATCGCCTTGGTCCAGTAAAAGCAGCTGTTGAGGTTGGTCTGGAGCACGGCGTTCCAGTCGTCGTCGGACATGCGTGCAAGCAAACCGTCGCGGGTGATGCCGGCGTTATTCACGAGGATATCAATCTTGCCAAACTCCTTAAGCAGCTCGGCGGAGGCCAAAGCGACGGCGGCACCGTCGGAGACGTCGACGGCGCGCGCCACCGCTTTTCCACCGGCGGCGGTGATCGCGGCAGCGACCGCCCCGCAGGACTCGGCCGATTTGGAGACGCAGATAACAGTGACGCCCTTGGCGGCGAGAGTTTCGGCGATGGCTTTGCCAATTCCCCGGCCGGCGCCGGTAACGAGTGCAGTGCGGTTAGTGAAGGTCATGGGTGGATTAGTCGTGAGTAGCGAGTGGCGGATCGTGATTCGTGATTCGAGGAAAAGGACAAGGCGGGCAATGAAGCTGCGGGCCCGAGCGCCTGATGCTCGCTACCCGCCACTCACTACTAGCTACTTCCGTCTCAGTACACGTCGCGCTGGTAGCGTTTGTCCTTCTTCATCTGTTTCACGTAGTCCACGGCTTGCTCCGCGGTCATGCCACCCTGCTGGGCGATCACCTCGTGCAGGGCCACGTCGACATCCTTGGCCATGCGCTTGGCATCGCCGCAAACAAAGAAGTATCCGCCGTTGTTAATCCAAGCCCAGAGTTCGGCCGCCTTTTCGCGCATCTTGTCCTGCACGTAAACTTTAAGAATCTGGTCGCGCGACCAGGCGAGGTCGAGGTGGGTGACTTTCCCCTCGGCGAGATACTTTTCCCACTCCTCCTGATAAAGGTAATCGGTGCTGCTCTTCTGGTCGCCGAAGAACACCCAATTGCGCCCGGTGGCCCCAGCGGCCACCCGATCCTGCACGAAAGCACGGAACGGCGCGATCCCGGTGCCCGGGCCAACCATGATGGCGTCCTTGCTCAGATCCTCGGGCGGGCCGAAGTGCGAGTTGGACACAAACACCGGGGTCGGTGTCTCGCCCACGCGCACGCGGTCGGCGAGGAAGGTCGAGCACACCCCGTGGCGCTCACGGTTGTTGGTGGTGTAGCGCACAATTGCCACCGTCAGGTGGATCTCCTGCGGATACATCCGGGGTGAGGACGCGATCGAATAAAGCCGCGGCATCAGCTTGCGGAGGTGGTCAACCAACTCCTGCGCGGTGAGCTTGACCAGGGGGAACTCGGCAAGGATGTCGACGTACTCGCGTTCATCGAGATAAGCAGTGAGGGCCTCCTTGGCCTCGGGCTTAAGCAGGGCGTCCAGCTTGGCCTTCTCAACGAGGTCCGTGGCCTTGGCATTGATCGTGTTGAGGATCTTTACGGTCGGGCTCGACAGCGCCAGACGGTGGGAAAGCGCCTCCCGCAAACTGATCGGCGTGGCCAGCTTGAGCATGGCCGGGGAAACGAGTTCGTCGCCGGTGGCGCCGAGCCGCTCGATGATCTCGGCCACCTCGACCGGTCGGTTCGAGGGGTACACGCCGAGCGAATCGCCCGCCTTGTAGACGAGACTGCTATCGCCCAGATCGACGACAAGGTGGCGGGTTTCCTTGGCGGAACCGGGTTTATTCAACAGCCGGTTCTCGGTGACTTTGGCCGGGAACGGACGGTCTTTAGAAAAGAGGGAGGTGGCTTCGGGTGCGGACATAAAAAAACCCAATTGAGCGCCCGTCGCAGTCCCCCGCAAGCCCTTAGTTGTGGTCGGCCTCAAGCGGGCTTGCGTCGGCCAGCGCTTTCCCGCCAACTCACTCGCTCATGAGCGAACCTGAGCCTATCCGTCTGCAAAAATACCTAGCCGAAACCGGCATCTGCTCGCGCCGTGACGCCGAGGTCCTCATCCGCGAGGGCGAAGTTTGGGTAAATGCCAAGAAGGCGATCCCCGGTCAAAAGGTCACCCCCGGCGAGGACAAGGTTACGGTTAGCGGCAAATCCATTAAGCACGTCGCTCCGCAACCCAAAATCACGTTGGCCATGCACAAACCGCGCGGGCTGGTCTGCTCCAACGACGACCCGTTCAACCCCGACACGGTGTTCGACCTGCTGCCGCGCGAGTTCTCCAAATTTCGCTTCTTCTGCGCCGGGCGCCTCGACAAGGAAAGCGAGGGCCTGCTGATCCTCACCACCGACGGCGACCTCGCCCACCGGCTGATGCACCCGAGCAACGTCGTGGTGAAACGCTACTTTGTCTCGCTCAAGAAACCCTTTCCCCAGTCGCGCATTTCCCAGCTCATCCGCGGTCTCACCCATGAAGGCGAACACCTTAAAGTTGAGTATGCGACCTTGGTCAACGCAGGTAAAAGCGAGGAGTCCGAGAGCATGGATGTCGCCATGCACCACGGCAAAAAGCGCGAGATCCGCGTGCTCTTCGGCAAGCTCGGCTACGACGTGAAACGTCTGCGTCGCTACCAGATCGGCTCCTTCCCGTTGAAAGGCATTCCGATGCGTGCAATGAAACAGCTTTCCATTAAAGAAATTAACTCTCTGTTCAAAGACCCCGGCCACCACCCGCTGGCCGTCGCTCTCGCCCAACGCACAGCCAAAAAATCATGAAGCCCAACACCCTTCGTTTCCTCGCCGTCTTCGGCGCATTCACCGCCGGCCTCTCCGCCGCACCGTTGACTGAAGCCACCCCGGTTTATGCCAAGGCCAACGATGCCGCCACCATCGTGACCACCTTAAAGGCTGGCACCGAGCCCGCCGTCACCGTCGACGGCGCCACGGCACCCACCGGATGGACCGCGATCACCCTGCCCGGTCCGCACGAGGTGTTTGCCGCAAACAAGGACGTGACCAAGGCGCTCGATGTGCGCCCCGGCGCACCCTACCTGACCGAGCCGAAGGCGGGCGCACCCGTGCTCACCCTCGCCGAAAAGGGCGACCAGACCCAGATCACCGACTACCGCGGCAAATGGACCAAGTTTCGCCTGAGCAAGCCGGTGATCGGCTACATCAAAACCCCGGCAAAACCCGCGCTCGCACCGGCCCCCAAGTCGACGTCCACGGCCCCTGCTGTCGCCGTTGCGCCGCTTAAGGACACGCCAGCCTCATCCGCCCCTGTCGCCAGCAACATCGGCCGCCCCGCCCCGGCGGGTGACGGTGCCTCCAGCGCCCTCCCCCGCCTCTTTCAAGGCAAATTTGCCTCGACCTACAATCCCCTGCGCCCCCGCCGCCCCTACGAGTTCCAACTCACCGACGACGCGGGCAGCCGTTACGCCTACGTCGACATCAGCAAGCTGCTCGCCACCGAACAGCTCAACAAATACGTAGACCGCACCGTCGTCGTTTACGGGACCGCCCGTTCCGTCCCCGGCAGCAGCACCGAGATGGTGATCGTCGCCGAAAGCCTCCAGCTCCGCTAACCTATTCCCAGACCTTATTGCCCACGGAACACACGGAAGACGGATTTGAAATTCGTCTTCGAAGTCGGTGTGTTCCGTGGGCACCTCATTTTAACCTCATGGAACTGATCGACGGTAACCAAATCGCGGCGGACATCGTCGCTGAACTCACCACCGAAGTGGCCGCCCTTGCCGGTCGCAAACCCTGCATCGCCCTTGTGCGTGTCGGCGAAGACCCCGCCTCCGTCTCCTATGTGACCAAGAAGCAGAAGACCGCCGCCGCCATCGGCATCGTCAGCCGGGTGATCCTGCCGCCCGCCACCATCACCCAGGCCGAACTCGAAAAGCTGATCGACGAGCTCAACAACGACCCGACCGTCGACGGCATCCTTGTCCAGTCCCCGCTGCCCAAGCACCTCGACGAAGCCGCAGCGTTCCGCCGCCTCGCTGCCCATAAGGACGTCGATGGCTTCCACACCCTCAACATCGGCAAGGTGGCCCAGGAGGACGACACCGGCTTTGTCGCCTGCACTCCCGCCGGCATCATGGAACTGCTCGCCCGTTCCGGCACCGACCTAAAGGGTAAACACGTCGTCGTGCTCGGCCGCTCCCTCATCGTCGGCAAACCCGTCGCCCTGCTCGCCCTCCAGAAAAAGGCCGGTGCCAACGGCACGGTCACCATCTGCCACTCCGGCACCAAGGACGTCGCCGCCCTTACCCGTCAGGCCGATGTGCTCATCGCCGCCATTGGACGAGCCGAATTTGTCACCGCCGACATGGTCAAACCCGGCGCCGTCATCATCGACGTTGGGATTAACCGCGTCCCCGACCCGACTAAGAAGAGCGGATACCGCCTTACCGGCGACGTCCACTTCCCCTCGGTCGCACCGCTGGTCGCCAAAATCACCCCGGTACCCGGCGGAGTGGGTCCAATGACCGTGGCGATGCTGATGAAAAACACCGTCAAAGCACACCGGCTCGCCCACACCTGAGTCCGCCCGGCCCGCGAATCCGGCCCCGTAGCACTCGCCCCCCCCAATGCCACCACCCAAAGTCCTAGTCATCGATGACCAACCCACCAACGTTGAAATCTTAAAACGGATTCTCGAGGCGGCGGGAATCGACACCCTGAGCGCGGTGTGCGGGATGGAGGCGCTCGCACTGGTCAGCAGCACCCCGCCCGATTTAATCCTGCTCGATATCCAGATGCCGGATATGGATGGCATCACCGTCTGCCAGCGACTCCACGACGACGAAACGACCCGGCATATCCCGGTGATTTTCGTGACGTCGGAGAGTTCGCACCAAAGCAAGATGATTGGACTCGGTGTGGGTGCGGTTGATTACCTCACCAAGCCGATCGATCCCGACGAAACCCTGGCGCGTGTGCGGACCCAACTGCGGCTGGTCGCGATCAACCGTGAGATCCTCGATATTCAGCACCGTCTCGATGAGTCCCGGCGCTCCGCCACCATCGGCGCGATGACCCAGGGCATCGCCCACAACCTGAATAATCTTTTGGGAGTCGCCCTCGGGTACCTCGACCTCTTGCAAGCCCGCCCCGAGGATCCCGCCCTGGTTAAGAAAAACGCCCAACAGGTGGAAAAGGCCGTGCTCCGGATCATCGATATCATCCGCCAACTCGGGACGCTGGTCACCCAATCGCGTCCGCAGTTCGTGCGCTGGCACTTGGACGATATCTTAACCATGACCGTGGCCCGCTACCAAACCGAGCACGCCGAAGCGCCGCCGATCCATATCGATAACACGTTGGGGCACCAAGCGATAGAAACCCACCGGGAAATGCTCGAGGACGTCCTCATCAATCTGTTAAACAATGCGTGGGAATCCTACGGCGATGCCCCCGCGGCCGAACGGCCCCTATGGGTGCGCACCGCGCTCTTAAATAAACTGGATGGCCCGATGATCGAGATCACCATCGAAGATGCAGGCCAGGGGATAAGCGAATCCATCCGCCATAGCATTTTTGAGCCGTTTGTTGGGACCAAAACCAAAGTTGGCGGAGGCATGGGACTGACGGTTGCCCGCCATTCCATGCGAAGCCTTGGTGGTGAAGTCACTTTAGTCAATCGGGTGGGCGGGGGCACGGTGGCGGCCATCACCCATCCGTTGGTGCGCAAAAAAAAGCGGGGGCCCGGCGCCGCGGGCGGAGCGTCATCCTCGCTCCTGATTGGCGAGCATACCACCGAATAAGCCTGGACTGCGCCACCGGCCAAGATGCCCCCACCCTTACCTGACTTTTCTCTATGCCCAAGATCGCCTTGATCGGAGCCGGCAACATGGCCTCGGCCATCGTCACCGGACTGCTCGCCCAGAACGTCTGCGCTCCCGCCGACCTTGCCTGCCTCGGCGGGGTGGGTGACAGCGCCGCAAAACTCGCCCAGCGCACCGGTATCCGGCTCGCCACTAACGCGCAGACCTTGCTCGCGGACGCCGACATCGTGGTGGTGGCCTTCAAACCCCAGCATCTCGCCGCACTCGACCCGCAGCTCGCCGCGCTCTGCGCGGGTAAACTCGTCATCTCGGTGCTCGCCGCCAAGACCCTGGCGCGACTCGCCACCGCCTTCCCCGCAGCGCGCAACATCGTGCGCACCATGCCCAACACCCCCAGCGCCATCGGAGCAGGCATGACCGGCTGGTGCTCGCACTCCGCCCTGGCAAGCGCCGACCGCGCCACCGTGCTCACGCTGCTGCGGGCCATCGGCCGCGAGGTCGAAGTCCCCGAAGACCAAATCGAGGCCCTGATGGGCGTGAGTGGCTGCGGGCCGGCCTTCGTGTTCGAATTCACCGCCGCACTGCGGGAGGCGGGAGTGGCCGCGGGTCTGGACCGCGACACCGCGCAAATGCTCGCCGTGCAGACCCTGCTCGGCTCCGCCCGGCTCATGGCCGAAACCGGTACCGAGCCGGAGACCCTGCGCAACCAAGTCACCTCGCCCAACGGCACGACCTTTGCCGGGCTCAAGCGCATGGAGGCCCGCCAGTTTCGCGACATCCTGGTGGAAACCGTGCAAGCCGCCAAAGCCCGCGCCGAGGAACTCGCCCAGGGCTGAGCCGCACGGTGGGTGGCGCCGGCCGGCGTGCCCGACCGCCCCGCCCTGCACCCTGCCGCTAAACCACGGGGGTGTTGGCTTGCAGGTCCACCGGGCTAGCCTCGACAAACCGCACCACCGCCCGCGCCTGCGCCCGCGACTCCACCAGCGACACCGAGAAGCGCGCCTCCCAGTCGTTAAGCGCCTCCCCATCGACCAAAACCTGGGCCACCGCCCACTCCGCGACCGCCGCGCTGCCGCCGCCTTCGCCCAAAGCCTCGCCGTCAGCATTGGCGAAATAGGTGTGTTTGGCCGACCGCCCTTCCGGATCGAGCCGGAAGCGCCCGCGCGCCGCCCCGTAACCGAGGAAAATCTTTTCCAGCCGCTTCGCCTCCGGGCTCATCAGCTCGTTGTCGCCGGCCACGGTGGCCTCGCCCGTGGCCAAACGAGACACCGCGCTCTCCCATTCCCCAGCCACCACCTCCTGTAAAAAACCGAAAATCGCCGTGCGCACCAAGCGGCGGAAACCCACCGCGTCGCGGGTGATGTCAAAGGACTGCGGACGCGCCGGTTTGTCCGTCGCCAACTCCTCGGCCACATAGTCGGGATTACGCAGCCGCTCCCACTCCTCGAGCAGGCTCGAGTCGATCCCGCGGATCAATTCGCGGAAATACGTTTCCATATCCACGATCTCCTCGGTTTTGGCGGCGTCGGGCACGGTCTGCGCGAGCACCTTCCAAACCTGTGAGAGGTGGCGCAGCAACATGCCTTCGCCGCGCTGCAACCCGTATTCGCGCACGTAGTCGGCAAACGACAGGTAGCGCTCGTACATCTCCCGGGCGATCGACTTGGGGCGCACGTTCTCCTGGCCGATCCACGGGTGCACGGCCGCAAAGGCATTAAACGTGTCGTACAAAAACTCGCGCAACGGCTTGGGGTGTTCGATCGCGTCCAGTTTTTCCATGCGCTCCTCGTAGGGCACGCCTTCGGCCTTCAGCCGCTCAACCTCCTCGCCCTTCAACTTGCTCACCTGCTGGCGCAAGATCTGGTCGGGGTCCTCGACGATCGCCTCGCACAGCGTGAGCACATCGTAGGGATAATCCGGCGACTCCCGGTCCATTAGTTTCACCGTGTCGAGCAGGTAGAGCGAGAGGGCCTGGTGCAGCGAAAAATCGTCCTGCAGCGCCACGTTGACGCGCAGCTTGCGCCCCGACGGCTCGGGGGTGATCCACTCGACGATCTTGCGATCAAGCAGGGCGCGGAAAAGTTGAAACGCCCGCCGCCGCAACGCGCGTTTTTTGTGAGCCGTTTCGTGGCAGTCGGCGATGATCTGGCGCATCACCCGGCAGCCATCCTCGGCGCGGCCCAGCACCAGCAGCAACATGCCGTGGGTCACCCCAAAGCGCGAAACCAGCGGCTCGGACGGGGCGACCATGAGTTTCTCAAAGGTCTTCGCGTCCCAACCCACTTCGCCCTCGGGGGCGCTGCGTTTGGCGGCCTTTTTCTTCTTCGGGTCGCGGGCGGCTTTTTCCTCGGCACGCTTGTTTTCGATCATGTGCTCGGGCGCCTGCACCACCACATATCCGACCGTATCAAAACCGCGCCGCCCAGCCCGCCCGGCGACCTGGCGGAAATCGCGCACACTGAGAATGGCCGCCTTTTTGCCGTCGTATTTCCACAGCTGGGTGAACACCACGGTGCGGATCGGCACATTGATCCCCACCCCAAGCGTGTCCGTTCCGCAGATGAGTTTTAGCAGCCCCTTCTGCGCGAGTTGCTCCACCAAAATGCGGTACTTGGGCAACAGCCCGGCGTGGTGCACCCCGATGCCGTGGCGCAGCCAGCGCTTCACTTCTTTGCCGTAGGGGCTGGTGAACCGCACGCCCTCCAGCGCCTGGGCGATGGCAGCCTTTTCGTCCTTCGAGCAGACGCTCAAACTCATCAGGCTTTGCGCCGCCTCGGAGGCCGCCCGCTGGGTGAAATGCACCAGGTAAATCGGGGCGCGCTTGTCCTCCAAAAGCGCGGCCAGTCGCTCGGTCAGCGGGGTCTCCGAATACTCGAATTCCAACGGCACCGGCCGGCGGTCACTGCGCACCGTCACGGTCGGGGCAAAGGTGATCCGGGTGAGTTCCTTTTCGAAAAACTCCGTCGCCCCCAGGGTGGCCGACATGAGCAGGAAACGGGTCCCCGGCATGAGCAGCAGCGGGGCCTGCCAGGCGTAGCCGCGGTCGGTGTCGGAGTAGTAGTGAAACTCGTCCATGATGACCGCCTTGATCGACTCGGCGCGGGGCCCGCCAGCGAGGGCGAGGTTGGCGAGGATTTCCGCGGTGCAGCACAGGATCGGGGCGTGCGGGTTGACGCTGGCATCGCCGGTCATCATGCCAACGTGGTCGGGGCCGAACTCGCGGCACAGGGACAAGAACTTCTCGTTAACCAAGGCCTTGACCGGGCAGGTGTAAACCGAGCGTTCGCCGGCGCAGAGGGTTTTGAAACTGAGCGCCGAGGCGACCAGGGATTTGCCCGAGCCGGTGGGGGTGTTGAGGATAACATTGCGCCCGGCAAACAGCTCAAGGATGGCCTCCTCCTGTTCGCCGTAGAGCTCGAGCCCGCGCTGCTTGCATGCCGTCAGGAAGCGATCCAGGACCGCATCAGCGTCGGGACACCCGGACAAGGGTGCGAGCGGAGCGGCGACGGCAACAGCGAGGGACGAAGACGACATGGGCCCACAAGTAAACGAGCCGCCCGTGCTGACAAGCCCCGCCCACCCGCACTTGAGCGTTGAACTACCCGGGGGCTCTGCCCGTGCTGGGCCCTTACCTTTACTGCCACCATGTCCAATCCCGCCTGCCCAGCCTGCACCCTCGACGACGTCCTCAGCCATTCCGCCCACTGGGAATGCGCGACCTGCGGCCACGAATGGCCAAAGGAGGCCGCCCCTGAACTCGCACGCGTGGTCAAGGACGCCCACGGCAACGTGCTCGTCGACGGCGACACGGTGGCCCTGATCAAGGACTTGAAGCTGGGCAGTTCCTCCCAAGTTTTGAAGCAGGGGAGCAAAGCCAAAAACATCCGCTTGGTCGACGGCGACCATGAGATTGATTGCAAAATCGATGGCACCGCCCTGGCCCTCAAGGCCTGTTTTGTTAAAAAGATTATCCAGGGCTGAGTGCCCTGCGCGCGAAGCGGAACGACAGGGTCGATCCGGTCGCTCGGAATCGAAATCGCTCTGCGCTCCCGCTACGTATCTGGAACGGATTGCCCAGCGAGGGCCTCAGACGGCCGAGTCGAAACACCGCGCGTAGCCCTCCCGGTAAGTCGGATACTGAGGGCGCCAGCCGAGCACTTGTTTGATTTTATCGTTGGCGATCACGCGGTCGGGCGTGGTGCGGCGCCGGCCCACCGCCGGCTGGCCCGTAAAATGCGGGACGGGCTGGCCGAGTTTTGCGGCCAAAAAGGCCGCCACTTCAGCCTTGGGAGCGGCCCCGTCGTCGGCCACGTTGAACACACCGCCGGTCACCGCCTCCGGCGCCGAAAAGGCCGCCCAAATGGCGCCCGCGATGTCGTCGCGGTGGATTAAATTGAGTCGGTGCTCACCCTGACCGGCGATTTCGCCGCAGCCCGACCGGAGTTGATCGAGCAGGTAATGCCGCGCCGGACCGTAAATGCCCGCCAAGCGCAACACGAAGCCGCGCAGACCCGCCGCGAGCAAGCGATCCTCGGCTTCGACCAAGGGGTTTCCCTCCAGGCGGGATTCCTCGATGGAGGCGCTCTCGTCGAGCCGGGCCCCGCCACCCTGGGGATAAACCGAGGTGCTACTGGTGTAGACGAGGGAACCGACCGGACCTTGCCCCGCCCAGCGCAGGACAGACTTCATGCCCTCGACGTAACTGTGCCGGTAGGCCTCCGCCCCACCCCCGCCGGAACTCACGCAATTGAGCACCAGATCCGCCCCGTTCGGCAGGCGCGTATGCCAGTCCGCGCTGGCCAAATCGGCGATTATGACCTCCGCCCCTGACTCGGCTAAGGCGGCGGCTTTGTCCGGATTGCGGGTCAGCGCGGTAACGCGGAAGCCGCGGGCCACCCCTTGCTGCGCCACCACCGCGCCGACATAGCCGGCGCCGAAAATCACTAGGTGGCGGGGAAAGGCGGAAACGTTATCCATAGGTTTTCAGTGAAGGCAGGGGTCGACGCGGTCGGAAGTCTTTTCCGTGGCGGCGGAGCCGGCCCCCCCAAGAAAAACAGGCCAATCATTCTCTATTCGAGGCGGCCAAACAAACCGGCCCCGCCCCTAACGCTTGGCCAAAACCCAGACGCCGCAGCCGTCCCAGCCGAGCCGATTCAGTTGGTTGCCCAAGGCGTTGCCGAGCGCGGCCCCCGTCGCCGCGTCGGTCCCGCGCACGACCAAGCCGTCGAGCAGGGTCACGCCCAGCGTTCCGGCGTTCCTACTCAACGCGGGCGGCGCCGAGGCCGCTAGATTCACTTCGGCAAATTACCCTCGCTGCCCAGCCCGACGACTTCGCCTCGCCACGGTGGCACGCAATCGCCTCCGGCGCACCCGAGCCGCAAACGTCTGGGGTAACCGTCCGCCTTTGTGAGTTAACACCTCCGGGCGGTTCGCTGGCGGCAACGCACCCCGGTCGCCTTAGTACCCATTTTTTTGCCCTCAGCGATCTTCGGTTCACGTGAAAACCGGCCAACCACCTTAGCACGATCCGCTGGGTACGGCCGTGGGTTTAAGCCGAAGAAAACCGAGGGCTGCCGACTCCCCACTCCACCACGCCACTCCCCTACCTCGCCGCGGCGTACTTGCGCAGGTACTTGAGCGCGACCTCAAACTCGTTGGGCAGGGGCGCGGTGATGGTGACCGGCTGCTTGGTCACCGGGTGCTTGAGCGTCAGCCGGCTGGCGTGCAGGGCCAGGCGCGAAATCAGCGGCTTTTCGTCGCCCCGGCCTTTGTAGCCGCGCTTGAGCTGGGACAGTTTGAGCTCGGTCACGCCGTCGCCGTAAAACGGGTCGTTAAGAATCGGCAGGCCGACGTAGTGCAGGTGGACGCGTATTTGATGGGTGCGGCCGGTGATCGGGCGACATTCGACCAGGGTGAACCCGGCATAGCGTTCCAGCACTTTGACGATCGTTTGGCTGGCTTTGCCCTTTTTGCGAATGGTGCGCATCCGCCCCGGCTGGGTCTCGTCTTCGATCAGATCGCGGTTAATCAGAAACTCGTCGGCCTGGAGCGGGGCGGGCAGGTCCTCGGCCTCGTCGGGATCGAGTGGGGCAAACAACTCAGGGGCCGGCAGGCCCACGCAGAGCGCGTGATAGACCTTGGCCACGGTTTTGGACTGGAACTGGCCGCTGGCGAAATCGAGGGCGGATTTATCCTTGGTGCACAGGAGAATGCCACTGGTGTCGGCGTCGATACGGTGAACGTTGGCGACCCCGTGGCCCAGTTTATCGTGGACCAAGCCCATGAGGTTTTCGCGGGTTTTATCCCAGCGGTCGGGGGCGACCAGCATGCCACTCGGCTTGTCGAACGCGATCAGCGTGTCGTCTTCGTAGATAACGGGAGGAATGGGCATGATGGAGCAGGCATGGGAAGAGCACGCGGCCGCCCGAGCAACACCCAACATTCAACGGCCAAGCTCCAACCGCGCCACCACCTCTTTGGGCTTTATCTTCCTCATTCTCGTTCTCCTACTCGTTCTCGCCCCGCACCCGCCTGAACTCCGCCCCGTCCGGCCGCCAGGCCGACCCCGCCGCCGCCCGCTGCCAAACGAAAACGAGAACGAGAGGGTGTAAGAAGAGAACGAGAACGACGAAGCCCCCTTTGCCCATGAGCACACCCCGGTTTATTCTCACGATTGACCAAGGCACCACCTCCTCGCGCGCCCTGATTTTTGACCACGCCGGCCAGCTCGTCGCTGCCGCCCGCCGGGAGTTCGCCCAGCACTACCCGCACCCCGGTTGGGTCGAGCACGATCCACACGAGCTGTGGGCCAGCGTACGCGCCACCCTAAACGAGGTGCTGGACCTCGCCAAGTTACCCGCCTCCGCCTTCGCCGCCCTCGGTCTAACCAACCAGCGCGAAACCACCCTGGTCTGGGACCGCACCAGCGGCCAACCCGTTTACAACGCGATTGTCTGGCAGGACCGCCGCACCGCCGAGGACTGTGCGCAATTGCGGCGCGACGGCTGCGAGCCCCTCGTCACCGCGAAAACCGGGCTGCGCCTCGATCCGTATTTCTCCGCCACCAAAGTGCGTTGGATTTTAAACCACGTGCCCGGGGCCCGCGCCGGGGCCGAGGCGGGCCGGTTGCTCTTCGGCACAGTCGACAGCTGGCTGCTCTGGCACCTCACCGGCGGGCGCGTCCACGCGACCGACCTGACCAACGCCTCCCGCACCCTCTTGTGCAACCTGCACACCGGCCAATGGGACCCCGAACTGCTCACCCTGTTTGGCATCCCCGCGGCGATGCTCCCGCAGATCGGCTCCTGCGCGGAAATTTACGGCACGGTGGCCCCGGGGTTGCCGGCGGCGGGCGTGCCCATCGCGGGCGTGGCCGGCGATCAACAGGCCGCCCTGTTCGGCCAAACCTGCTTTCTGCCCGGCATGGCCAAAAACACCTACGGCACCGGTTGTTTCACCCTCATGCTCACCGGCGAAAAACCGGTGACCTCGCGCCACCAGTTGTTGACTACCCCGGCCTGGAAAATCGGCGGGCGCACCGAGTACGCGCTCGAAGGCGCGGTGTTCATCGGCGGGGCGGCGATCCAGTGGCTGCGCGACGAACTGCAGCTCGTCAAAGACGCGGGCGAACTCGACGCGTTGGCCGAATCGGTGCCCGACGCGGGCGGGGTTTTTCTGGTGCCTGCGTTTACCGGCCTGGGGGCGCCGCACTGGGACCCGTATGCCCGCGGCACGCTGGTGGGGATCACGCGAGGGACCAACCGCGCGCATTTTTGCCGGGCCGCGCTCGAAGCGATCGCCTTCCAGACCGCCGAACTGATCGCCTGCATGGAAAAAGACAGCGGAGTACCGCTGCGCGAACTGCGGGTGGACGGTGGGGCCGCACGCAGCCGGCCACTACTCCAGTTTCAAGCCGAGCTGCTGGGCACCCCGGTGGTGCGGCCGCGCTGCATTGAAACGACCGCGCTGGGCGCGGCCTACCTGGCGGGGTTGGCCACCGGCTTCTGGTCCGACCGCGCTGAGATCGCCCGCCACTGGCAAAGCGGCGCCCGTTTCGAGCCGCAACGCCCGCCGGGGGAAACCGCAAAACTGCGCGCCGGCTGGGAGCGGGCCGTGGCCACCGCCCGGGGTTATCAAACGACCGAGGACGCCGCGCCATAGCCCCCGCCCGATCACCACGCTCACTCCCGGGGGCCAGGCCCGAGGTGGCCCTGCGTGCGAGCTCAGGGTTTTTGTCGCGAAGCCGCGCGCTGGGGGGAATGGAGTCGGAACCTGGAAGAATGAATAGGTGGAGGCGAATTTACCCAGTTTAATCAGCCCCAGCCAGGGCCCCTCCAACCGGGGGAACCAGAGGCCGGAAATACGGACCATGTTACGGTTGGGTTTCGAGGCTGTGAACTCGGAGTGACGAGGGCGATTTACCTTTGCGCGCGCTCAGTCCGGCACGCATCAGCACTCCCTTCACTCCTATGCTCGCGCTTAGTTTCGCTCCCGCCCTCTCCTTTTTATCCGCCTTTGGACGGGTATCACCCACCGTGCCGCTGCGGACCCTCATTCGCACCACGGGCTATAAACTGCGCCCGCCCAAACCCCTGCCCTATGAGCCGGTGATCCGCACCGCCCAGGATGCGGTGCTCGGCGCCGGGACGGCCGGCCTACACCAACGCGCCACCGTGTTGCATGAAAAGCGCAAGGGCCCCGTCCCCTCCATCGTCCTCGGCGGGTTCGTACCCGACGCCACCGAACAGGTGTTTTTGTTGCGCGGCGCCCTGCTTAAACGCGGGAGCGTGTATTACCTCAACTACCCGCGTCACGGCTTCTCCGCCGATCTGATCTTCGCCCAGCTCGACGATCTGGTCGAGGAACTCGCCCGGCTCCACGGCACCCCGCCGGTGATCTTTTCGGTCAGCTTTGGCTCCGGCCTGACCTTGGAGTGGCTCCGCCGCACCCGCTTGGCCGGGCGCCAGGCGGCCATCGCCGGCGCGGTTTTCGTCAGCCCGATCGGCTGCATAGAGGACCTGCTCGCACCCGGAGAAGGCAAGCCGACCACCCTGCTGGGCCGCGCGGTTAAACCCTACCTCGACGCCGGCGACGGGGTGGTCGAAGATCGCCAAATCGAGAAATCGCGCACGATTTTTGCCCGCATGTTCGGCGCCGGGGTGCAGAACAAAGCCGCCCTCGCCGCCCTGATGTCCCCCGCAGAGCTTCAGCGCTTGCACAGCGCGGTCAACGAAAGCATCGCCCGCATCGACGGCCGGGGTGCCTGCGAACGCATGGGAGCCCTGCGCAACTTCACCACACCAACCGCTTATTTTTCCCAACGCCTGCTGCCCCTGACCGAGGCGCCGGTGTTGATC
Organism: Rariglobus sp.; assembly: GCA_044353465.1. Taxonomy (GTDB): domain Bacteria; phylum Verrucomicrobiota; class Verrucomicrobiia; order Opitutales; family Opitutaceae; genus Rariglobus. The sequence continues at coordinate 27,011 of JBILBW010000002.1, read as the reverse complement.
TTATTTGCCGAGGAAGAGGAGGCGGTAATCGAGAGCCGATCGCCCACCCGCTTCGTGTTCACCGCAGCCCACCGCGCCTATTTCCCGAGCAGCGAATGCCGCACCCTGACCAACCCGGCCGGCACCCCGGTTCAGCACGCCTCGCTCATCTTCCACATCGGCAACTTCATGCCCCCCATCCACCGCTTTTACGGCCTATTAATTAAACGCCGATTCGCCCAAGCCGCATGAATTCCCTTGCGCCCCCCCCTCTGGCCAACCTGCCTAAACGGCAGCCGTCCCGCATGTTTTCCCCGACGCGTAGCTTGCTCTCCGTAGGTGTCAGTTTCCTGACCACCCGCACTGCGCGCAAGTTGTTCGATGGCAGGGACGCAGTGCCCGCCCAAGAGCGCACTCTGAAACGCCTGTGCAGCCAGCTATCCTCCACCGTGTATGGGCGTCTGCACGGGATCGAGCCGGGCCTGAGTTATGCCCAATTTCAGGCCCGCGTACCGCTGCAAACCTACGAAGGCTTCGGCCCCTTCATCGAGCGGATGAAGGCAGGTGAACCCAACATCCTCTGGCCGGGCCATTGCCAGTTTTACGCCGTTTCCTCCGGCACCACCGCCGGCCGGACTAAATTCCTGCCCATCACCGAGGCGATGCTGGAGCACTTCCGCAAGGCCGGGCTGGACTCCCTGCTTTATTACACCGCGCGGGTCGGACACAGCGGGGTGTTTCGCGGCAAACACCTCTTCTTGGGTGGCTCGACCACCCTCAGCCAGCTCGACGAGTGTAAAAACCTGGCAGCCTTCGCCGGTGACCTGAGCGGGATCACGGCCCTAAACTTACCCGGCTGGGTCGAGAAACACCTTTACGAACCGGGCAAGTCGATCGCCCAAGTCGCCGACTGGCCCACCAAACTGGACGCCATCGCCGAACGTACCTGGAACCGCGATATCACCCTGCTGGCCGGCATCCCCAGTTGGATGCTCATCCTCGCCGAGACGGTCAAAGCGCGGGCCAGCAGAGAGCACAAGAAACCCGACAACCTCCAGGAGGTGTGGCCGAATCTGGAATGTCTCATCCACGGCGGCGTGCCGGTTGGCCCCTACCTGAACGAGTTACGCACCCACATCGGCCCGAGCGTGAACTTCCACGAGGTTTACCCGGCCTCGGAGGGATTTATCGCCACTCAAGACGCCGAGTCGGCCCTAGGCCTGCGACTGATGACCGACGTCGGGCTGTTTTTTGAATTCCTGCCGCTGAAGGATTATCACCCCGACAACTTGGAGTCCCTCGGTGAACGCTCTGTGCCGCTTTCGGGGGTTCGTACCGGGCTTGATTACGTACTCATCCTGAGCACCCCGGCCGGGCTCACCCGCTATGTGATCGGGGACGTGGTTCGCTTTATTTCCACCGACATCCCCCGCTTGGTGTACGTGGGGCGCACCGCGCTGCAACTGAGCGCCTTCGGCGAGCACGTGATTGAAAAGGAACTGACCGACTCACTCGTTGCCGTTTGCCACCGCCACGGCTGGTCGGTGGTGAACTTCCACGTGGCGCCCTTGTTTAGCGACAGCACCAGCGGCCAAAGCCGAGGGCGCCACGAGTGGTGGATTGAGCTCAAGCCCAACACCACGGAAACGCCCACCGGACCAGCGCTGGCCGCGGAGTTGGACGTCGAGTTGAAGCGCCGCAACGACGACTATGAAGCCAAGCGCAATGGCGGCGGTTTGACCGCCCCGGAGGTGAAGCTGGTCATGCCCGGGGTGTTTGAGCAGTGGCTGCGAAGCAAAGGTAAATGGGGCGGCCAAAACAAAACGCCCCGCTGCCGCAGTGATCGCGAAATCGCCGACGGCCTTGCCCAACTGGCTCGCTTCAACAGCGAAGCCTGAGGCCATTCAGGGTTGCCGCCGCCAGCCGAGGTTCTGGCAAAATCTGTCCATCGTCAGTCTTGGCTCACGCTTGGCACAGGGGTTGCTAATTCTGGGTAAGGCGGATCGGTAACGTTCCGACTTGGGGATAACAAGAGACCGGCTTAACCGCCGGTTAAGAAAAACAGGGAGGGCCCGCCGTAAGGGGTTTCGGCGGGCCCTCAACCTCAACAGTGGCGAGTTGCTCGACGGCGAGGATCAGGCGCAGGCCAGCAAGCCTCAGCAGTGGAGATTCGCACGATAGGGGTGCGGCGTTCGAGCTCCTGATTGAGCCGTTCGATCCGGTTGTTTGAGTTGAGGTGTTTATGGTGCTCAAGGGGCAAACGGTGAAAGGTGAAAAACTCCTCGATGGCGGATTCCACCCAGAGGCAAAGCTTCGAGTACTTCGACTGCCAGCGAAGCAACCAATGGCTGAGATCGTGGCCGGCTTCGTTAACGTAGTTCCAGTTCCTCCGTTACGGCCATCACCATACGCGTGCAAACCCCGTGCACCTGCATTGCGGCCTGCGCCAAAAGCACCGCCTTCTCGCTGCGTTGGCAACGCGCGAACCCTGCGTTGGCAAACCGTCCATCGCGGTCCTGCGGTACACGCAGTTCGAGTGTGCCCAAGCGGGTGGTCAGCTTCCGGCGGTAGTGACCACTGCGGTAGCCTCGTTGGCCATCGCTGCGCTCACTTTTCCGGTTCCAAGCGCCTCGTCTATATCGGTTTCCAACACCGATTGAATCATCTGCGGTAACATCTCCTTGAACGGTTTTTCGTCTTGAAAAAAGCGCCAGCGTTTGCTCGCGCGCGGCCTTCGTCTTTGCGTGGTCCTTGTTCGAACGGGTCATGGTTTATTCCTTCAGTTGGTGGTTTTTGTTTTCCACCTCACCAACTACCTTGATCCGCCTTTTTGCTGATCATTCCAGACACTACCGCCTGAACGGCCCGTCGAGGTTTCCCTCGGCAGAACCGTTTCAAGCCGCTGACTGGTTTATCCCTCCAGTCAGCACAATAGGGATTCATATCTGGCTACGGTTGGGGTACCCCAAACCCAACCCGGGTTAACCCCTCAGACCGCCTGATGACTAGTACCGAGTTAGATTAAGGAGATGCCTCGATGGGAGAAAGCCGTCGAGGGGTCTAATCTCGTCCCATGAAAAAGAACTTCCTCCCCCCCAGCCCTCCGCTGGCTTTTTCATGCTTGTCGCTTCGGGCGCGGGGGGCGCTGCCGTCACATCCTGTAGGGGATGCCTCTTGGCCAACAAAACCAACGCGATCCGGAAACGGGCACCGGGTTCCGGAGGGATTAGTCGGCTAGATTAGCTGCAAGATAGATTACGAAGATAAACCAACATGCAAACCAACCCACTTCCCGCTGCCAACCAGCGGGCTGACAATGTAGTATCGCTCGATGGCAAGCGCTTCAACGAGACGACTGGAGACCGTCTCGTTGGGGCCAGTGCCGCTCACCGCGCCTACGCCGAGCTCGTTTCAGGCCTATCCGCTGCCAACAAGGCTGCAGCCAGAGACGGACCGCTGCCAAAAGACTTTCTGAGCGCTCTGTTAGCCCAGACCCAACGCCCCGACAGCCAAAACAGCACCCCGCAACCGGTCTCCTCGTCCATTGAACGCACCCTGTCTCATCCCAAACAAATGGCCCCCTTTCCCACTGAACACCAGTGGGCTGATCAGGTAGTATCGGCAGAGAGCAATCGCCTCGACGCGACGCCTGGAGAACGTCGCGTCGAGGCGACCGATGCCCGGCCAACTGCTGAGGCGCACGCTGCCCAACTAGCCGACTTAAACCGGGATGCGGCATGGGCGGGGAGCCTAACCAGCGAGGTCATTGGCCAACTTTTAAAGTCTGCTCCGCGACCAGCCCGCTGGTCCTGACAAACGGTCGCCGGACCTAAAATCAAAGAAAACCCACACCCTGCAGTTTGGAAATGAGTCTGATCTGTGGCGACGACAGACGCCGTAACGCCCACTAGAAAAAAACCACCATGTCAGTCGTACTAAACACCAATTTATCAGCCACCATCGCGTCCAATAACTTAGCAAACTCCAGCACCATGCTGCAAAAGAGCCTCAACCGGCTCTCCAGCGGCTCCCGGATTGTCAATCCAGCTGACGACGCCGGTGGTCTAGCTGTGTCCATGAAGTTGAGCGCGACAGCCAAACGTCAGGGAGCTGTTAACAGCAACATCGGCAATGCCGTATCCATGCTGCAAACCCAAGACGGTGCCCTGAAAGTGACCGGAAAGATTCTAGATCGAATCAGCGAGCTGCGCACGCTCAACGATGACGTTACCAAGAGCACCAGCGACATTGCCAATTACAACACCGAGTTCGTGGCGTTGAAGAACCAGTTGAGCGCGATCACTTCGGAGGAATTCAACGGGGTCGCCTTATTCGGCTCCAGCACCTTTACCGTCAACGCAACCGAGGATGCCGCCACCAGCAGTCAAATCACCCTGGCGGCACGGGATTTGAGCAGCTCCAGCACGGGAATCGGCGCGATCTCATCCGCCACCTCATTGGGCGCAATCAGTTCAATTTCCACGGTAACCAGCTCGATCGAGAATGTGGCGACCATGCGGGCAACCAACGGCGCCGAGCAAAGCCGCCTAGGGTTTGCCTCCGAATTATTGACCACCAACAAGGCCAATCTTGAGGCCGCCACCAGTCGAATACTCGACGTCGATGTGGCCTGGGAATCCACCCAATTAGCCATGTGGAATACGCTGGTAAGCGCAGGCACCTCGATGCTTTCGCAGGCGAACCAAAGTTCAATGATCTCCCTAAGGTTGCTGCAATAAACGGTTCCCCTCCTGGACGGGTTCAAAGCGAAACCCTGCCCCTGACTCAGGGCAGGGTTTCGCTTTTTATGGGTCAGTTCCTCATCCCTCTGAACCGACACCGGTTCCCTGCATTCGGCCAAAGCCCCCCCAGGCCAACCGATACACGGATTGGCTCAACGACTGCGAACGCCTAGAATGACCGGCGTACGACTCGCCGAGCGACCGTGGGCCTCATCGGGCGAGGCGCCCAACAATCGGCTTGTGCGCTGATGCGGTCGAACCGTCCCTCGTCCATGAACCAGACCGTTGGCGGGCGACCCTAGCGGGCTCGTAAACAGGCTACCTGGGCTTCGAGTTTTTTTTTAAAGGTAATCCTGTCGGCACGCGCCCGGCTCGACGACTTCAGCGTTAGCCGCAGCGGACTCATGCTGGACAAACAACGCAACGGATTGGTCCGGGCTGAGGCGACTGAGCCGCTGACCCTTCGACGGGGTCGTGGTTTTAACCGCGTGGAGTGGTAAGCCTACTCAAACTCCACGGGGCCGAATGGGAAGAAACCAAAATTGTCTCAAGTGGTGCGAGCGCTGGGAATCGAACCCAGATCAAAAGCTTCGGAGGCTTCTACACTATCCATTGTGCTACGCTCGCGTTCAGGTGGGTGATCAATAAGGGCCTACGCGCGGAGACCGTCAAGACATCCGCAACGTGAGCTTTACGAGCAGATCAGTCCCGTCGCGTACGGGCATGAGGGACTGGGGTGATGAAGGCGGAAGTGGCAGCCTTTCCAAACAAATGGTTCTAAAGCAGAAATTTACGAAAGAATAAGCGAGGGGATCGGGTTTCTCCACAGAAACTTGCCCGCCCGACAAGTCTTGTCCCGCAACCTCCGCCCCGCCTGCCCCTGCTGCCCCCCCGCGTGATTGCATCCAACGGCCACCGCGCTTAACTGCGCCAAAACAGATGCGGCGCTTAACTCATTTCTGCGGGCAATGAACCGACTCGCGCTTCGCATGCTCTTTGGCGACCACGCCAAATACCTGATGCTGATCAGTGGAATCACCTTTGCGGTGATTCTGATGGCCCAAGGCACCTCGCTATTTTGCGGACTCATGTCGTGGACTTTCGCTCCGCTGCGCAACATCCGCGTGCCGGTTTGGGTCGCCGATCCCAAGGTCGAGCAGGTCAACGACAACAAGCCCCTGCGCGAGACCGACGTGAACCGGGTGCGCTCGGTCGAAGGTGTGGCGTGGGCGGTCCCACTTTATCAGGGCACCACCCAGGCCAAGCTAGCCGATGGCTCGGCCAAACTCATCACGCTCACCGGCCTCGACGCCACCACCCTGATCGGCGCACCCACCGAGTTTTCGGCCGGCGGGATCGACGGCCTGCGCTTACCCAACGCGGTGATCATCGACGACTACGGCGCGGAGCGGCTCAGCGACGGGCTCGGCCGCCGCCTCGGGGTGGGCGACACCTTTGAAATCAACGACCGCGAGGCGCGCATCGTCGGGGTGTCCAAGGCCGCGCGTTCCTTCACCGGCGGTCCGTTTGTGTTCACCACCTACGAGCGGGCGGTCGAGTATGTGCCCAGCCAGCGCAAACTGCTCACCTTCGTGCTCGCCGCGCCTGCTGCCGGGATCGAACCCGATGAACTCGCGCACCGCATCGCCGCCGCCACCCGCCTGGCCGCCTACACCAACGACGAATTCATGTGGTCGACCGTCTGGTGGTACGTGAAAAACACCGGCATCCCCATCAACGTGGGCCTGATCGTGGGCATCGGCTTCATCATCGGCACGGTCATCTCAGGCCAGACTTTTTACTCCTTCGTCTTGGAAAACCTGCGCAATCTCGGCGCGCTCAAGGCGATGGGCGCGGGCACCGCCACCCTCTGCCGGATGTTGGTGCTGCAAGCCTTCTCCGTCGGGCTGGTCGGCTACGGTCTCGGCATGGGCGTGGTGTCCCTGATTGGCCGCGGCGCCATCAAGACAGGCCGAGTGCCATTTTTGATGATCTGGCCCATTCCCGTCGGCGTGCTGGCCGCCGTGCTCTTTATCTGCGCGCTGGCCTCGATACTTGGCATCATCAAGGTCGCCCGCCTCGACCCGGCGATCGTGTTCCGCAGCTAACCGCCATGGCCAAACCGCTAGCTCCCCTCGCCCCCCTGCCCGCCCCCCTGGCGCTGCAGCTCACCGGCATCGACAAGGCCTTCGGCCCGCCCGACTCCCGCACCGTCGCCTTGCTGCAGGCCAATTTCGACGCGCGCCTGGGCGAACTGATGATGCTGGTCGGCCCCTCGGGCTGCGGGAAAACCACCCTGCTCTCCATCTTGACCGGCACCCTCCACGCCGACGCCGGCGAGAGCAATGTACTCGGCCACCGCCTCGCCACGCTGAGCCAGGCCGAGCTGACGCGTTTCCGCCGCGCCCACATCGGCTTTATTTTCCAGGATTTTAATCTCATTGCCACCCTCAGCGTCTGGGAAAACGTCGCCGTGCCCCTGCTCATCCAAGGCTGCGGCCGCCGCGAGGCTGAGGCCCGCGCCCGGGCGATTTTGGCGCAGGTCGGGCTGAAAGGCCGCGAAGACGAGCCGCCCAAGCGCCTCTCCGGCGGGCAACAGCAGCGCATCGCCATCGCCCGCGCGCTGGTGCATGCGCCCACCCTGATCGTCTGCGACGAGCCAACCAGCGCCCTCGACAGCCGCACCGGCCAGCAAGTCATGGAGCTGCTCACCACCTTCGCCCGCGACCCGCGGCGTTGCGTCATCGTGGTCAGCCACGACCCGCGCATCTACCGTTACGCCGACCGCATGGCCGAGATGGAAGACGGCCGCATCACCCGAGTACTGGCGACCCCCGCCGCCATCGCCGCCGCCCACCCTTCGATTTAACACCCATGATTCTCCTGCGCAAAATTTCCTTCTGGCTGGCCCTGGCCGGGCTGGTCTCCACCGCAACCTTTGTGCTGTCGTTTCGCACCCAACTCAACCAGCCCAACCCGCCCCCGCCGGTGGCCCCGCCGACCAAGCCCTTTGCCCATGGCGGCATCGGGGCCTCCGGGATCGTCGAGGCGCTACGCGAAAACACCGCCATCGGCGTGCCCGTGTCCGGCCTGGTGACCCGGGTTTTTGTCGCCCACTGGGATCAGGTGGAAGCTGGCGCCCCGTTGCTGCAACTCGACGACCGCGAGTTGCAGGCCCAACTGCCCGTGCGCACGGCCGAAGTCACGGTGGCCGAAGCCCAGCTCGCCAGCCTACGCACCCAACTGGCCCGGGTGGAAAAACTCACCGCCGCCGGGGCCGCCCCGACCGAAAACCAGGAAACCCTGCGGGACACCATCGAGGTGGCCCAGGCCCAGCTGGCGGCCGCTCGTGCCGGAGTCACCCAGACCCAACGCCTGCTCGAGCGGCTGACGGTGCGCGCGCCGACCGCAGGCACCCTTTTGCAGGTGAACACCCGCGCCGGCGAATTCGTCGCCGCCGGGGCCCCCACCCCGCCGCTGGTGCTCGGCGATTTATCCCGCGTGCAGGTACGCGCCGACGTCGACGAGCAAATCGCTCCCCGGGTCAAAGCCGGGCGCCCCGCCGTGGGTTACCTCAAAGGCGACGCAGCGCACCCGATCGCGATGAGTTTTGTGCGGATCGAGCCGTTCGTGGTGCCGAAGAAATCCCTCACCGGGGCCAGCACCGAGCGGGTGGACACCCGGGTGTTGCAGATCATCTACGAGTTCACCCCCACGAGCAGCCGGGCCGTTTACGTCGGCCAGCAACTCGACGTGTTCATCGACGAGTAAGCCGGAATCGGGCGCCAGGACATTTTTGCCACTCGACGGGTCAAAACCGGGGAGGCCCGGGGTGGTTGGTACGAAAGGGGAATATTTTTCCCCAAAAGAATTCAGCCGTGAACCCAATGCGCCGATAAGAACCGCAGACCCGCGTAAACCTTTTTACCACTCGCGATTACCGCTGAGTGGAGCCACCGGTGTCGACCACTCAATCCCCCTTTATGTCCGCTCCCGCACGAACTGTCACGGTCTCGCAGAAACTAGGTTTGATGGGCCTGACGTTTATCCTACCGCTGGCCGTAACCATTTTTTACATCGTGGATGGCATTAACGGGCATATCCGTTTCGCCGAGTCTGAACGCATGGGCATCGCCTATCTTCGCCCGCTGGTGCGGGTGTTGGCCGAGCTCACAGAACCCGCGCAACCGGTCAGCGAGGCCCGCCCGGGGGAGCAGGGCGCCCAAGCTGCACGGGGTGGCGCAGGCGCCCGCGTGGATCAGGCGCTGGGGGCCTTGGAGGCAGTCCAGGCGCAAGCCTACGCCACCCTACAGACCACTCCCGAGGGGCTAACGAAGCGGAAAAGCGAAGCCTATTTGCCGGCAACGATTCGGCAGGAATGGGAGCGTTATCAAAAAGGTCGGGGCCAACCAGCCAGCGCGGCGCTCGATCAACAGCGGGACCGTTTAGTTGCCGGGATTCGCGACTTGATCAGCCATGTGGGTGAAACCTCCAACCTTATCCTCGACCCCGACTTGGATAGTTATGACCTGACGGATCTCGTGGTGACGGCTTTGCCGCAAAATCTGGAGCGGGTGGCGGTCGCCGCCCGGGACAGCTTGGAGATAGTCAGCAGGCCCGCCCTGCCAACCGCAGACCGATTGCAAGCGGCGCGCCATGCGGCCTTGCTCAAGGAGGCCGATGTCGACCGGGCCTGCACGGATGGCCTGGGCTCGTTGGCCGCCGACGCTTATTACTACGGGCCAAGTGCCTCGCTCCAAAAAAACCTTCCGCCGGTCCTTAATGCCTACAAAGACGCCGGGGAAGCTTGGGTGGGAATGGTTAACCACCTGGCTGAAGCCGCCCCAGGGCAAACCGATCCGATCCAGTTGACTGCGGCCGCACGGCGCGCGCACCAGACTGGGATCCAACTGTGGGACGTGTCCGCGCAAGAACTCGACGTCCTATTGCAGGGGCGCATCGCTTTTTTACGCGGGCAAAACCAACGCGCCCTGCTGGGAGCCGGCCTTGCGGTGCTGATGGCGGGGCTGATTGCTTACAGAATCGCCCGCGGCATCAATCGCACCCTTCGCCTCGGCGTGGGAGGCGTACGCGCGAGCATCGACCAAATTAAAGGAGCGGTCGGACAACTTTCGAGTACCAGCCAAGAACTCGCTAAAGACGCGAGCGAGCAGGCGGCATCCATCGAGGAAATCTCAGCCACCTTGGAGGAACTGGTCAGCATGACCAAGCGTAACGCTGAACATGCGCAGTCGGGAAAGCATTCGGCCATGGGCGCGCGTGCCGCCGCCGAAGCCGGTGCCAATGAAATGGAACGGTTGCAGGCGGCAATGGCGGCGATCAGCCAGTCCTCGCTGGAAATCGCCAAAATCATTAAGACGATCGATGAAATTGCCTTCCAGACCAACATCCTCGCGCTCAATGCAGCGGTGGAAGCGGCCCGAGCAGGCGAGGCGGGTGCAGGGTTTGCGGTGGTGGCGGATGAAGTGCGATCCCTCGCGCAGCGTTCGGCGTCTGCGGCCAAAGAAACGGCCGAAAAAATCGCAATGGCCCAAGAGCGAAGCGGCCAAGGCGTACAGTTATCCACCCGGGTTGGGGCCGAGCTTGGCCTCATTGTGCATAAAATCCGCGAAGTGGAAAACCTGGTCGTTGAGGTGGCCACCGCCTCGCAGGAGCAAAAGACCGGCTTGGAGCAAGTCACCACGACCATCAGTCAAATGGACCGGATGACACAGGCCAAGGCCGCCACAGCCGAGGAAACGGCCGCCACCGCGGCCGAAATCAAGTCCCAAACCGTGGAACTGAGGGAAGCCGTGTTGTTTCTGGGCGGGTTAATCAGCAAAGGCTCAGCGGGCACGGAGCCTGCGATTAACAGCCACGCAGCGGAATAAAGCACAGCGTTCGAAAAAAACGGATCACGCTGCTCACCGAGAACGAGAAGGGCGTTTTGGAGTCCGACCGCTACAAGGCTGAAGCGAACTGTGCTCGAAGGCACGGGCCATGGTCTGGGTCGGCTGCTGGGCGCGCGCCCGGCGGCCGTTTTTTGAGGGCTCAGAAAAAAAAGCCGAAAATCGTGCGGGTCGCCCTCAAGCGGAACGGGCGCCTGTGTTCCTGGGAGCGGCGAGAAGATCTGGCCGGGGTTACCCTGGGGGCGCTACGCGGAAAGGAGCGACTTGAGGAGCGCAGGGGGAAGCAGGGCGGGTGACCGATCGGAGGAGTACGCGACAGAGTCCTGGCGCGCGACCGTGCCGCAAGGACTCTTGCGGGCCCTGGGAACAACCAGAATCCACAAAACTCGCCCTGACCCTGTCGGGATTACTTTAGGGATTACCGGTCAGGATTACCTTTTTTCCGTTCGCCTCGATCCCGCCCCTCATCGAAACGCTCCCTTCAACGCCCTCTCGCTGTCGCGCCCTTGCCTCAAAGGCTCCCGCTAAAACAAAAGCCCCCGCGGTGGGCTCCGGCGGATTGGCGCGAGTGACCTCGGCCCCCCGCGCCTAATTCCACGCTTGCGCCGCGGGACAGCGGATCCGTTGTGTAAGGGAATGCACGTATCGTACAACCTCGCCGCGGCTTTTGACGCGGTCCTTCAGACTGCCGCGACCGCCGCCGGCTTCGCCGCTGCCGATTTTTCCCCCGAGGTACGCACCGCCGATCCCAAACACGGTGACTTCCAAGCCAACGGCGTGCTGCCCTACGCCAAACGCACCAAACAAAACCCGCGAGCCCTCGCCGAAAAGCTCGTCGCCGCCCTCCCCGAAGACGTCCGCACCGCCGCCGACGTGGTGATCGCCGGGCCCGGTTTCATCAACTTCACGCTCAAAGCCGGCGCCCTCCAGGCTTGGCTGCGCAGCTTTACCACCCGGGACCAGCTCGCTGCCAGCGCCGCCTCGACCTACGCCGGTCAAACTTGGGTGGTTGACTACAGCTCACCCAACACCGCCAAGCAGATGCACGTCGGCCACCTGCGCTCGGCCGTCATCGGTGAAGCCGTCTGCCGCCTGCTGGCCTTCAGCGGGGCCAAGGTAATCCGCGACAACCATATCGGCGATTGGGGGACCCAATTCGGCAAACTCATTTGGGCCTACAAAAAGGTCCTGCTCACCGACCCGGCCGGCCTCGAGGCGGCCCTCGCGGCCGATCCGCTGGCGGAGTTCGAGCGCCTTTACAAGGTGGGGAACAACGCCGCTGACGCCGACCCCGCCGTGCTCAAGGAAGCCCAGCAGGAGCTGGTCAAACTCCAATCCGGCGACCCGGAGGACACCGCCATTTGGAAGCGAATCGGCGAGGTCAGTTTCAGCGCCTTCCAGAAAATCTACGATCTGCTCGGCATTCGCTTCGACCTGACCCTCGGCGAGAGCTTTTACAATGACAAGGTCGAGCGCGTGTACCGGGAGTTGACCGACTGCGGCTTGGCCAACGAAAGCCAGGGGGCGCTGGTGGTGTTCCATCCTGAACACCCCCGCTTCAAGGAGCAGCCCTTCCTCGTGCGCAAGTCCGACGGGGCGGCCAACTACGCCTCCACGGACCTGGCCACCATCCTGTACCGCCACGAGCAGCTGAAGGCCGACGCAGCCGTCTACGTCATCGATTCCCGCCAGGGCGACCATTGCCAACAACTCTTTCTCACCGCGCAAAAATGGTTTGAGAAAACCGGGCGTTCCTGCCCGCGCCTCGAACACGTCGCCTTTGGCACCGTCCTCGGCGAGGACGGCAAACCGCTCAAAACCCGCAGCGGAGAAAATATCAAGTTAAAGGACCTGCTCCACGAAGCCGTTGAACGCGCCCGCCGCCTCGTCGACGAGCGCAGCGCCGAACTCCCCGAGGCTGAACGCGCCCAGATCGCCGAGATCGTCGGCATCGGCTCGGTGCAATACGCCGACCTCTCCCAGAACCGCTCCAGCGACTACCTCTTTTCGTGGGACAAGATGATTTCCCTGGAGGGCAACACCGCCGCCTACCTGCTGTACGCGGTGGCGCGCATCCGCTCGATTTTCCGCAAACTGGAGGCCACCCCCGGCGACGCCACCACCGAAGCGGCGGCCGGCGCGCTCGAAACCCCGGCCGAACTCGCCTTGGCCCGCAAGTTGATCAAGTTACCCGATGCCGTCACCCTGGCCACCGCGGGGCTGCGCCCGCATTTTCTTGGGCTTTACCTCTACGAACTGGCCGGCGAATTCAGCGCGTTTTACGCGGCCGACAAAGTCGCGGTCGACGACCCGGCCGTGCGCGCTCGCCGCCTAATGCTTTGCGCCCGAACCCTGCTCATTTTGGAAACCGGCATCGAACTGCTCGGTCTACGCACAGTCAAACGGATGTAAGCCGGCCGCGCGCCCTGCGTTAAAACAACACTTGTGACCAACCGGCCTGCCAGCACTGTGTAACCGCTTCGCTTCACCTATGGCCACGCAGGAATTCTACATTCGTAACGCTGAGGAAACCGAAGCCCGCGGGCCCTTTAACCACGAGCACCTGGTGTCCTTGGCTGAAACCGGTCAAATCACCAAGCAGACGTTGTATTACGACATGGTTGGCGAACAGTGGCAGGAACTCCGGCTTAACCCCGAAGTGTGCGCCATAGTCTTCCCGCATAAAGCCCCTCTTAAATTAAAGGCCAAAACCACAATCCAGACCCTCAACGTGCCCGAACCCGCAGGGTCGGAAATAACCGTCCGGGATCTGCTTGCGGCGGCCGAAGGTCGAACGGCCGAGACGGCGGACAAACTCGATCCGACGATCGCACGTGAACGAGCTGCCGCGATAGGGCGGTGGGCCGCAACCGTGATTTTGGCGCTGAGCGCTTCGGCGTTGGCCCTGCCCTCCATCGACGTCCTGATTAAACTCAACCCGGCAAAATTGCTGTTGGAGCCGCTCGCCCTGCTGGGCTTGGCGCAGGCTGTGCTCGCCCTGCTCTTGCTCCTCCGAGTCACCCAAGTCTACCCCTTGGTTAGACTCAGTGCCACTGTGGGCATCGGCTTAGTGGGTTTCCTGCTTTGGACGCGCGGCCAAACCATCCCCTTGGTGAGCTTCGCGCTTGGCTCGGTCGGGCTGTATTTCAGCACAATTTTCATCAATTTCATCGGTGTTGGACTGGCCGCTGGATTGGGCCTGGCCGGTATGTTGGGCTACACCCTTTTTGCCCTAGCCACCTGAATCCGCACCCTGAGGCGCTGTTGCAAGGGTAGGCGCGAGTCTCGTTGGAGATATCCGAGGAGCGGTTGTCCAAAATGCTGCGAACGACGGCAGCGTCGGGGCAGTGCCCGACGAGCTGCTAGAGCAGCGCAATAACCTCACGGCTGCGGTTCCGGCGCTCCAATCGGGCGCTAACCTGGCCGGTCTGGAGGTTCAACGCCGCTAGGATGGACGCTGTGCCCAGGCGCTTGTAGTCATAATCGCGTGCAGGGGTCGGGGGTTTCCCTTTCACCGGTGGCAAGTCCGGGGTGACGGTGGCCGGTGCCCGAACCCCGGGCTGCACGTCGGCCGACACCGCAGACACGGTCTTGCCTGAGGCGTTCTTCACGCCTTCGGCCTCGGCCAGCGCAACCTCCCGATCAACACCCAATACCGCCTTCATCTGGGATAAGGCATCCGGGTGACCCCGCTTCACCTCGTAACCGATTTTATCCGGACGAATCTCCACCTGGCTCAAACTACGCTCAACGGTGCCCTTTGAGGCTCGTGCCAACGGCGCATGGCGCTGCACCAAGGCGTGTCTAGGCACTTGCCCCGCCAAAGCCTGGCGCGTCCAAAGTTAAGCAGCTAACCTAACACCTTCTGCTAAACGCATGCCCAGTGCTTACCCCAGGTCTGCGCCTCCTCACCAATCCGCCGCCCCCAGCTTGGGCGTCCCGCACGAGGCAATCCCGGACAGCCTACGCATTCGCTCCACACCCCCAGCGAAACCCGCCTCGTTTTGGGCTGAAGGACAACTCCGTACAGCGTGTCCGGCCCCCGGTCGCTTGGCCTCTTTTGGCGTTAGGGCCAAATTCCAGCGCCGAGCTTGAGCTGAGCGTGGCGCCTCGCTCTCGACTTCCACCGATCGGCCTCGTCTCCGGCCACCCGCCGTCCCCCTTGACCCGGGGGGCTCGCCCGCCTGAGAGTACCGCTCTTTTATGGCCAAACCGCAAATCCAGATCGAGCAACTCAATGTCGGCACCGGCCGCAGCCCAAAAAAGGGCGAGCGCGTCACCGTCCATTACACGGGCTGGTTAACCACCGGCAAAAAGTTCGACAGCTCGGTGGACAGCGGCTCGCCATTCACTTTCGTGCTCGGTGCCGGCCAGGTGATCGCCGGCTGGGACCTCGGCGTCGCCACCATGAAAATCGGCGACAAGGTCAAACTCACCCTGCCCCCCGAGCTGGCCTACGGGGCGGGCGGCTACCCCGGTGCCATCCCGCCCAACGCCACCCTGATTTTCGACGTCGAGCTGCTCAAAATCGGCTAAAGGGTTCGGGCCCGGCAAGCCTCCCAGCCCCCTCCCCATGAAAATCATCCTCACCGGCGTCACCCGCGGCCTGGGCCGGGCCCTCACCGCGGAATTTATCCGCCTCGGCCACACGGTGATTGGCTGCGGCCGGGGCGCGGAGGCGATTTTCGACCTGCGCATGCACTACGGAGCGCCCCACAGCTTCGACGTGGTCGATGTGGCCAACGCCATCAAGGTCGGCATGTGGGGGGCGCGTGCCCTCGCCTTCGGGGAAGCCCCCGACCTGCTCATCAACAACGCGGCGGTCATGAACACCCCCGCGCCGCTCTGGGCCGTCCCGGCCGAGGAGTTCGCCCACCTGGTCAACGTCAACATCACCGGCACAGCCAATGTTATCCGGGAATTCGTGCCGGCGATGGTGTCCGCGCGAAAGGGCGTGATTGTTAACCTCAGCTCCGGCTGGGGCCGAGGCGTGGCGCCCCAGGTTGCCCCCTATTGCGCGAGTAAATGGGCGATTGAAGGGCTGACCCTGGCGTTGGCCGCAGAGTTGCCCGCCGGCATGGCTGCGGTACCGCTCAACCCAGGGGTGATCGACACCGCTATGCTGCGCCAATGCTGGCCGGAAGGCGCCGCCGCCCACCCTAAGGCCGAGGCTTGGGCCCGCGTGGCTGCACCCTTCATCCTGCAACTCGGCGCCAAAGATAATGGCCTCAGCCTGAGTGTGCCCGAATTGGCCGCTTGAGCCGCCCAAGCGAGGCTAAAGCGGTTACCCCCGTGGCTTGCCGGGGGGGATCAGGCGAGTGCTTGACCCGGAAGCGACGGATTCGGGACTAGAGCCGAAAGCAGCCCCGGGAGATGCCGCGGGTTGACGCCGCGCGTGTGGGCCGCCCAGAGTGCTTTTTATCCATGAACGACGACCTGCTCAAAGCCATCCACCAAGAATTAGTTGCCATTCGCCAACTCCTTGCCGAAGGCAAAGGGCCAGCCGCCAGCAGCACTTCGGTGCGGGCGAGCACCCCGTCGAGTTCCGCCTCCCGCTCCAGTGGTGTTGAGGACGAGGTGCCTCAGCCCACCGAAATCATCGCCAACGCCGGGGCGGTGCAGGTTCATTTTGGCAAAAACAACGGGGTGGCCCTGGCGAAACTGAGCGAACGCTCCCTCTCCTGGTACGCACAGGAGCAGGCCCCGCGCCTCGACAGCAGCGGCAATCCCTACCCCGCGCGACCGCAGGAAATCACCTTGCGCAATGCCGCCCGTACCCTTTGGCACCAAAATCGCGGCAGCCTGGGTGGCCACGCAGCCGCCGCGAAGTCTTCCCCATCCGCCAGCGAAGAGTCCTTTATCGAGTCCACCAGCCACCCCGCCGATCAAGAGGAATCAATGCCGTTCTGATCGGCGAAGCCCCCAGACGAGAAACTTTCCATGAGCCGAACCCAGCTCGCCTCATGGACTAGCGTTACCGCAATCCGAAGGGATACGCGGCCACGCTGAACCGAGGCGAGGATGCCGGCAGCCGTGGCCGAACAGATGAAGGGATTGGGCGACCGGTTTTGATCGCCAAAGACGGATCGGTGTCTTGCGCCGCGTATCGGCGTTGCGGGGTTGCAGCCGCACCGCGCCTCAATGCGCCCGCTACCAATCGGGCTACCGTTACGCCACGCTCGAGGTAGCCGGCGATGCTAGGCCGAAGCCATGCTCCCCGTTGGCGTCAGGCTGGGCAGGAACCACGCCGTTCTTCGCCAAATCAGAGCCGGCGATTGCGAAGCCGTCCACTTCAGTATCTACGATCAGGCTGGTTTCCACTCCAACACCGACACCTCGCCCGTTCCAGTTGCCACCGAACGGACGGATTATCTCCCGGCGTCCCTGAAGCCCTAAACTTAACCCGATGGAAAAACCAGGCGATCGGCTCAAGGACCGCATCGGGTCCATTCTTTACGCTCCCTTACCGACATCGAAGCGACCAGCAGCGAAAAACGCCTTCCCATCGGGAACGGTCCAGAGCGCGTCCGTAGCTTGAACGGTGAAGGTTGGCTTCTCGCTAAAACAAACGGTTCATTGAACGCTAGGGACCCGTTATGGCGTAAAAGAGTGTTCGGGGTAGCCGTTGCCAAATCGAGGCCTACTTCCAGCGCGCCGAGGCCGACCTCGGGCGCGACCATTTTTGGGGCCGCTCAGGGACCGGGTTCCATCACCCCCGACGTGCTTCGTGCACTTGCCTATCTCATTAAACTCAAGGTACCGAAACGCTCCCCAAAAAAATCATGGAGTGGCCTAGGAGCAGGCACTCCGGTCGATCCGGCTCTCGCCAGGCAGGTCGACCGGGAGCTTTTACTGCGGGCGTAAAACCAGTGATATTACGGCCCATTCAACTTAACGGAGTAACCCTAGTGCGTCACGTGGACGGTTGCGCCTTTGGGCTGGCCGATCTGGGTGAGCAAGGTGCCGAACCAGGACGAGGTGGTGTCGAAGGGTTTGCCGCCTTTGATGCGCGGGAACTCGATCGCGCGGAGCACTCCGCCGTGGTCCTCGTCGTGTCCGATCACACCGCTCTCGCGGCGCAGGGCGCATTCCACCGCGAGGTCAGTGCAGCTCTTGATTAGGCGCAGATCCGCGGCGTTGGCAGCGGCGGCGCGGGCGAAATAGCCGCTCTTTTGCACCAGCACTTTTTCGGCTCCGAGCATCTTGGCGAACTGCTCGCCGAACCATTTGCCCGGGTTGATGGCGTCGAGTTTGACATGGCCGAAGGCGTCACGGGGCACCTCCTGGCCCTTGGCCTGCATCTCGGCGATGATCGACTCCACGCCGGCGCCTTCGCTGATAAAAATGTTCACGTTGTCCACCCGGTCCATGATGGCCTTGAGGCGGGTGGCCTCGGCGGCGAGGTCGACGGCCATCTCGGGGATAAACACGGCGTGAACGTCGAGGTTTTCGCGGTACAGGCCGAGCCCGGGGACAAACTCCTCGCGGTCGAGGATCTTGCGATATTCAGCGGCGGTGGCGGCGGTCAGCCAGCCGCAGTTGCGCCCCATGACCTCGTGGATGATGAGCATGCGCGGGTTGGCGTTGTGCTCGGAGACGACGTTGCGGAAGTAGCGCGCGCCTTGTTCGGCGGCGGTCCAAGCGCCGAGGGATTGGCGGATGGGGAACACGTCGTTGTCGATCGTCTTGGGCAGGCCGATGACGGAGAGCCCGTAGTTGTTCTTGGCTAGGAAGGCGGCGAGATCGGCGGCGGCCGTGTTGGTGTCGTCTCCCCCGATGGTGTGGAGGATGTCCACGCCGTCCTTGATGAGCTGGTCGGCGGCGACTTTTTGCGGATCCTGACCCTCTTTCACCAGACCGCGCTTCACGCAGTCTTTGACGTTGGTGAGTTTCACCCGGCTGTTGCCGATCGGGCTGCCTCCGTGCTGGTGGAGGATGCCGGCGGCGGCGCGCTCGGCCGGACCGATTTTGTAGGAATCGCCGAGCAGCAGGCCCTTGTAGCCGCTGTGGTAGGCGATCAGCTCGATCTCGGGGGCGATCTCGGTGTAGCGCTCAATCAAGCCGCCGACGGCGGAACTGAGGCAGGGTGCGAGGCCACCGGCGGTGAGGAGGGCGACTTTTTTTGGGCGGGCTGGAATAGTGGGCGTGTTGCTCATAGTGAAGAGGGTTTTGTCGGGGCAGACCCTGGGGAAAGCAGCGGAAAGCGTCGAGCCAGCAAGGTGCCGGAGGGTCGGAAAAAACGTAAAAAAAAGCCCGGCGGTGGCGCCGGGCGGTCGGTCGGTAGCAAGCGGGGAAACGGGGCCGAGTTTACGCCGCGCCCAGTGTCAGGCGAATCACATCGGCGGCCCGGTAGCGGGTGCCCCCTTCGGGAAAGAAGCGGGCGAGGTGAACCACATCGTGGCCGGCGGTGATCATCGGCGGCTCGGCGTGGTTTTTGTAGGTCTGGCCAAGCCCAACGGTGGCGAGAAGGCAGTTGCAGAGGCACTTTCGGCCGGCGGCGGCTTCCGCGGTTCCGCCTTTGCGCAGAAAATTCCCCACTGGTTCGCCCCCGCAGCGGTAGCCGAGCGCGCCGTCGGGCTGCGTGTAGACTTCGCGTAAATAGCCGAGGTCGCAGATGCGCGGGCGATCCTCGTAACAGCTGGGTTCGGCCAGCGTTTGGGGGTGCTGGAGAACTTTGAAGGGGAAGCCGGTGGGCGAGGCGAACGGGTCGGTGAAAATCCGGGTCAGGCCCGAGCGTACCAACTCACCGACCTCCTGTTTGAGCTGGGGCTTCATGCCGGACTCGTCGCAGAAGGCAAAGGCGGTGCCGATCTGCACGCCTACCGCGCCGAGTTGCTGAGCCTCGGCCAGTTTTTCCGGGGTGGCATGGGCGCCGGCCAGCCAAAAGGGCAGGCCGAGGGCGCGGATTTTGGCGACCTCGGGCAAGTCGCGCTCGCCGTAAAGCGGTTCGCCGGCCGGGGTGAGTTGGAGCGGGCCGCGGGGCGGAGCGTTGTGGCCGCCGGCCGCCTCGGTCTCGACCACAAAACCGTCGACCTGCCCGGAGGATTTGCGGGCAAGGGTCATCGCCAAGGTGGCGGAGCTCACGATCGCCAGAAACCGGGGGCGCTTCAGGGTGGGCGCAGGGCCGCCGAGAAAGGCGGTTGGGTCGAAGCCGGTGGAGGCCTCCACCCGGGCTTGGGCGGCGTCGGCGGGGCCGGTGACGTCAATCCGCAGGGTGGCCGCCTCGCCGCGGGCAAACTGGTCGAGCACGCCCGGGATGGCGCGGGGGATGCCCGCGCCCATGAGCACATAGTCGACGCCGGCAAGCATCGCCCCGTAAAGCGAAGCAAGGGTGGGAAGCTGGATTTTTTCCAACAGGTTAATGCCGACCAGGCCCGGGTGGTTTTCCTTGGCGAGGAACACCTCCACGAAGTTGGCGATCACCGTTAGTTCGACGAAACCCGGCGAGGCGTTGAGCGTGGGCATCTCGACGGATTTGAACGGTTTGTCGGCCGCTTTTGCAGCGGGGATGAACCAGTCAGTGAGCACCCGGGTGGCCATGGCGGGGTAGGGAAAGTGGGCGATGGCTCGGCGCATGTCGCCGGCGGGGTCGCCCCGTTGCAATCTTCGGGCCAGCACCACGGCCAACAACGTGCCGGAAACGACGCCCAATTGACCCTGTTGCGAAACGGCGCGGGCCAAGGTCCAGTTGGAGACTCCGACGCCCATTCCTCCTTGAATAATGATCGGCAGTGACATGGTTGGAGACTCAACCGGGGGAAGCCGGGGCGTGAAAGGTGCATCTGCTCGGGACGAGCAGTGTGATCGAGGCTGAATGCCCCCGATTGGCCCCACTTATAATGGTGGCGGGAGGGAACCTTCCCCCACCGGGGCGGCGGCCCGCTTTAATTTAAAGAACGCCTGGAGCAGCGCGCGGCATTCCTCTTCGAGCACGCCCCCGGCGGTGATTTCGAGGTGGTGGTTAACCCGCGGCAGGGTGTTCAAGTCGGTCGCCCCGCCCAGGCAGCCCATCTTCGGGTCGGGCACCGCGTAGCACACCCGTTTGAGCCGGGACATGAGGGTGGCCCCGGCGCACATCGGGCACGGCTCTTTGGTCACGTAGAGGGTGCAGTCCTCGAGCCGCCAGTTGCCCAATTTGGCGGCGGCCTGGGTGATGGCCAGGACCTCGGCATGGGCGGTTGGGTCCTGCGCGCTTTCCACGGTGTTGTGGGCGAGGGCGATCACTTCCCCGCCGTGTTCGATCACACAACCGATGGGCACCTCATCGCGGCGCCAGGCGTCGATCGCTTGATTGTAGGCCAAGCTCATGAAAAACGCGTCGTCCCGGCTGAGTTGCGAGGGGAAACGCTTCTCGAACGGGCACTCTTGCAGGCGGGCGGAGGGGGACATGGTGAGGTCGAGTTGACAGGTGCGCCGCGACCGGCGACCCGAGGAAAAACTTGACTAAGGCGAGTGAAGGGTGGCTTACAAGTAGCTTTTATATATCGAATCTTTCGCATGCTCCCACACGTATTAGGCCTCGTTGCCGCTTTAAATCATGTCTGAATCCTCTGACGGCAAATCCATTGAAGTTGAAGGCAAGGTCGTGACCGTGCTTCCCGGCACCATGTTCAAAGTCCAGCTCTCCAACGGGCACATCGTGCTGGCCCACATCTCGGGCAAGCTGCGCAAAAACTTCATCAAAATCGCCGCCGGCGATGGCGTGAAGATGGAGATGAGCCCCTACGACTTGGAAAAGGCCCGCATCACCTACCGCATGAAGGACGTGAACGCCCAGCCGTTCGTGCCCCGCAAGCGTCGCTATTGAGGCCGCCCCGCCCGCCGGATGGTCCCTTTCGACGCCGCCCTTAAGACGGCGTCTTTTTTTTTGACCGGTGCCCGACACCCCCTCACCCGCTGAAAGTAGCCCGTTCGATCTACCCGCCGGTCTCGACGAGCCGATTCGTGATTTCGGCAACTCGCTGACCTTAGAGCGGGGCCGCTCGGACCGCACCCTGGAGGCCTACGAGAGCGACCTGCGCCAGTGTGCGTCCTACCTCGTCCGAGCGGGGGTAACAACGTGGAAGGCCGCGACGGCAGATCAGGTGCGCGCCTGGTTGTATGCGCTCAGAGCCGGCCAGTCGCCCAGCGGTGACGACTACACGGTGGCCAGCCTGGCGCGAAAACTCTCGGCGCTGCGCATGTTTGCCCGCCACCTCGTGCGCGAGCGCGTGCGCCCCGATGATTTCACCGAGCTGCTTCAGGGGCCAAAATTGCAGCGCAAGGTGCCCGGCACGCTCAATGCCCAGGAAATCGAGGCGCTGCTGACCGCGCCGCTCGGCGGGGACGCCCACGCGCTGCGCGACCGGGCCATCCTTGAGTTGTTTTATTCCAGCGGACTGCGCGTTTCCGAACTGGCCGGTTTACTGATTCAGCAGGTGGATTTGGAGGCGGGCTTCCTCCGCGTTTTTGGCAAGGGGGCTAAGGAGCGGGTGGTCCCGATTGGCGGCAAGGCGAGCGCTGCGCTCGGCGCCTACCTCACGGCGGCCCGGCCCCATTTCGTGAAGCGCACCACCGGCAGCCAGCTCTTCCTGAGCGAGCGGGGGACGGCGATCTCCCGGCAAATGCTCTGGGTACTGGTCAAAAAATACGCACGCCAGGCGGGAATCACCAAGCCCGTGAAGCCCCACTTGTTGCGCCACTCGTTTGCCACCCACTTGCTCGGGGGAGGCGCCGATTTACGCGCGATCCAGGAGATGCTCGGACATACAAATATTTCAACCACACAAATTTATACTGCAGTGGAGGAGCGCCGCCTGATCGAGCAACACGCTCAATTTCACCCCCGCAATCAGGGCCCGGAAAAAGGCAGGGTAAAAACCCCTTGACCGGGTGGGGATTCAGGGCGTCATCGTCTTCTTTTAACGGCCTGTGAAACTCCACGCAAACGTCACTTCCGCCACCCTGCGCCAACCGCCGGGCCATTTGGCGGGGACATTGCGGGCGGTTGCGCTTGAGGCGTGCCCGGCGCTCGCGCCGGGCGCCGGCCCCGATCAGGATTTCTGTTCCCACTCATGAGCGACAAGATCACCCACGAATGCGGTATTGCGATGGTTCGGCTGCTCAAGCCGCTGTCTTACTACCAAGAGAAATACGGCACGCCACTCTGGGGCTTCACCAAGCTGTTTTTGCTGATGGAAAAGCAGCATAATCGCGGTCAGGACGGAGCCGGCGTGGCCTGCGTGAAAAGCGACATCGCACCGGGCGATCCGTATATGTTCCGCGAACGGTGCGTGAAGACCAACCCGTTGGACAAAATCTTTAAAAGCCTGCTCGCACAATACAACGAGAAGGTCGCGACCGGCGAGATTCACCCCGAGTTCGCCGATACGGTCAAAAAGCACTTTGATTTCGGCGGCGAGTTGCTGATGGGCCACCTGCGCTACGGCACCAGCGGCGGCTACAACATTTCCTCCTGCCACCCTTATTTCCGCCGTTCGCCTTGGCCCACGCGCAACCTCGCGCTGTGCGGCAATTTCAACATGACGAACACGGAGGAGCTGAACCGCTCGCTCATCGCCATGGGCCAGCACCCGATCTTCGCCACCGACACCCAGGCGATGCTCGAAAAAATCGGCTTTTTCCTCGATGAGGAACACGAGGAGCTGTTCCGCAAGCTGCGCGGCGAGGGGCTCACCCCGGAGGCCACCTCGCAGCGCATCAGCGATGAACTCGACCTTGCGCGGGTGATCACCCGCGCCTCGCAAAAGTGGGACGGCGGCTACACCCTGTGCGGTCTGATCGGTAACGGCGACGCGTTTGTCGCCCGCGACCCCTCCGGCATCCGCCCCTGCTGGTATTTCCAGAACGACGAGGTTATCGCCTTTGCCTCCGAACGCGCCCCGCTCATGACCGTGTTCGACCTGGCGCTCGACCAGCCCAAGGAGGTCAATCCCGGGCATGTCGTGGTGATGAAACGCAACGGGCAGGTGAGCAGTGCGCCCTTCACCGCGCCGCTCCCGCGCACCGCCTGCTCGTTTGAGCGCATCTATTTTTCCCGCGGCAACGATATCGATATCTACCAGGAGCGTAAACTTCTCGGCGGGCGTCTCGCCGACCAGGTTCTCAAAGCGGTCGACTATGACTGGGAGAATACGGTGTTCAGCTTCGTGCCCAACACCGCCGAGGTGGCCTACTACGGCCTCATGAACGCGCTCCGCGAAAAACGGCGCGACGAGGTGAAAAAGGCCATCATGGCTGCATCGACGGCCGGCCTGCTCACCGACTCGCTGCTCGACGACCTGATCTTACGCAACTGGCCGCGCGGCGAGAAGGTCGTCTCCAAGGACATCAAGATCCGGACCTTCATCGGCCAGGAAGGGATGCGCAACCAGCTCGCCAGCCACGTCTACGACATCACCTATGGCTCGATTAAACCGGGTGACCATCTCGTGTGCGTGGACGACTCGATCGTGCGCGGCACCACCTTGCGTCGCTCCATCCTACGCATCCTCTCCCGGTTAAATCCGAAGAAGATCGTGATCGTGTCGACCGCCCCGCAAATCCGCTTCCCCGACTGCTACGGCATCGACATGTCGGAGCTGGGCAAGTTCGTGGCCTTTGAGGCTGCCGTTTGCCTCCTGAAGGAACGCGGACAGTCCCATCTTCTCCAGGAGGTTTACGCGCTTTGCCGCGAAGCCGTGGCCCAGGGCGAGTGCGTTAACCATGTCCGCAAGATCTACGAGCCCTTCACCCCGGAGGACATTTCCGCCAAGATCACCGAGCTGGTGCGGCCCAAGAACATTGAGTGGCAGGGTGAATTTGAGATCATTTATCAAACGATCGAAAACCTCCACGCTGCGGTCCCCAATCACACGGGAGATTGGTATTTCACCGGCAAATACCCGACGGCGGGTGGCTTCCGTGTGGTCAACCAGGCCTTTTTGAACTACTTCGAAAAAGGCGAGGGGCGCAGTTACTAACCGGGTTGCGTTGTCGCGCTCGCCGCTCCGGGCCGCGCGGCCAAGACCCACCTTGTTGTCACTCATTTATCATCAGCGTTTAATTACGGTTTAATCCCGTCCCTCCGCATGTCGCTCTCCTACGAATCCTCCGGCGTTAACTACGACCAACTCGACGCTTTTAAGCGCGCCTGCCAAAAGGCTGCCAAAACCACCGCCCCGCTGCTGGAGTTGCACGGCTACGCCGAGCCTGCCAACACCCGCGGCGAAAGTTGTTACCTGATGGAGGCTGACGACCATTTCCTCGCCCACGTCGAGGAGGGACTGGGGACCAAGAACTTGGTGGCCGATGCCGTTTACGCTCAGACCGGCAAAAACTTTTATCGCGAGATTTCGATCGATACGGTCGCGACCATCGTCAACGACCTGGTGACGTGCGGGGCCTTGCCAATCTCGGTGGCCATGCATGCCGCCGTGGGCGAATCGTCCTGGTTCACCGACGCCAAGCGGATGGAGGCGCTCGTTGAGGGATGGGCTGAAGGCTGCCGCCAAGCAGGCGCGGTTTGGGGCGGTGGCGAAACGCCGACCCTGCGTGGCATTGTGAAAGAGGAGGCGATCGTCCTCGCCGGTTCAGCCATCGGCAAGGTTTCGCCCAAATCGCAGCGCATCGTCGGCGATGTTCGCGACGGCGACGCCATTGTGTTTCTGGCCTCTTCGGGAGTACAAACCAACGGCTTGTCGTTGTGCCGGCTCATCGCCACCAAGTTGCCTCAGGGTTACCAGACCCCGATTGGCCACGGCGATTCCCGCACTTACGGCGAGGCCCTGCTCGCGCCTTCGGTGATCTACGTAAAATTCGTCAACGAGTGCCAGCAGGCGGGGATCAAGTTGAATTACGTGGCCCACGTGACCGGGCACGGCTGGCGTAAACTGATGCGCCTCGACGAACCCTTCGTTTACGAGATCACCAACCCGGGGGAAGAGCCGGCCCTGTTTAAGTTTTTGCGCGAGGCCGGTCCCATCGATCTGCGCGAGGCCTATGCGACCTTCAATCAAGGCATCGGGTTTGTAGCTTACGTGTCCCCCGCCAACCTCGAGGCGACGTTGGGGGCGGCAAAAGCTTCGGGCTACAAGGCGTGGCACGCGGGCACGGTTAAAAAACAAGGTGCGCGCAAAGCCGTAACCATTCCGTCCCTCGGCATCGAATTCGACGGCAGCACCTTACAGGTGCGTTAAGCCGGCGAACGGCTACCCTCGCTTGGACTCCAGCCAGGTTTTTCAGCCGGCTCCCAGCCGCTGGATGGCCAAATCGGCCTGCCAGGAATCCCCCCCTTGGGCCGGCCGGTCGGGATGGTGGGCCATAAAAAAGGCCGGTCCCATTAGGACCGGCCTGGCTGGGGGGGGGCTGGAGCGGGTTATTTGACCGTTACCGGGACGGTGACTTCGCCCGAACCAAAGCCCTTCAAGAAGAGGGTGCCGGAGCCGGGTTTGCCGCCGGTAACCGCGACGGTGGCACTGGTGCTGCCAGCCGGGACGACGACCTCGGGCATGATCACGCTCTCGGGCGCATTGGTGGTGATGTCGAGCAGGAGGCCACCGGTTGGGGCCGGGGTGGAGAGGGTGAACGTCAGGGACTGAGTCTGACCGCGGTTGAGGGAAAGCTCGCTGGGGCTCACGCTGAGGGAGGTTGGGTCGACGCGGAAGGTTCCGATCGGGGAAGTGCCCTGGGCGCCGATCAGTTCGACTTTATAATTGCGGCCGGCTTCGACCGCCGGGACGAAGAAGCTGATCGAGTTGGCGGAATCAAAAACCGTGCGGGCGGAGGTGCCATCAAAGGAGACCGTGTCGTTTGCGGTGAATCCGCGGCCGAGCACGCTAATCCGAGCGCCGACCGGGCCACGGTTGGTTTCGAGGGAGAGCACGTAGCGGCTCACAATCTTGGAGCGGATCACGTCGGTGAATTCCTCGCGGTCGCGGATTACCCCCTGTTGTTCATACTTGTAGTTAACCAAGAAGTAATAGGCGATCTCGGTGCGGCCGGCCGGCAGTTGATAGTCGAAGTCGTAGATTTTATTGCCGAGATCGCTCGAGCGCATGGGGAAGCTCTGCCCATCGATGATGATGCGCACCACCAGGCTGCTGGGGATGATGTTGATCGACTTGGGGGTGATCCGCGTGGAGATCGTGTAGATCTGCGAGGGGTTTTCCGCCAGCACGCCCGGGGTAAGGTTGGTGATGCCGACGTTACAGCCGGTCAGGAGGAAAAGACCGAGGGCGGCACCCAGCGAGAGCGCGAGGCTTTTGGCGCGGTTTAAGCGGTTTTGATACATTGGGATTTTGTGATTTAAAAGTTGGAGGTTAGCCAACAGAAACGCCTGATCTTGGCAATGAGCGAAATCAATCCCCAAACGGTCCCGGGCAAACGCATCGGTCCTCTGGGG
>JBILBW010000147.1:0-5985 GCA_044353465.1 Rariglobus sp. | reverse complement strand
TGAAATCGGCGACGCGGCCGGCGCGTTCGAGGGCCTGATTGAGCGTTTCGCCAGAGCCAGGGACGTTGACGTTCGCCCAAAAGTCCGCACGCAGCTTGGCGATTTCCTGGAGGGCCTTTTCCAGCCCCTCTTTGTTGCGCGCCATGCCGCAATAATCCCACATGATCTTACCTAGTTTCTTGTGGAAGTAATTCACCGGCTCCTTGCCCTTGGCGCCTAGGAGGCGGTGGGTGAAGTCGCGGATGTGCTGTTCGGCGGCCTTGAACTCCGGGGCCTCGGCGGAGGGGCAGGAACCGGGCTTAAGTCCGGCGAGGTAATCGCCAATGGTGTAGGGTACCACAAAATAACCGTCGGCCAGACCCTGCATAAGCGCCGAGGCTCCGAGGCGGTTGGCGCCGTGATCGGAGAAATTGGCTTCGCCTAGCACGAACAGGCCGGGGAGGTTGGACATGAGGTTGTAGTCCACCCAGAGGCCACCCATCGTGTAGTGCACGGCAGGGTAGATGCGCATGGGCTGCTTGTAGGCGCTCTCGTTGGTGATCTCGTGGTAGATGTCGAACAAGTTGCCGTAGCGCTCTTTGACCGCCGCTTCACCGAGCTCGAGGACCTTTTCGGGGGAGGGTTGGGAGAGGTTGGCGCGGGCGGCGGCCTGTTTGCCATAGCGCTGAATCGCTTCGGCGAAATCAAGGTAGACGCCCAAGCCGGTCTCGCCGACGCCGCGACCCTCGTCGCACATGCGCTTGGCGGCGCGGGAAGCGACGTCACGGGGAGCCAAGTTGCCGAAGCTTGGGTAGATGCGCTCGAGGAAATAATCGCGATCCTCTTCGGCGATGTCGGAGGGCTTCTTTTTGCAGTCAGCAGCCTTTTTCGGCACCCAGATGCGTCCGTCATTTCGGAGCGATTCCGACATGAGGGTGAGTTTCGACTGGTATTCTCCGGAGACGGGAATGCAGGTGGGGTGGATTTGCGTGTAGCAAGGGTTGGCGAAGCAGGCGCCCCGCTTGAACGCGCGCCAAATAGCGGTGGTGTTTGAACCGCGGGCGTAGGTGGAGAGGTTAAAGACGTTGCCGTAGCCGCCGGTGCCGAGGATGACCGCGTCGGCAGCGTGGCGGGTGATCGCGCCCGTCACCAAATTGCGAACAATGATGCCCTTGGCTTGGCCGTCGACAACCACGAGATCGAGCATCTCGGAGTTAACATGGAGTTTGACCGCGCCTTGCCCGACCATCTTGGACAGGGCGGAGTAGGCGCCGAGGAGGAGCTGCTGGCCGGTCTGGCCGCGGGCGTAAAAGGTGCGGGAAACCTGGGCTCCACCGAAGGAGCGGTTGGCTAGGAGTCCGCCGTACTCGCGGGCGAACGGCACGCCTTGGGCGACGCATTGGTCGATAATGTTGACCGAGACCTCGGCTAGGCGGTGGACGTTGGCCTCGCGGGCGCGGTAGTCGCCGCCCTTGATGGTGTCGTAGAATAAGCGGTGCACGCTGTCGCCGTCGTTTTGGTA
This sequence comes from Rariglobus sp., assembly GCA_044353465.1. Taxonomy (GTDB): domain Bacteria; phylum Verrucomicrobiota; class Verrucomicrobiia; order Opitutales; family Opitutaceae; genus Rariglobus. The sequence continues at coordinate 4,484 of JBILBW010000147.1, read as the reverse complement.
GTTTTTGGCGGCGTTGATGCCCCCTTGGGCAGCGATGGAGTGCGCGCGGCGAGGGCTATCGTGGAAAACAAAGGTCTCCACCTGGTAGCCGAGTTCGGCGAGGGTGGCGGAGGCGGAGGCACCGGCGAGGCCGGCACCTACGACGATAACCTTGTACTTCCGCTTATTGGCGGGGTTAACGAGTTTGATCTCCGTCTTGTGCTTGCGCCACTTGTCGGCGAGGGGGCCAGAAGGAATCTTGGAGTTGAGTTGGGCCATGGCGGGTAGAGCGAAATGCGTTAGCGTTTAATTGGCAGCGCAACTGGTGCAGTGTGCGACGGGTGTGGCAGAGGCGGCGTAGGTACCGGCATGGGGTTTGTTCAAGCCGAGCCAAATGGCGCCCGGTATAGCCAGATTACCGACGAAATAGGCCAGGCAGATCAAGGCGGTGAAACGGCGCAGGCAGCAGCCGCAGCGGTGGTTACGCAGCCCGAGGGTTTGGAACATCGATTCGAAACCATGCAGCAAGTGGAAGGACAGCAAGCCGGTGGCGAGGATGTAGAAACCCGAGATGATCGGGTTGCGGAAACTTAGGAAAATCATGCTGTAGACGTCGGCCACCTCGGTATCCTTGGCGGCCAAAGGGAAGCCGAATTCGCGGACGTCCTCGGTGAGTTTATACTCGGGCAAGTTGGCTTTAAAGTTGGCGCTGTCGGTGGCACCGAGCGTGAAGTGGGCGATATGGTAAATGATGAACGCCAGCACCACGAGGCCAGTCATGCGCATGTAGCGCGAGGCCACCGTGGCCCGGATGTAACCCTTGACGCCGTAATCGAGGGGCCCGCGTGCCTTCCTGTTTTCGAGCGTCAGCACCACCGCCGCCCAAATGTGGACGGCTGCTGTTGCCAACAAGACCAAGCGCACGACCCAGAGTACCGGTCCAAGGGACTGAAGGAAATGGGCGTAGCCGTTGATCCGGTCGGGAGCTCCAAAAATCTGGAGATTGCCGGCCAAATGGCCGAACACGAATCCAACGAGGATTAGGCCGGAAACGGCCATGAGGAGTTTTCGCCCAATGGACGAAGTGAAGAAATTACCGATTAGGCTCATCGCGCAGGTGGGTCAGGTTCTGGGTGTCGAAATAATCCAAGCGCCGTAAAGAAACCGGCGAATGGGCAATGTACCCATGTCAGCACGACTCCAGTTGTAAAGGTATCGCTCTACCGGCCTTGCGCAGGCGCACGTGTATAAGAAAACCTACAGCCAGTCAGAAGCAGACCCACGCCCGCCCCGTTGCCCCGTGAGGGCTCGCTCCAGCTATTTGGCGAGCGGCTTGAGCAGGGCAAACTTGCCGCTGGCGGCCGGGGCAATGAAGCGTCGCCGAAACGCCACAACCCGAGCCTCCGGTCCGATGGCGCCGGCCACGGCGATTTCCAGTGACTGGGGCGCGGTCTGGTCGGCCACATAGTGGAAGTCCCACCGGTTTTCCGAGGTCTGGACTAAACTATAATGCCAGCAGGAAAAATCAGGAGGCAAGGTCGCATCGATTTCCGCCGGGGACACCAGCTTGCCGTCGGGGCGGATGTAAAGCCCGCCCTCCCGGCCGAGGAGGCGATAACCCGTTGAAGTGCGGCGAACAATGTCGCCGGTGTGGTAACGCAGCAGCGGCATCGCCTCGCGGTCGCGGGTGGTCACATAAATTGAAAAAACGTCGGGCTGATTGTTAAAGGCCGCGATTTCAACGAAGACGTTCGCGTCGATCACCCGGGAGTCATCGCGGAACGCCTCGCCGACAAAAATGTATCCCGCCTCAGTGGAGCCGTAGAGGTCGACTTGGGGGGCGGGAAATGCCTCGGCGATGCGTTGAGCGTGCTGGCGACTGGCCTTGCCGTAGGTGAGAATCACCACGCGTACGCTGGGTACCTGCACCCCGCGTTTTTGCACCGCACGAGCCAGCAGGGAAAGGTAGACGGGCTCGCCCTCAATAACCTCCGGTTGCACGGCTTGCAACTCGGTGACGATCCGATCCCATTCGCTTTCCGGAAAGACAAAGGGATCGCTGGTGAGGTTGAGGTAAACGGTGCCGTCAAAGTACCGGTGGGGAAAGGGGTGGTCCTCGTAGGGGCAAATGTTGCTGGAGCAGCCGACCGGCGCGAGTACGCACTTTCGGTAGGGCCGGTCTGCGTAGGGGGCTAGCAAAGGATGTGCCCGATAGGCGCGGGCGGTCTGGGCGTTCCACCAACCGTCCTCCATGATCACGGTCATGGGCGATTGGGTGGTGCCGCCGGTCGACTCGTACTCAAACTGCCGTGCGGCTAGGCCCCGCTCGATCACGCTGTAATCTTGGAAAAACGCTTGGTGACCGTTGGCGACAATCTCCTTTTTTGAGAGCGCCGGAATACTCCGGTAAGCGGACCACTTTAGGGGTGACTCCTGCAGCTCAAACCTCCGGGAATACATCGGGCTTCGCTCGTAGATCTTTCGTATTTCCGACTCGAGCGAAACCGGCAGGCGTTCTCCGGCGACGTCCAGGGTGTCAGGGTGATTGGCAAACAGGGGCGCGGGGTTCATGGCTGGAAAAGAACGCAAGCTAAGAGGCGCCACTAGCTTGTCAAACGACGAGCTCCGAAGATCGCCCCTGCTCAACGGATCTGGCCCACTTTTGCTCCCTTGGCGCTCTTCAGGCCGGTCCAAACCGGAGAAAAAAGCAGGAGCGCGTTGAGCACCAGGGAATGCGTGATCCGGCCCGATTGGGCCCACGTGTACACTTCATCGACCGGCACGGTCGCCACCTCAATCTCTTCGTCTGGGTCCCAGGCCTGCGCGGTGGTGGGCACGACGTCTTCGACCAAAACCAAATGGCAGCGGTTATTCATGATCGCCGGGTTGGGGTTCACCGAGCCCAGTAAGCGTGCGGATTTGCCGACAAAGCCGGTCTCTTCGGCCAATTCCCGCAGGCCCGCGGCAACGGGATCCTCCCCTCGCTCGATCACCCCACCGGGGATTTCCCATGAAAAAGCGTCTACTCCGTAGCGAAATTGATTCACCATTACCAGGTTTCCGCAGCTGGTGAGGGCTAAGACGTTGACCCAATCAGGGGCATCGATCACGACGAATTCACGATGGGTGCCACGCACCGGATGGCAATAATCGACCCCGCGTAAATCAAAAATTCGGGTAGCAGCCAAGGAGCGACTGGCGCCCTTGCGCCAGCGTGCCGGCTGAGGTGAGGGGGTGCTGGAATTCACGTGCAAAAAAAACCTCCCGACTTAGAGAGGCGGGAGGTTGTCAGGGGTGGACTGAAGTAGGCTGGGGTTACTTCTTCGCCGGCAGCTTGATCTTCTGGCCGACATGAAGCTTGCCGGAGTTCACGCCGGGATTAGCAGCAGTGATGGCCTCGGGGCTTAGGCCATGGGTACGGGCGATCTTGGCGAAGGTGTCGCCAGCTTTGATCACATATTCATCGGCGCCGGCAGCAACGGGCTCTTTAGCGGCGCCGGTCTTGTCTGCCTTTTCTCCCTTGGCGGCCTTGGGGGCAGCCTTGGACTCTTGCACCTTGGTGATTTCGCCTCGGATATTGCCAAGCTCTTGTGCAACTTGAGTGAATGCGGCTTGGGTGTCAGTGGCGAGTTTATTGATGCTTCCGGAAGCCTTGTCCGCGGCGGCTGCGGCGTTGCGGGCCTGGCTTTCTGCCTCGTCGATCTTTAGGACGAGCGGATCTACTTTTTCCGCCATCTCCTTTTTGGCGGAGGAGATCTTTGCCAAAGCTACGCCAGACAGAACGAGGGCGAGCACGCCCACAATCACGCCTGCGACCGGCAGGTAACTATTATTCTCACGAGATATGGTATCCATTTAGATAAAAAAGGTTGAACGAATAAGGTGTGAAGAAAAGAGGAACCTAAGCAAGCCGAGAGTGTCTCGATTATTGAGCGTTTCCCAAATAAGGGAACTTTTGTGAGCTCGAGACCAGTCTCGGGTCGTACGTCTGCACCAATTGTTCGTCGAACCCCGCTCAGTTCATCTGCCGGCTCAGCGTCACCAGCGCGAGGCCCGCATCCACAAGCCCGTCCAACCCGATTCGGAACAGTTTCCCGCTGCGCTTGGTGGACGGTGGCTTTTAGCTTCATCTGTTTTTCCCCGTTTTTTTGGTGTGGTTAAACTTAACCGAGGAAACCGGACGCCTATTTAGGCTCTTCGACGTTTCCGGTGGATTGCGAGGTAGAAAAACAGACCGCCGGAGTGTATCACAGAGTCGAGCCGGAGCGCCGACACAGAGTTTGAAGACATGAAGACCTCATAGACTTCGTTGGTTCTGAAGCATTCGAACTCCCTTCCGTCTGGGCTCCTTACTCCTTCCGCGTATTGATATTAACGGTTTTCCTACTGCTTCGGATCGAACTCGGTGCTCTCTGTGTCGGCGTTGTTCCTTCGGCCGCCCACAGGGGCACCCGCCTCAGTCACCCCCGTTGGGGCCAATCCTGCTGGATAGGCCATCTTCGCGC
>JBILBW010000055.1:0-18456 GCA_044353465.1 Rariglobus sp. | reverse complement strand
AGCGAGAGGTTGTTCAGGCTGTAGCCGAGCAGGTGAATAACCGCAAAGGTGGCGACGATGGACACGGGCACCACCACGCTGGAAATGAGGGTGGCGCGGACGTCGCGCAAAAACAGAAAGACGACGAGCGTGACCAGCGCCATGGTGAGGCACAGGTGCAGTTCGACCTCGTCGACCGAGGCGCGGATCGTGCCGGTGCGGTCGGCCAAAACCTCGACTTTGACCGCCGGCGGCACGGTGGCTTGCAGCGCGGGGATGAGCGCGCGGATGCGGGCGACGGTGGTGAGGGCGTTGGCGTCGCTTTGTTTGAACACCGCGATGGCGATGCCCCGCCGGGTGTTGACCCAGGCAACGGAGCGCACGTTTTCCGGGCCGTCGATGGCCCGGCCGATGTCGCGGATGCGGATCGGCGCACCCTGGCGGTAGGCGAGGATCAGGTCGTTGTAGGGGGCGGCGGTGGTGAGCTGGTCGTTGGCGTAGATGGCGAGGTTTTGACGGGGGCCGTCGAGGCTGCCTTTGGGGGAGTTGATGGTGGCGCGGGCGATCACGCTGCGCACGTCCTCCATGCCTAAGCCGAGTGCGGCGAGCCGGGCGGGGTCGATTTGCACGCGCACGGCGGGCTTTTGCTGGCCGATGACGTTGACCAGGGAAACTCCGGGGAGTTGGGAGATTTGCTGGGCGATGACGGTGTTGGCATAATCGGTGACGGCGGTCAGCGGGAGCACGTCGGAGCGCACGCTGAGCAGGATGACGGGCGAGTCCGCCGGGTTAACCTTGCGGTAGGTCGGCGGGGAAGGCAGGTCGAGCGGGAGCTGGCCGCCGGCGGCGGTGAGGGCGGACTGGACGTCTTGGGCCGCGGCGTTGATCGCAACGTCGAGGTCGAATTGGAGGGTGATCGAGGTCGAGCCGAGCGAGCTCGTCGAGGACATCTGGGTGATGCCGGCGATCTGGGCGAGCTGGGTTTCCAGCGGGGTGGCGACGGCGGAGGCCATGGTCTCCGGGCTGGCACCGGGGAGACTGGCCGAGACCTCGATGGTGGGGAACTCGACCTGGGGCAGCGGGGCGATCGGCAGGAGCGGGAACGAGATCAAGCCGACCAGGAAAATGCCGATCGTGAGCAGGGCGGTGGCGATGGGCCGCCGGATGAACGGGGTGGACAGGCTCATCGGGCGGGCGTCGCTGCGGCGGTGGTGGTGGACGTGGGCACGACGGGCTTAGCAGCGGCGGTGTCGGACACGGGCTTGGCGCCGCTTGCCGGCGAGGTGGAGCTCGCGACCGGGGCGGGTTTGGCGAGTTCGATGCGGGCGCCGGGTTGGAGTTTATTTTGGCCTTCACGCACGACCGGATCACCCGCCGCCAGACCGGCGGTGACGACCGTGAAACCGTTGACGGTGGGCCCGAGCTGGAGCGTGCGCGCTTCGACGGTGGCGTCGGCTTTGACCACGTAGACAAACGGGCCGTCGAGGCCGGGCTGGACGGCTTCGGTGGGAACGACGAGGGCGCGCCTGAGGGTGTTGACGAGCACGCGGGTGTTGACGAATTGGCCGGGCCAGAGCGCTTGGTCGTCGTTGGCGAAGGTGGCCTTGAGCCGAAGGGTGCCGCTGGCGGGATCGATCTGGTTGTCGATCAAGTCGAGCTGGCCGCGGGCGAGGGGTTGGCCCTGGTCGGACAGCACCTCGACCGCCAGCGGGCCGTCGCCGGGTTGGGCTGGAGGGCGGCGCAGCGCCGGGAGCGCTTGTTGGGGCAAGGCGAAGACCACCGCGACGGGCCGGGTCTGGGTGAGCACCACCAGGCCACCGGGCTGGTTGGCGGTGACCAAGTTGCCGGCGTCGATCAGGCGCACGCCGGTGCGACCGTCAATCGGGGCGCGCACCGCGGTGAAATCGAGCTGGAGTTGGGCGGTGTCGACCGCGGCTTGGGCGACCTGAACAAGCGCGGTGGACTGCGCAAGGGCGGAGGCGCGCTGGTCCAGGAGCTGAAGGCTCTCGGTGCGGGTTTCGACCAAGGCGGCGATCCGCTCGTATTCGCGGCGGTCGTTGGCGCGGCGGGCCTCGTTCTGGGCTTTTTGTGCCACGGCTTGCTGGAGCGCGGCCTGGGCCGGGCGCGGGTCGATTTGGGCAAGGAGATCGCCGGCTTTGACCTCCTGGCCCTCGGTGAAGTGAACCGCTGCGAGTTGGCCACTCACCTGCGGACGCAGGGTCACCGTCTGGTTGGCCTGCACGGTGCCAAGGCCGGACAGCCAAACCGGCACATCGCGGGCCTCGGTGGAGAAAATGGTCACGGCGATCGGCCGGGCCTGTGGAGCGGCCGGGGCTTTGGTCCTGGACAGGACGAGCCAGCCGATGCCGCCGAATAAGGCGAGGGCGGTGAGCAAAACCGGATATCGCAGGCGTTTCATAAGTGAAAAAAGTGGGGAGGTGCGGCCGATTGACCGGCAGAAGCGAAGAACCCTCCCGGTCGAGCGGGTGGGACGCAAAAGCCCTGTGTACCACCGCGCGCCGCCCCCGCGAACACCAAAATACCGGGGCGTGCCGGACGGGTGGGGCGTTTGTGCCAGCAGCCCCCCAAACGGAGCCGAAGAGTGGGACAAGATGCGCCAATTTGGCTCTTTTTTAGCGGCTTCGACGCCCTAGGTGAAGCGCCGTTTTATTTTTAAAATATTCTTGGATAGTATTTAGCGTTTTTTTACGGGTTCTGGGCCTGCTCATTGCTTAGCGGTTGGCCACTATGAGCCATATCCTAGGAATTGATCTTGGAACCACTAACTCCTGCATGTCCGTCATGGAAGGCGGGGAGCCTGTTGTTATCCCTAACGCTGAAGGTGCCCGCACCACCCCGTCGGTGGTCGCTTTCACGAAAACCGGTGAGCGCATCGTCGGCCAAGCCGCCAAGCGCCAGGCCGTGACCAACCCGAAGAACACCATCTTTTCGGCCAAGCGCCTGATCGGCCGCAAGTTCACCGAGGTCAGCGAAGAGGCGAAGAATCTCCCCTACAAGGTTGTGGCCGGCAAAAACGGCGACGCCGCCATCGAGGTGCAGGTCGGCGACAAGACCGAGCAGTTCGCCCCCCAGCAGATCGCCGCCATGGTCCTCGGCAAGCTCAAGGCCGACGCCGAGTCCTACCTCGGTGAGAAGATCACCCAGGCCGTCGTCACCGTGCCCGCCTATTTCAACGACGCCCAGCGCCAAGCCACCAAGGACGCCGGCAAGATCGCCGGTCTCGAGGTGCTGCGCATCATCAACGAGCCCACCGCCGCCTCGCTCGCCTACGGCCTGGACAAGAAGAAGGACGAGAAGATTGCCGTGTTCGACTTGGGCGGCGGCACCTTCGACGTGTCGGTGCTCGAAATCGGCGACGGCGTGTTCGAGGTCAAGGCCACCAACGGCGACACCCACCTCGGCGGCGACAACTGGGACGAGACCCTGATCAACTGGCTGGTTGACAGCTTCAAGGCCGAGCAGGGCATTGACTTGCGCAAAGACCCGATGGCCCTCCAGCGCCTCAAGGAAGAGGCTGAGAAGGCCAAGATCGCCCTCTCCTCGACCCAGTCGGTGGACATCAACCTACCCTTCATCACTGCTGACGCTTCCGGTCCGAAGCACATGAACGTGACGCTCTCCCGCGCCAAGATGGAGCAGGTTTGCGATAGCCTGTTCGAGCGCACCCTGCGCCCCTTCCAGAACTGCTTGAAGGATGCCGAGCTCACCTCCGCCAACATCGACGAACTCGTGTTGGTTGGCGGTATGACCCGTATGCCCAAGGTCGTCGAGATCGCCAACAAGCTCGCCGGCAAGCCCGCCCACCAGGGCGTCAACCCCGATGAAGTCGTCGCCATCGGCGCGGCCATTCAGGGCGGCGTGCTCCGCGGTGACGTTAAGGACGTGCTCCTGCTGGACGTTTCCCCGCTCACCCTCGGCATCATGACCGCCGGCGATGTGTCGACCCCGATGATTGCCCGTAACACCACCATCCCGACCAAGAAGTCGCAGGTGTTCTCCACCTACTCGGACAACCAGCCCGGCGTGGAAATCGTTGTCCTTCAAGGCGAGCGTTCCATGGCCCGCGACAACAAGAACCTCGGCACCTTCAAGCTCGACGGCATCCCCCCGGCTCCTCGCGGCACCCCGCAAATCGAGGTCACCTTCGACATCGACGCCAACGGCATTCTCCACGTTTCCGCCAAGGACCTCGGCACCGGTAAAGAGCAGAAGATCACCATCCAGGGTTCCTCCGGCCTGTCCAAGGAGGAGGTTGAGAAGATGACCAAGGATGCCGAGCTCCATGCCGACGAGGACAAGAAGCGCAAGGAGAGCGTCGAGACCCGCAACCAGCTCGACAGCAGCATCTACGGCCTCGAAAAGACCCTCAAGGAAAGCGGTGAAAAACTCCCCGCCGAAGTGAAGGCCAAGATCGAGACCGCCTTGGTCGACGCCAAGAAGGACCTCGAAAGCGGCGACACCGACAAGCAGAAGGCCGCCATGGAAAACCTGCAGAAGGTGGGAGCCGAACTCTACGCTGCGGCCGAAAAGGCCGGCGCCGCCGCCGGTGCCGCTCCTGAAGGCGGGCCCGCCCCCGAGGCCGGCGCTTCCGGCAAAAAAGCCGAGAAGAAGGCCGACGTGGTCGATGCCGACTTCGAAGTCGTTGACGAAGACAAGAACGCCAAGAAGTAACCCTTCTTTTTCACTTTCGCCCGTTCACCGGCCGCTGTGCTGGCGCACGGGCGTCGTTTAAAAAACGAAAAAAACAACCTCCCAACCCAAACCCAAAAACCAAAATCCATATGGCCAAAGCTAAGATCAAGCCCATCGGCGATCGCGTCCTCGTGAAGCATCTCGAAGACTCCAAAGAACAAGTTCGCGGTGGCATCATCATCCCTGATTCCGCCAAGGAAAAGCCGCAGGAGGCCGAAGTCATCGCCATCGGCACCGGCAAGAAGGACGAAAACGGCAAGTCCGTTCCCTTCGAGGTCAAGGTCGGCGACAAGGTCCTCATCAGCAAATACGGCGGCACCGAGGTGAAAATTGACGACGTCAAATACACCATCGTGCGCGAAGACGACATCCTCGGCGTCGTTTCGTAAAGCGCCCCGTCCACTCTCTATCTTCAACTCGTAACTCAAAACTTAAAAAATGGCTGCTAAACAACTCCTGTTCGACGAGGCCGCTCGTCAGAAGATCCTCCGTGGCGTCGAGCTGCTCGCCCGCGCTGTCAAAGTCACCCTCGGGCCCAAGGGCCGCAATGTCGTTATCGACAAGAAGTTCGGCTCGCCCGCCGTCACCAAGGACGGCGTGACCGTCGCCAAGGAAATCGAGCTGCCCGACGCCTACGAGAACATCGGCGCGCAGCTGGTGAAGGAAGTCGCTTCCAAGACCAACGACGCCGCCGGCGACGGTACCACCACCGCCACCGTGCTCGCCGAAGCCGTCTACAAAGAGGGCCTCAAGCACGTCACCGCCGGTGCCAACCCGATCTACCTCAAGCGCGGTATCGACAAGGCCGTTGAGGCCGCCGTCACCGAGCTCGCCAAGATCTCCAAGAAGGTGAACAACCGCGAAGAGATCCGCCAGGTCGCCACCGTCTCCGCCAACTGGGACAACACCATCGGCGAAATCATCGCTGACGCGTTGGACAAGGTCGGCAAGGACGGCACCGTGACCGTCGAAGAGGCCAAGTCCATCGAAACCACCCTCGACGTCGTCGAAGGTATGCAGTTCGACAAGGGCTACCTCTCGCCCTACTTCGCGACCAATGCCGAGAGCCAAGAGGCCCTCCTCGAGGACGCCTATGTGCTCATCCACGAAAAGAAGATCTCCAACCTGCAGGAGTTCCTGCCGATCCTCCAGGCCACCGCCAAGACCGGCAAGCCCCTCCTGATCATCGCCGAAGACGTCGAGGGCGAGGCCCTGGCCGCCCTCGTGGTGAACAAGATCCGTGGCACGCTCAACGTCGTTGCCGTCAAGGCCCCGGGCTTCGGTGATCGCCGCAAGGCCATCCTCGAAGACATCGCTGTGCTCACCGGCGGCCGCCTCCTCACCGAGGACCTCGGCATCAAGCTCGAAAACGTGCAGGTCGCCGACCTCGGTCGCGCCAGCCGTATCGTGGTTGCCAAGGAAAACACCACCATCGTCAAGGGTTCGGGCAAAGCCTCCGACATCCAGGCCCGCGTGAAGCAGATCCGCCGCCAGATCGAAGAGACCACCAGCGACTACGACAAGGAGAAGCTCCAGGAGCGTCTCGCCAAGCTCGCCGGCGGCATCGCCGTCATCAACGTCGGTGCAGCCACCGAGTCCGAGATGAAGGAAAAGAAGCAGCGCGTTGAAGACGCTCTCCATGCGACCCGCGCGGCCGTTGAAGAGGGTATCGTTTCCGGCGGTGGTGTCGCCCTCCTGCGCACCGCCAAGGCCATCGACGCCGCCATCGCCACCCTCGAAGGTGACGAAAAGCTCGGCGCCCAGATCATCCGCCGTGCCGTCGAGGCCCCGCTCAAGCAGCTCTGCTTCAACGCCGGCGTCGAAGGCGCGGTCGTTGTCCAGCAGGTACTCGCCAGCAAGGGTGCCAACGGTTACAACGTCGCCACCGGCGTTTACGAGGACTTGGTGAAGGCCGGCGTGGTTGACCCGACGAAGGTCTCCCGCATCGCCCTGCAGAATGCCGCCTCCATCGCCGGCCTGCTCTTGACCACCGAGTGCATCATCACGGATGCCCCGGATAAGAGCCCTGCTCCCGCCATGCCCCCGGGCGGCGGCGGCGGCATGGACTACTAAGCGTCCCGCCTCCTGAACGGTTTTCGCCAAAAGCGAATCCCTGCAAAACCGGCGCACTTAACGGTGCGCCGGTTTTTTTGTGCGCGCTGGTCCGGCACGCTGTTCGTTTGCAGCCAAGGCCGACGGCAAAAGCGGGCACGGTTCCGGTTCTGCACTGAACCCTTCGCGGCGGTACCCCTGCGCTCACGACCCAGGCCACACCCAACGGAATCCCCAGGTTTGAGCGCGGGGAGTTTTCCTTTCCACGGAGGCGCGTTGCGCAGGGAACTCTGAACTTCGCCTCAAACCTGAAATCCTTCCGGCTGGCCGCGGTGGGCTCTTTATCGACGGTTGGGGTCCTGCCTACGCCGGCTTTTCCAGCACACAATAAATGTTGTGCGTGCAGTACTCCTCCAGCTTCGGCACCCGCCGCATTAACGAGAGCATCCGCGACAGCGGACTCTTACTGCGGTTCACCTCGAAACGCACCACCTTCATGCCGCTGCCGTAAATGAAGCGCCGATAATCGGCCAGGGAATACATGCTCAGGCCGAGGTCGCGGATGCTGGTGAGCGGCGCATCGGAGTAGGCAAATACGGGCTTACCCCGTTGGCGGAGGTGATTGAGGCGTTTGACGATTTTTTCCTCCGCTTCCCACAGGTGGGCCCAGGGAAATTGCCGCCACGGCAGCCGGGTGGCCACCCGTCCGTGGTGGCCAAAGGGGCTGTTGTACAGCGGGCCGAACCCCGAGTAAATCCGGCCGCCAGGCTTTAAGTGACCGGCCATCGCCCGGATCATCCCTTGCAAATCCATGATGTGCTCGAAGGAGTCCTTGGAGACGATGATGTCGAACTTGCCGTGGTTAAATTGAGCCAGGTCTTCGTCGTAGAACTCCAACACTGATTGCAGCTCGGGAAACTCCCGGGCGGTGTGCTGGCGGGCGAAGGCGATCAGCTTGGCCTCGGTGTCCAAGCCGACCACGCGGGCGGCTCCTCCCTCGGCCATGTCTACACAAAGCGCACCCAGCCCGCAGCCCACATCCAGCACATGTTTGCCGGCAAACTGGGGACGATCAACCAGCCGCCACCAAAACTCGGGGTTTTCGGCCGCCCCACGCTTAAAATAGTCCACGTCCGCTGGGTCGAGTCCCCCGTACTCGTTCCCGCTTTTGGCGCCATCGGTCGCCAGGCTCCGCTTCGGGCCCTTGAGGCGCCGGCGCACGGTTGCGATTCCCCCAGGCCGGTGTTCCGGCTTCATCGGGGAATCCGCCGCTGTGGGATCGGCGGAGGCGGGCGAGTGCTGGGACCTGGACTGGCGCCAGGCCTGCAGGTAATTGCGGGCGGTTTGCAGCAGGGTTTGCGGGGGGGCGATCATGGGCGAATTCGATTCAGGGTTGAGTGCGGTTAATCCCGGCGAGTCGTCCTGCGCCGAGCATTCAGGTTCGCACAACGCCACCGCCCCGCCTATGGGGTCAGGCGCGCAGGCTCCGCCAAAAATGACCCACCGGAGCCCCTCGTAAAACCGCGGCGTTCGCGTGGCGAAAAAGGCGGGAAAGGCTAAAACGGCGCCAGGGGTGGGGAGTTTGCGGCGGCGGCGGCGGGCGCAGCCCGGTTCTGCCGCCGCCCCGGGCCATCGTGAGCTCCCGCTCAAGGCCACGCCGTGCGGCTGATCCGGCCCCTTGCCCCGAGCTTGAGCGCGGGGGGGGCGGCTGCATGTGCAAAACCTGCTTTCCACAGCCGTCCTCCCCCTCGCCAAAAGCGCGATTCGCCCCAGCTCCGCCGCTATCGCCGCGCAGCTTGCCTTGCGGGTGCGCTTGGTTGCACGCTGGGTGCCGCCCCAGTCTTTCCCCCCTTGTTCCCCGCATGAAACCGCTCCGTCTCCTTCTCCTCGCTCTTGGTTCGGTGGTGCTCCTTGTGGGCCTGCTCGTGGTGCTGGCGTTGTCCCCCGGGGTGCAAACCTGGGCGGCGCAGCGGTTTCTTCCGGCCAGCCCGGAGCGCTCCGTTAGCCTTGGTCGGGTTGACGCCGGTTTGCACCGCAGCCGGGTGGTTAACCTCCGTGTGGTCCAACCCGGGTTCGCCCTCACCGTTCCCTCGGCCGAAGTGGAGCTGGACCTGGTCGCCGCCGCCGGGCGGCAGGTCTCCTTAAAGCGTCTAGTGGCCCATGGCTGGTTGCTGGACCTCACCGTCCCAGCGTTGCCGCCCGGGACCCCGGTTGCGTCCCCCGCGGGTGTGCGACCGCCCCCTTTGCCCTCCGCGTCCCGGCCAGCAGGCAGCGCTGAGCGGCAGGTCCTCGCCAGTTTCGAGGGCCTGCTTGCCCGCCTCAACCTACCGGTTGATCTCGCCGTCGATGGGGTGGAACTCTCGGGGGAGGTGCGCCTGCCTCAAGGCCCAGTTCATGTCGTTATCCAAGGCGGGGGCCTTGCCGCCGGTCAGGAGGGCAAGTGGTCGCTCGCCGCCGATGCGAGCGGCCCGGAGGCGACGCAACTCGCGGTGCGCGGCCACCTCACCGCCCACCTGGCCAGCCCGCGGGTTTTTGACCGACTGGAATTGGCGCTGAGCGCCATTGTCACGGGCACCGCGGTGCCGGAGGGGACGACCCTCGCCCTCAATGGGCGGGTTGCCCGTGATTTGCAGGGGGAAACCTGGGCCGCGGCGCTGAACTCCGGCCCCCGCGAGCTCCTGCAGCTGAATCTGGCAATCCCAAGCGCCAGCGCACCGCTGAGCGGTTCGTGGACACTCGACGTGGCCACGGCCGATGCCCGCCCGTTTGCCCTTGGCCATGCGCTTCCCGATTTTGCGGCCAAGGGGCAGGGCCGGTTTTCCGCCGCACGGACCGGTACGCAGGTTCAGGCGGCTGGGCTAATCGAGGCCTGGGTTGACCAGCTCGGGCGAATCCGGCCGGACTTAACCGCGTTGGGTCGCCTTGACGTGATCGCCGATTTCGACCTCGCCGCCCACGGTCAAGGGGTGCGCCTTAACCGCTGCGACCTGCGCCTGGCCGCTGGGGCCGCGCCGTTGGCGAGCGTGACGGCGCTCCAGCCGATTGAGTTTAACCGCATCACCGGCGCCCTTGCTCCGGGTACCGGCACCAGCGAAGTGATGCGGATCGAATTGAACGGTCTTCCCTTGGCTTGGGCGCAGCCTTTGCTGGGCGAGCTCGCGCTCACCGGCCAGGATCTGCGCGGCGTCCTGACGGTTTCATCCCGCAACGGCGGGGTGTCGGTCCGCTCGACCACGCCACTCACGCTGCTCGGTTTTTCCGTTTCGCAGGCCGGGCAGCCCCAGCTGCGGAATGTGGACGTTTCCCTCGCGCTCGCAGCCGACTATGGCCCGCAGGGGTGGTCGGCCGAAGTCAGCCCATTGATCCTCACTCAGGCCCGCGGGCCGCTGCTCAAACTCACCGCCACAGCCTCCCAAGCCTGCGGCACCCAGCAACCCCTGGCCGCGTCCGGGACGTATGAAGTGGCGCTGCCCGCCCTGCTTGGGCAGCCGCTGGCTGGCGGCAAATTCGCCTTGTCGAACGGTTGGGTCCGGGGGGATTTCAGCGGCTCGGTCGGGGCCACCAAGATGGCTTCGTTAACCGTGCAACTCACCGACTTGGTCGCCGCCGACCCGGCGGCCACCCGTCTGCCTGCGGTTGTGCTGCTGGCGCGGGCCGATGTCGATGAGGCCGGCCGCCTCAACGCCCAACTCCCCCTTGTCGTTACGCGCGGGGTGCGTCGCTCCGAGCTCAAGTTCCAGGCGACCGGCCACACCTCAAGCGGGGCGGTTCCGCTCCGCGCCCAATTGAGCGCCGGCAGCGTTTACCTCGAAGACTTGGTCGGTTTCGCCGCACTGGTCGCGCCTGCCCCGGCCGCCGCCGGATCCGAGCCCCGCGTTGCCGCCGCAGCGCGGGTGGCCCAAGCGGTTGCGGATTCGCGGCCGGCCGTTCCCAGCGGTCCGACTCAAGCGGCTGTTGGCTCCACAGGTCCCCTGTGGGGGGAGGTCGGCGGCGAGCTCAAGATCGACATCCAGTCGCTGGTTTATTCGCGCGAGCTGCAGTTCACCGGGATCAACGGCGTGGCGCAACTCACTGCGGATGCGCTCCGTCTGGAGTCGTTCGCGGCCGCGTTCAGCAGCGGCGGCCGGTTGGCAGCGGCCGGGGCAATCCGCTTTGATGCGACCCAGGCCCAACCCTACGCCCTGAACGCCGACGTTTCCCTGTCGGACCTGGATGCCGCGCCCCTGCTGCGGGCGTTCTCCCCCGGGCGGGCCTCGCCGCTGGAGGGCAAGTTTCAACTGAGCACGAAACTGGGGGGGCGGGCCGTCTCGCCGCTGGCATTTGGCGAACAGGCGATTGGGGACATCGCCTTAAGTAGCCAAGGCGGTTCGTTGCGGGTTTTGAGCGTCAAGTCGGGCGCCAAGGCCGAGACCGTGGCCACGGTTGCCGCGTTGGCGGGTCTGTTTGGGAGTTTGTCCGGGAGTGAGGCCACGGTGAAAAAAGCGGAGCAGGTGCGAGCGGCTGCGGTGGTGGCCAAGCAACTTTCCGCGATCGCCTTCACCCAGCTCAACGTGGTGGTGGGCCGCGACGACCAGAATAACCTCGCGCTTAAGGACCTGGCGTTAACCTCCCCGCAAATCCGCCTGACCGGCACCGGCCAGATCAGCCACCAGTCGGGGGTGCCGCTGGTCCAGCAACCGCTTCTGTTGGCACTCAAGCTCGGGGCCCGTCCGCCGCTCAGTTCGAGCCTGAGCACGCTTAAACTGGTGGACGAAACCGCTACCGATGCCCAGGGCTTCGCGTACTTGCTGGATGCGGTGGTGCTCGACGGTTCTCTCCAAGCCATCGGCACCAGCCAGTTAGAACGCCTGATGAACCGGGCGCTGGCCGATTAGGCCTGCGCCCGGGAACGCCTTCCGGCCAGTGGCCGTTAACCCTTGCGCCCGCCCGCCGGTTCAGACCCCGACCGGGAAGGTCTCGGGGACCTCGCCTTTGTCCCACACCGAGGTGCGCTCGAGGGGCTCGACGGCGCGGGTCTCGTCTAAATGGATGACGGCGTCAAATTGGTCGACCAATTGGGATTGGAAGTAATGGCTTTGGCGTTCGTTTTCCGGCCGGTAAATGACCCCGATGGCGCGTTCCAGGCGCGGCTCATGCAGGGCCTGCCGAAGGGTGATCGAGTCCTTTAGGAGCAAGAGGGAGCGATTGAGCTGGGCCTCGTGAAAGAGCGCTTCGAAACTGCCGGGGAGGGCGGGGCGCACCCGCTTGCGTTCGGCCGAACCTCCCCAGCCGGAGGCCGCCGTCACCGTGCCCTGATAGGTGGTAAAGCCCACCAGCCGGGTTTGAGCCGGGTAGCGCTGGCGCACCAGTTGCCCCACGTTCCATTCCCCGCGGTAGCCCATCTCGGTTGCGCGGGCGTCACCCAGATGGGAGTTGTGCGCCCAAACCACGATTTTGGGCGGCGTGCGCCGTTGGTCGAGGTGCTGTTCGAGTTCAAAGAGGGTTTCCACCATGTGGTTGTCGCGCAGGTTCCACGAGGACACGTCGCTGCGGTACATCATCCGGTAGTACTCCTCGGCGTTCTTCACCAAACGCGCGTTTTGTTTGGCCACGAACAAATCCTCCGCTGCCTCGCGCCCGTGGCCGTGGGCCGATTGTAGGGTGCGGGAATAAAGGTCCACGAACTGGCTGACGACCGCGTCCTCGCAGGAATGGCCCTGGCCGAGGGCGGTTTCATAGCCATATTTCTGGGTGTCGCCGCCGTAGGTATGAAAGCAGCCGTAGCGTTTGCGGGCGAGGTTAGCGGCTGCCGGGTCGACCCGGTCCAAATACTGGAGGACCGCTTCGATGGACGCGTTCATGCTATAAAGATCGAGTCCATAGAAACCGACTTTGGGTTCGCTCCGGGGTTGGCCTTCGTTGTGGGCGCGCAGCCAGCCGACGAAATCGAGTACGTCGGCGTTGCGCCACATCCAGGCCGGGAAGCGCTGAAAACCCCCGAGCGCCTCTATCGCATCGGAATCCTCCCCCTTGCCCTGGATATAGCGGTTCACCCGAGCGGCGTCGGGAAAGTCCGCCTCGACGGCCACGGCGGTGAAGCCCTTCTCGGTGATCAAGCGTTGGGTGATCTCGGCCCGCTCGCGGTAGAACTCGTGGGTGCCATGGGTGGCTTCACCCAGTAGCACAAAGCGGGCGTTGCCGATGGATTCAAGCAACGGGTCGTAATCGGACAGCATCCCCGCGCGCAGGGGGAGTGACTCCTGCTTGAGGGCGGCGGTGGTTGTGGTTTGAGCGGTCGAGCGCATGAGCGGGAGGCGTTGAGGTTGGCGGTACGGGGAGGGCTCGGTCGGACGCCGCAGCAGAGGTGCAGTTGGCTTTTGGCTGCGGCAGCCTTGCCGGGGTAGGGGGGGGGCAAAAGCGGGCGGGACCGAATTTAGCCGGGGCCCGTTGACGACGAAATGGGGTGGTTCCAGCGGGGGGTTTGGTGCCTGTGGCCCGCTGGCCGCTGTGGTATCGGAAACGCCCCGCCCCACCGGTGCGCCCGTTCCAGGTTCCCCGCACCGCGGGGCTTCGGGCCGGAGCGTGGTGGCCGTCCGCGCCCGGCGTTTTTTCTACGCGCTTGCGGGTTTCGCAAAAACGGCCGGCAGCCGTGTTCGGGAATTCCTTGAAAAACCTTCCTTCGCCGGGCGCTTTCACCCTAGGGTGGGCCCTGATTTTTTATGCCGATCTCCCTTTCGTTTGCATTCTTACTGGGGCAGTCCCCCTTGGACCTTTTTGAGAAGGGCGGTCCCATCATGTGGCCGATCCTGCTGGTTTCGTTGTTTGCGGTCACCGTGGTGATCGAGCGGCTGATTTTTCTGATGCGCGAGCGCCGAGCCCGCCAGCCCGAGGTGGTGGAACAGATGCTCGAACAGGTCGAGGCCCGCGACATCGAGCGCGCCTTGGCCCTTGGCCAGCAAAGTAACGACTATGTGGCGCGCATCCTTGTTTATGCGCTCAGCCACCGGGAACACTCCTTGGCCAACGCCTTTATGCGCGCCGCCAACAAGGAGCTGAACCGTTTCCAGCAGGGGCTGGCGGCGCTCGACACTTGCATCACCGCGGCCCCCTTGCTCGGTTTGCTCGGCACGGTCACGGGCATGATGGCGACTTTCGGCGCGTTGGGTGACGGCGACCTGGGGGCCAGCGCCAGCAAGATCACTGGCGGGGTGGGCGAGGCCCTGATCGCCACCGCGTGTGGGCTGGTCATCGCGATCCTTGGGCTGTTTCCCTACAACGTCCTGAGCGCCACCGTCGAAACCGCCAAACACGACATCGCCGACGCCTCCCACGCGCTCGAACTGATCATCCAAAAGTCCGGCGCCATCGAATGAGCCTCCGCTCTCCCGTTTCCCTCCATTGCCCGCGCCTGCGCCTGCCCCGCCCCTCGTCGGGCCTGGGCCAACCCCGGCTCCGGGGCCTTGGGCTGGGCTCTTCCTTGGCCGCATGAACCGTTTCCTTGGCGACCTTTGTTCGGCCCCTCCCAGGCGGGCGCGCATCGAGATCATTCCGTTGATCGACGTGATTTTTTTTCTGCTGGCGACCTTTGTCCTGTTTACCCTCTCGCTCAACCGCTCCGGGGGGCTGCGCCTGGCCTTGCCCGCCGCCGAAACCAGTCAGGCCCGCGATGCCGTTGGCGCCGTCACCGTCTCAATTAGCGCCGAGGGGAGTCTGGCTTGGGACCTGGAGCGGGTTTCCTTCGCCGAGTTCGCCGCCCGTTTGCAGGCCTATCAACAACTCGAGGCCCAGCCGCGAATCTTGATCAACGGCGACGAAAACGCCCCCTTTTCCCTCGCCCGCGCCGTCATCGAAGAGGTTCGCAAGGCGGGCATTGGCAAAATCCTCATCGAGACGCGCCTGCGTCCCGCCAGCCCATGAGTCCCGGGTTCGAACCCTTTGCCTCGTTCTCGGGACCGCGCGGCGGGGCCAAAAAGGCCCGCATTGAGATCATTCCGCTGATCGACGTGATTTTTTTCCTGCTGGCGACCTTCGTCCTGTTCACCCTCTCGTTGAGCAAAATCCAGTCGATACCGGTGGAACTGCCCGCCGCCGCCAGCCTTGGCCCGACCGACGCCCCGGCCGATCCCCTGATCCTGCAACTCTCCACCGCCGGCACGGCTTATTGGAATGGCGAGCTGATCACCCTGGCGGAAATCGCCCCGCGTTTGCGCGAACTGCGGGCCGCCTCGCCGCTAGCCCGGGTGCTGGTCGGCGGTGACGACCAGGCCCGTTACGGCGACACCATCCGCGCCCTCGACGAGGTTCGTAAAGCCGGCATCACCCAGGTCTCCATCGAGACCACCCCACACCCGCGCAACCCCTAACGTGAAACGCGATACGTTACTGGCGCTCGTCGCCGCTGTCGGCCTGCACGCGGCCTTTTTTTGGGGGGGCCAAGGGTTCAAATCCGCCCCCGCCCGCCCCGCCGCCCCGCCGCCCGAGGAACCGATTCCCGTGATCGAGTTACTCCCGCTGTCCCCGGCGGAGCCCGCTTCGGCCGGTCTTCCCGGCCCGGCTGGCGGCGGACCCGTCGAAGCGGCCCCGACTCCGGCCGCCATGCCCGAAGCGGTCGCGCCCACCGTGGCCTCGATCCAAACCTCGTTTTTGGCGCCGGTCCGGGCGCCGGCGCTGCCTGGGCTGCGCTCGCCCGGTGCGGGGGTCGCCCTTCCGGCCGGGCTTGCCGGGGCGGCGGGAAGCGGCGTCGCGTCCGGCTTGGACAAGCTGTTTAACCACGCGGACCTTGACCGCCCACCCACGCCTACCTTGCGCGTACCGCCCGCGTACCCGTTCGAGATGCGCCGCGCCGGGTTAAGCGGCGAGGTGTTGGTCGGCTTCATCGTCGATGCCAGCGGGGGGGTGCGCGACGCCCATGTGGTGCGCGCCTCGCGCCCCGAGTTTGCCGATGAGGCGGTGCGGGCGGTTCGCCAATGGCAGTTTCAACCGGGGCGCAAAAACGGCGTGCCCGTCCACACCCGCATGCAAGTCCCGCTGGTGTTTAACCTTCAAGCCGACTGAGTCATGCCCTGGTTCTACGCCCTTCGTCGCGGGTGGTTTTGTCTGCTCGGCTGGGCGCTAGCCTGGGCGCTCGCCGCGGGGGCGGCGTTCCCGGCCCAGGAGCTTTCCACCCCTGTCGCTGCCGAACTGGGGCAATTGCGCACCTTGACCGACGCCCGGGCCTACGGCGCGGCCCGCGAGCTGGTCGAGCGCTTGCTGCCGCAGGTTGCCAATCCCAGCTTTGACCGCGCCCTGCTCCTGCAAGTCCAGGGCCAGCTTTTCATCGCCGAGGCGCGCTATGAATCCGCCCTCGCCCCCCTGCAACTCGCGGTGGAGCTGGGCGAGCGCGACGGCTGCCTTGAGCCCGCCACCCTGTTGGAGACGCTTTATCTGCTCGGCCAGCTCAACGCGCACCTCGCCGCCCAGGCCGCAAGTGGCGAACTCAAGCAGCGCTACTGGGCGGGCGCCCACCAGGCCGTCAGCCACTGGTTGGCGCGCTCCCCCAAACCGAGTGTCGAGGTGCAGCTCTTCGCCGCTTCCATTCTTTACCAGCAGGCCTTGCTCGATCCGGCCCATCCCGACGGGCCCGGACTGCACGCGGCCCTTAAGGCCGCCGAAGCGTGCCTGTTGCTCGAAGTCACTCCCCGCGAAGCGAGTTACGTGATGGTGCTGGCGATTCAGCAGCAGCTTGGCCAACGCGAAGCCGCCGCCGATACCCTCGAATGGCTCGTCCAGGCGTACCCCGCCAACGCCCTCTCTTGGCAACAGCTTGCCGGCAGCTACCTGGCGCTCGCCGCCGATTCCACCGATTCGGCCAAGACCGCCCGCTACCACCTGCGTGCGCTGCTGACCTTGGAGCGCGCGCAGGCGTTGGGGTATTTGACCAGCGAATCGGATCGCGCCAACGCGAGCGCCCTACGCACCGCTTTGAACCAGTCCGCCGTTGTCACCGCCCTGTCGTTTTAAAGACCCGTCCATGAAACAAACCTACTGGATCGCACCGCTGGTCGCTCTGTTGATTTTTGCGGTTGGCTATGGCCAGTTCCGCCGGGAGCAGCGCGCCCGGGAACAGGCCCGCACGGCCCAACTCCACGCCGCGCGTTCCGCCCATGCTGCGGCGGAAATCGAGGCACGGCGGCAAGCGGTGGTCGAGGCCGTGCGAGTGCAGGCGCTGCGCCAAAAGGAGCGGGAGGACCGCGAGGCACACGCACGTCGCCAGCAGGAGGACCGGCAACGGATCCTCGCTGCCCGGGACAGCGCGCTCAAGGAACACCAGGCGCTCTCACGCCAGCTTGCCCTCTTGAAGCAAGAGCTAACGGAGCAACAGCGTGCGCTCGCCCAACTGGCCGCGACGCGCCGCAACGCCCTCGCCGAACAGGTTTTCTTGAGCCAATTTTTGCTTCAGGCCGAGGCCAACGGGAAAGCGCTCGCCGCCTTGATCGCCAAACTCCCGCCAGCCGAATCCGGGCGCTCGCCGGCTGGCACCGCCACGCCCGGCCAGCCCAAACCCTAGCCCGCAGTCTCCCTCAAGCCCTCCGATGAACCGGTTTTATCTCCTGATCCCCCTCGTGCTCCTGGCTTTGTTTGGGGCTGCCTATGCACAACACCGCCAGCAGCGGGAAGCGGAGCTTGTGGCGCGCAGCACCGCGGCGTCCGCCGCCAAGGCCGCCGCCCAGGAGCAACAGGCGGACGCCGAGCGCAAGGCCCGGGAAGCGGCCGACCAGCGCAGCGCGGCGCGCCAGCGCGAAGCGCAGCAAAAAGAGGAGGCTGAGCGGGTTCGTCGGGAGAGCGAAACCGCCCAGATCGAGGCCGACACCCAGGCCCACCTTGGTCAGGCCAGCCAACTCCGGGTGGAGCTGGCCGCGGTGGAGCGGCAGCTTGCTGCCGCGCGCAGTGCCAACGCCGCCGAGACGGCCCAGGTGTTGGCCTTGGCCCGCGAAGTGGAGTTGGCCCGGATCGCCAAACGGAACGCGGAACTGGAGCTCCAGCGCACCACCGCGATCCTCGCCCGCTGTGCCGCACAATCCGGCCTCGGGCGCGATCAGCGCTAATTTCATGTAGCCGTTGGCGTTAACCCAGTCGCGCGGGCCCCCGGGTTGGGGCCGTGTGGGTTTTGAGGGGCCAAGGCGGAAAGCTCTGGCAGTGCGCAGTCCGGTTGGCCAAGGTTGGTTTTTATGAAAAATTTCTTCGCCTCCTTTCTGGGCACTTTGGCTGGGCTGGCGTTCGCGGTCACCGGATTGCTGGTCGTGGCCTGCGGATTCTTGTTTCTGGCTTCATCCCTTAAGAAAAAAGCTCCGTCCGTGGCGCCCGGTTCCTACCTGGTCTTCGATCTCGGGGCGAACATCACGGATGCCCCGCACGAATTTGATAGCGGCGGGATCGGCGCTTTGTTCGCGAACCAACAAACCCAGTCGCTGCAGCTGCGGACGGTCACGCGGGCCTTAAAAGCCGCGGCGACCGACCGCCACATCGCCGGCGTGGTGTTGCTCGGGACACTGGCACCGAGCGGCTACGGCACGGGTTTTGCGGCGCTGTCCGAGGTGCGGGCGGCCTTGGCGACTTTTCGCGCCTCGGGTAAACCGGTGGTGGCTTATTTGGACTTCGCGACCACCCGCGATCTGTATCTGGCGGCGGGTGCGAGCGATCTCGTGTTGGATCCCTACGGCTCCTTGGTGGTGCCCGGTCTGGCGAGCGAACCGA
>JBILBW010000054.1:0-18464 GCA_044353465.1 Rariglobus sp. | reverse complement strand
TACCTCGACACCTTTTTGGCCGGGGCCGGGCTGGCGCCGGCGGACATCGAGACGGTATTTTTAACCGGCGGGACGTCGCTGATTCGCAGCTTGCGGGCGGAGTTCGTGACCCGTTTTGGTGAGGAGAAGCTGCGCGACGGCGATGAGTTCACCAGTGTAGCCGACGGGCTGGCGTTGAGCGCCCCGCTGTTTTTCCCCGAGCTGCACCGGTAGACCGCGGCGGCTCATGGTGCAGGAGCCTGCTTGCAGGCGAAAGCGTCCCAAGCCCGTACGATCCATCGCCTGCAAGCAGGCTCCTACCCCGGCGAGCTAGGACCGCCAGTGCCGGCTTCAGCCGTGCAACTCCTCGTGGAGGCGCACCGGTTGCGCTGGCAGCGCGTCGTCCCCGGCCACAACGGGGGTGTCCGTGAGTGGATAGTGGAAGGTGCGGCCCTCGTAGTTTTTGAACACCACCTCGTCATCGGTGATTTTTTCGACGTAGTGGGGGTTGATCGGCACCTTGCCGCCACCCCCGGGCGCATCGATCACGTATTGCGGCACCGCGTACCCGGTGGTGTGCCCGCGCAGCGCCTGGATGATCTCCAAGCCCTTGCGCACATCGACTTTGAAGTGCGCGCCGCCGGTGATCAGATCCATCTGGTAAAGGTAGTAGGGGCGCACCCGCATACGCAAAAGCCTGTGAACCAGGGACTTCATTACCTCGGCGTCGTCGTTCACGCCCTTGAGCAGCACGCTCTGGTTGCCCAGCGGCACGCCGGCGAACGACAGCCGCTCGCAGGCCGCTTTGAGCTCGGCGGTCGCTTCCTTGGGGTGGTTGACGTGGATGCTCATCCAGATCGGGCCGTGCTTTTTGAGCACCTCGCACAGCTCGGGTGTGATGCGCTGGGGCAGGAAAACCGGGATGCGCGAACCGATGCGGATAAACTCGACGTGTTTGATCGCACGCAGGCGGCCCAGCAAGTGGTCGAGCTTGCGATCCGAGAGCAGCAGCGGGTCGCCGCCCGACAGGAGCACGTCGCGGATCTCCGGATGGGCCTCGATGTAGCGCAGCCCCTGCTCGTATTCGGGGTGGAAGTTGTAGTCCTGGGCGTTGGAAACGAGCCGGCTGCGGGTGCAATAGCGGCAGTACGAGGCGCAGCGGTCGGTGACCAAAAAGAGCACGCGGTCCGGGTAGCGGTGGACGAGTCCGGGGACCGGCGAATGCTCGTCCTCGCCGAGCGAATCGAGCATCTCCTCGGCCTGCAGCTGGCCCTCGCCGGAGCGGGGGATCATCTGCAAGCGGATGGGGCAGTTCGGGTTGGCGCGGTCGATCAGGTTGAAAAAATACGGGGTGATCGACATCGCCAGCTTTTGGCCGGCGAAGAGCACGCCGGCGCGCTCTTCGGCGGTAAGGGTCATGAAACGCTCCAGACCCTCCAGCGAGGTGATGCGGTTTTTGAGCTGCCAGGACCAGTCCTGCCAGTCGGAAGCGGGGACGTGTTGCCAAAGCCCTTGGCCTTCAAACCAGGTGGAACGATCTTCAGAGTAGCTCATTGCGTCGAGGGGGTGGATGCGCAGAAACTAAAAGAGGTTTACCTGCTGTCAAATACCGTGCCCATTTCATTGCAGCGCCGCCGACTTGCGGCGCGTCGCCTCGAGCTCACGCTCATGGCACCCCCGCCGGAGCTCCGCGCCTGAGCGGTGGAAGGGGGCCGGCGCCACGCCCCCCACCGCACGCATCTAGCCCGTCTTAAAGCAGGTCGGCGGCGAGTTCCGCCAGCTTGGAGCGTTCGCCCTTACTCAGCTTCACGTGCGCGGACAAAGCGTGGCCCTTCATGCGGTTATGGCAATACACCAGACCGTTGCTGCGCGAGTCCACGTAGGGGTTGTCGATCTGTGCCGGGTCGCCAATCAAGACGATCTTCGAGCCCTCGGAGATGCGGGTGATGACCGTCTTCACCTCGTGGGGGGTGAGCTGCTGGGCTTCGTCCAGAATGAAGAAGCGCCGGGCAATCGAACGGCCGCGGATGAAGCAGAGCGCCTCCACCTCGACCAAGCCGCTCTTGATCAGCCGCTCGTAGGGCTTCATCGGCGCGGCCGGTCCGTGGTGCGCGCCGCCTCCCGGGTTGCCGCCGGGCGGATGGCTGGCGGCGACCGTGTCCTGCCGCGAAGTCTCCAGCGCGCTGGGCTGCTTTTTCTGCTGCTTTTTGGATACCTTTTTGGCGGCGAACTGGGGTTCCTTGGTCGGCTTTGAGGGCATGAGCACCTCGAGCGCATCGAAGTAGGGCTGCAGCCAGGGTTTCATTTTCTCCTCCATCGTGCCGGGCAGGAAACCGATGTCCTTACCCAACGCCATGACCGGGCGGGAGATCGAAACGCCGTCGTACAGTGAGCGGTCGTCGTGGGTCTGGTGGAGGGCGCACCCGATGGAGAGCAACGTCTTGCCCGTGCCGGCCTTGCCAAAGCAGGTGACCAGGGCGATCGAGTCGTCGAGCAGCGCGTCCATGAAGAACTGCTGCTCGAGGTTGCGGGCGCGAATGCAGATGCCACCGGGCGCCTTGATGCTGTCGGGGATGCGCAGGCGTTTGACCAGACCCTCGCCGTAGTAGCGCGCCGGCATAGTCTTGCCCTCGTCGGAACGCAGCAGCACGTATTCGTTGAGGTAAAGGCTCTGCGCATCGGCCTCGCTCAGGGTGAATTCACCCTCGGAACAGAAGCGCTGGATTTCGTAGATGGTGACGGGGATCTCGCGATAAGCGTCCTCGTCGTTGGCCTCGGGGACCTTGTCGTTAAGGTAGTCCTGGGCCTCCAAGCCGACGGCGCGAGCCTTGAGGGCAACGTTGACGTCCTTGGTCACCAAAATGGTGGGCGGCGGGTAGCTTTCCTGGACAAAGAGCGCGGCGGCGATGATGCGGTTATCCTTTTTCCCGAAATCGGCGAGCACGGCTCGCAGTTTCTGCATGAGCGGGGCGTCGCGCAGGGAGGGGTCCGCCATGTAGGGGTTGATGATCACCGAGAGCGTGCCCCCGGTGGAAAGCCGCACGCCCTCGTGCATGGAGCGCGAGTCGGGCAGCAGTTCCGAAAGGATGCGGTGGACGCGGCGGGCGTTGCGGCCGCGCTCGGTGGACTGCTCACTTTTGATGGCGTCGAGCTCCTCCAAAACCTCGACCGGGATGGCCAGGTTGTTGTCCGCGAATTTGAAAATGGACTGCGGGTCGTGGAGGAGGACGTTAGTGTCGACGACAAAGGTTTTCGCTTTGGCCGAAACCTGAAGTTTAAGTTTAGGAGGGGTAATCCCGCTTAGGTTTTCCATGATGATAAAGGGATATGGTCCGCAGCAGCTGACCGCAAGCCGGGGGATTGGGCCGGGCGCTGGCCGCAGCCAGAGCCGTTTCAGGGTTTGGGTGGCGACAAGTTTACCGATTCGGCCGCGCCCCCCCCCCAAGCGGAGCGCCGAGGTCCAGCCCGGGGCCGAAAACGGGCGGGGGCAAGCGCGCGAAGGTGGAACGACAGCGGAAGCACAGCCGGGGCGGCGCTCCGCGGTCCACCTCAACGCTCGAGCGGAACGAGGAAACCTCAGGCGTAGGGCCGCCAGGGCGCTTCGGAGTCGGCGCGCGGTTTAACCTTCACCGGAGCCCACAGGCGCAGCAGGTATTCGGCGAGGTTGCGTAGGCTGGTGCGGCGCAGGCCCTCGCGCTGGGCGAGCTCGCGAAACGGCGAGGCCACCGCCGAGCGCTCCTCGAAATACCGCCACAACTCGGCCTCCAGTTCCAACGCGGCGGCGTGGGGATCGCGGGCCCGCGCCGACAGCCCGCAGACCTTGTCGTGCCAGTGGCGTTTTTCGTCGGGCTGGGCTTGCAGGTAATCGAATACCAGCTGCTCGGTGCGGTTCAGGCTCATGGAAAAAACCAAACCGTGCGCAGCCCCGGCTTAAAAACAACCGCAAAGCCCGCTCACCGGCCGCCCAAGGCCCCCCCCTTTACCGCAGCGCCCACCCCACCGCCCGGGCTGGATCCCGGGTGAAGCGGTTGCCGAGGGGCCAGCGGACGGTAGTCTAAGGCCCAGGGCCGGCGGCCTTGGACGTGAACTCAAGGTGCAGCGGCGGTTTGATTTAGACGGGGAATGCAGCCCGGCCCGCCCGGTGGTCGGCGGCATTGCTTTTACGCGTATCTGCGCTTTCTTGTGCCCACCCAACCCAATCCTCCCATGTGGCCCAAACTTAAGGAACAACTCCCGCTACTCGCCCTGATCGCCCTACTCATCGCCGGCGCCGCCTTCTACGCCACCTCCCGCGTCGCCAACCTCCAATCTACCCAGCAGCAGGAAATCGCCAGCCTCCGTCTGCAACACGCCACCGAGTTGCAAGCCTCGGCTGAACAGACCCGCCGCCAAATCGACGCGGTCAACACCCTGCTCAAGGACGCCATCGAGAAACGCTCCGCCGAAGCCTTCATGAACGACGCCGAGTTCGCCCAGGCCAATGAGGCCAAGGTCAACCAACTGGCCGCCGCTATCGCCCAAAAGATCCAACCCTTCAACGCCCTCCCCAAAACCCCCGAGGAGGCCGATCGCCTCCAAAACGAACAGGTCGACAAGGTCTCCGCCCGCCTCACCGACCGCATCCAGCCCATCCTCGCCGACATCGCCAAGGACCAAAACCTCACCCGCGAATCGCTCGCCGACTACAGCCAGAAGATCTCCGAGCAGGTCGGCGGCGTGCTCACCGCCGAGATCGCCAAGAACCAAGTGCTCAACAACAACGTGGCCGAGACCCAAGCGATCGCCCGCGAATCCCTCGCCCTCACCCACGAGCTCACCGCCCTTTACCTGAGCTCGCTCAAGGACCAGGGCGTACTCGCCCGGCTCTTCGCCCTGCCCGCCAACATCATTCGCGACGCCTCTCAGTTCAGCATCCTCACCAGCTCCGAGCGCAAGAAAATGGAAACCGACCTCGTCGCCAAAATGGCCGCGATCCAGAAGCGCCTCGACGAACAGCTCGCCGCCGCCCCGAAAAACTAAGCGCCCCCCGCGCCGAGCGGCCGCTGCGAGCGCGCGGCTCCAAGCCGCCTCGCCCCGCCCGCGCCCACCCCCTGCCACGCCTCGAACGGCGTGGCTTTTTTTCGCCCGCTTGCCTCCCCTGCCGACGTCGCGTTGCCTCCGCTCCCCCCCCCCTTTTCCTGCACCATGACCCGCCGCCTGCTCCCCCTCGCCGCCGCCCTCGCCCTGCTGCTCACCCCCGCCTGCAAACGTGCCGAGCACCGCGTCACCACCGGTGACCGCACCCAGACCCTCCACCTCGGCAACTTGGCCGAACCCGCCGACCTCGACCCTCAGCTCGTCACCCAAATCAACGACGCCCAGATCGTGCTCGGCCTGATGGAAGGGCTCACCGCGATGGATCCGACCGACGCCCACCCCGTACCGGCGGTGGCAACCCACTGGGAAACCGCGGCCGACCAACTCACCTGGACGTTCCACCTGCGCGCCGACGCCCGCTGGTCCAACGCCGAACCGGTCACCGCTCACGACTTCGCCTACGCTTTTAGGCGTATCCTCTCGCCCGGACTCGGCTCCGAATACGCTTCGCTGCTCCACTGCCTGCGAGGGGCGGCCGCGTTCAACGCCGGCAAGATCACCGATTTCGCCCAGGTCGGGGTGCGGGTGGTCGACGATCACACGCTCGCCCTCACCTTGCACACCCCGCTGGCCTACTTGCCCGCGCTCCTCATGCACCAAGCGTGGTATCCGGTACACCGTGCCACCATCGAAAAGTTCGGCCGCATCGACACCCGCGGCACCCGCTGGACCCGCCCCGAAAACTACGTCGGCAACGGCCCCTTTACCCTCGCCGCCTGGGAGCCCAACCAGGTCGTGCGCCTGGTCAAAAGCGCCACCTACTGGGACCGGGACGCCGTGCGCCTGAACGCGGTTAACTTTTACCCGATCGAGGACCGAGTGACCGAGGAAGCCTCCTTCCGCGCCGGCCAGCTCCACGTCACCGGCACGATCCCTCCCGACAAGATCGACTCCTACCAAAAAAACCACCCCGAGCTGCTGCGCCAGGACCCGACCTTCGCGACCAACTACCTGAGTTTTAACACCGGCCGCCCGCCGCTCAACGACGCCCGCGTGCGCCGCGCCCTCGCCGGGGTGATCGACCGGACCGCGCTGTGTGAAAAAGTCCTGCGCGGCGGCCGCACCCCCGCCTACAACCTGACCCCGCCCGGCATCGCCGGCTATACCTCGGCGCCCGGCTTCACCGAGGACATCGCCGAAGCCCAGCGCCTGCTCGCCGCGGCCGGCTTCAAGGACGGCGCCGGCTTTCCCCGCCTCGAACTGCTCACTGCCAAGGGCAGCACCAGCCAGTTGCCCGAGGCGATCCAGCAGATGTGGCGCACCCACCTCGGGGTGGACATCGCCATCGTCCTCCAGGAAAACCGCGTGCTCAACGACAGCGTACGCACGAAAACCTACGACCTCACCCCCACCGGCTGGGTCGGCGACTACCTCGACCCGAGCAATTTCCTGGAGCTGTTTCAGCGCAGCAACGGCAACAACCACACCGGTTGGGCCAGCCCCGACTACGACAACCTGATCGCCGCGGCGCTGCAGGCCGGAGACGACGCCCGGCGTTACCCGCTTTATCGTCAGGCCGAGCAGCTGCTGATGGAGGCAATGCCGATCGCCCCGCTGGTGTACGGCAGGCGCAACTACCTGATTCGCCCGAGCGTGCGCGGCTGGATGCCCAACGTGCTCGACCTGCACCCGCTCAAAGGCGTGTCCCTCGCGCCCTGAGCGGGCGGGCGTTGGACGTTGGGCGTTGGGTTACCATAGCCCTCACCGCCGTGCGCCTTGATTTTTCGACAAGGGGAAGCCCGCCCGTGCTCCAGTTAAAGCGGTTAAAGCCCACCTCGCAGCCGGGTGCTGAAACCACCCCAAGAGTGTCACCTAATAGGTGACACTAGGCGCCGCGGGGTGGTCCACGGGCGAGGAGCAAGGAAGGGGCGCCGCATCCTTCGGCCCTGGCAGGGCGACCCACCCGCCGCTGGTTATTTTAACGCAGCCGGTTGGGCGGCATGGCTTCTGCTAAAACGGAATCCGGTAACACTTTTTACCGAAACCGTAACACCCATGACCACCATGCGCCTCCGCCACCTGCTCCTGACCGCCGCGGTTTGCACCGCGTCCGTCCTTGCCGCCGCCCCCCTCAAAATCGCCTACTCCGACTGGCCGGGTTGGACCGCCCTCGCCATCGCCGAACAAAAGGGCTGGTTCAAGGACGCCGGCGTCGAGGTCGAGCTCCTCTGGTTCGAATACGGCCCGTCCATGGAAGCCTTCACCGCCGGCAAGGTCGACGCGGTCACCGTCACCAACGGCGATGGCTTGGTCACCGGCGCCGGCGGAGCCAAAAACATCGCGGTGGTGATCACCGACTACTCCAACGGCAACGACATGATCGTCGCCAAGCCGGGCATCGCCTCGCTCAAGGATTTTAAGGGTAAAAAGGTCGGCATCGAAGTCGGCTTCGTGGAACACCTGCTCCTGCTCAACGGCCTGAAGAAAGCCGGTCTCACCGAGACCGACGTCGAGCTCGTGCCCACACCCACCAACCAGACCCCGCAGGTCCTCGCCTCCGGCCAGGTCGACGCGATCGGCGCCTGGCAGCCCAACTCCGGCGCCGCCCTCAAGGCCGTCCCCGGCGCCAAGGCCGTTTATAGCAGCGCCGACGAGCCCGGCCTGATTTACGACGCCATCGTGGTCAGCCCGCAGAGCCTCGCCCAGAACCGCGCCGAGTGGGTCAAGCTCGCCAAGGTCTGGGACCAGATCGTCGCCTACCTCGCCGATCCGAAGACCGCCGAGGACGGCATCAAGATCATGGCCGCCCGCGCCGGTGTGGACGCCAAGGAATACGCCTCGTTCATGCCCGGCACCAAGTTCCTCTCGCTCGCCGAGGGCGCCAAGGTGCTCTCCGCCAAGACAGCCGGCTTCGACTCCGTCCTCGGCTCCTCCACGATCGCCGACGAGTTCAACGTGAAGAACGGCGTCTATAAGGAGTCGCAAAACCCCGCCGCCTACCTCGACGCCTCGATCACCCTCGACGCGCTCAAAAAATAAGCCGCGCCCGCAGTAACTGAGAGGTTACGGGTCCCGTCCCCGCCATGTCACGCCCCCGCTGGTTTGCCGTCCGTCAGGAGCTTTCGCCGCTGCGTCGGCGGCTCCTCGGGGGCGTGGCTTTTCTCCTCCCGCTCCTGCTCTGGTGCGTCGTCAGCTACGTGCCCTTTATTTGGCACCCCAACATCAAGGTGATCGAGCCGGGCGCGGTCTCCTGGATGCGGCCCGGCCTGCAGATTCCCCGGGCGGAGTTCGCCAAAGAAGTCGCCACCGCCCAGGCCGCCGGGGTGCGCCCGCCCACCGGCGAACGCGCTAATCCGATCTACCTACCGCCGCCCCACGCGGTGGGTCGCGCTCTTTACACGGCGTTCACCACCGCACCCATTCTCAAGGGCGACCTCTGGCTCCACGAGAGCCTGGCGATGAGCCTCAAGACCATCTTCTGGGGATTCCTCATCTCGTCGGCCATCGGCGTCCCTCTCGGCATCCTCTGCGGCGCCTTTGTCTCCGCCTCCCGCCTAAGCGAACCGTTCGTCGATTTTGTCCGCTACATGCCGGCGCCGGCCTTCGGTGCGCTGATGGTCGCGGTGCTCGGCATCCACCTCGAACCGAAGATCGCCATCATCGTTATCGGCACGTTTTTCCAGCAGGTCCTGGTCGTGGCCAACACGGTGCGCAAAGTGGACGGCGGCCTGATCGAGGCCGCCCAAACCCTCGGCGCCAAACGCCGCCAGCTCGTCCTCCGCGTGCTCCTACCCGCAAGCCTTCCCGATCTCTACAACGACCTGCGCATCCTCCTCGGCTGGGCCTGGACTTACCTGATCGTCGCCGAGGTGGTCGGGGTGAGCAGCGGCATCACCTTTTTCATCAACCAGCAGGCCAAATACCGCAGCTTCGACAACGTCTACGCCGCCATCCTCATCATCGGCTTCATCGGCTTGGCGACTGACCAGGTGCTGGCCTTCGTCGGCGAGCGCCTGTTCGTCTGGAAAAACCCCCGCCCGAGCCGGGTGCGCCGGTTCATCTCCGCCACGATGGCCCGCCTGCTCCCCGCCGCCCCGCCTGAAGAAACCACCCCCGCCGCATGAGCACGCCCGCTCCGCTTCCTGATTACCTGCGGCAGTCGCCCGAGGTCGCCGCCCGTTTTGCCAAACTCAAAGCGCGCCCCGTCGTCATGGAAATTGACCGCCTTGGCCGCCAGTTCTCCGGCGAGCACGGGCCGGTCACCGCCCTGCGCGACATCTCATTAAAAATCCACCGCCGCGAACTGGTCTGCGTGATCGGTCCGTCCGGCTGCGGCAAATCCACCCTGATCCGCATCATCGCAGGGCTCGATGAGCCCAGCTCCGGCCGCATGTTCGTCGATGGCAAAGAGACCAGCGGGCCGTCGCCTGAGCGCGGCATGGTATTTCAGGGCTACACCCTCTTCCCCTGGCGCACAGTGAAACAAAACGTCCTGTTCGGCTTGGAAATGGCCGGTCGCGCCGCCAGCGAGGCCGAGGCCGACGCCCGCCAGTGGATCGACCTGGTGGGCCTGCGCCACTTCGCCGACCACTACCCGCACCAGCTCTCCGGCGGGATGAAGCAGCGCGTGGCCATCGCCCGCGCCCTCGCCCCCAACCCGCGCGTCCTGCTGATGGACGAGCCGTTCGGCGCGCTCGACGCCCAGACCCGCGCCCAAATGCAGTCCCACCTGTTGGAAATCTGGCGTAACGTCGACGTGACCATCCTCTTCATCACCCACGACCTCGACGAGGCGGTGCTGCTGGCCGACCGGATCATCGTGCTCAAAGCCAACCCCGGAGAAATCCAGGAGGTCATCGAGGTGCCGGTGCCGCGCCCCCGCAGCCTTGAGCAGCTCCAGTCGGCCGAATTCCAGGCCACCCGGCGCCACCTCGACGAGTTAATCCACCCCAAGCTGCACACGCCCTCCGAACACCTGCCGATCACCCGCCTAACCCAGGTGGGCGACGACGTCGAATAACCACCCAAACGGTTGTTTCGCGAAGCCGGCGAAGGCAGCGAGGGCACCAGCCTTAAACCCGATCCACCGCCTCTCCGAATCTCCGCCCCTTCGCGCCGTTCATCACTTTCTAGAGACCCTCCTCCCTTTTCACTCCCTATGTCCGCCGCCACCGCCAAAACGCCCGTCCGCTGGGACCACCTCACGTGGCCCGAGATTGGCGCGCTCATCGCGAGCGGCAGGGACGCGGTGATCTTGCCCTGCGGCGCCACCGAACAACACGGCCCACACCTGGGCACCGGCATGGACACGGCTCTCGCCAGCGACGTCTGCGCCGCGGTTTCGGCCGCCACCGGGGTGCCGGTGCTGCCGGCGCTCGCCTACGGCTGTTCCCTTGGCCACTCCCACCGCTGGCCCGGCACGCTCGCGCTTTCCCCGCAAACCCTGATCGCCCTCGTCACCGATTTGGGTGACTGGCTCTGGCACGCCGGGGTGCGCCGCCTGTTTTTGGTCAACAGCCATGTCACCAACGCCGCCCCGCTGCGCTGCGCCCTCGAAATCCTGCGCGCCCGCCACGACGGCTTTATGATCGCGGTGCTCAACACCGCCGAGGTCAGCCCGCGGGTACGCGAAGCGTTTTTCGCCGACGCCGCCGATTGGCATGCCAATCAAGCCGAGACCGCGCTGATGCTCGCCCGCGCACCCGCCCTCGCCCGCCCTGGGTTGTGCGCCAGCGCCGACGACCCCGACCGCACCGCGGGCCTCGTCTTCGCCCATCCGGTTAACCGCACCAGTATGAACGGCGTCACCGGCACGCCCAGCCGCGCCACGGTTGCCCAAGGCGAGCGCCTGTTCGGCTGGATCGTCACCGACCTGAGCAAAACCATCCGCAGCGCCCTGCGCGAAAACGCCCCCTTGACCACGCCATATTTCACCAACGGCCCCAACCCTAGTGTCACCTAATAGGTGACAAAACCGCCCCCCTTCCCTCCTGGCGTCCAACGCCCTCAAGGCCACCGCCGTGCCCAACTTCAACTCGCCGTGCCCTCCGTGCCAACACTCGTGCCCGTTGTGTAAGCCCTCCGAATCTCCGTCCCACCCCATCCCATCATCTTCATGAAATCCGAATCCGATATCCTCGCCCTCCAAGCCGACCTCAAAGCCAAAGGCGTCAAATACGTCGTCGGCGCCTACGTGGACATCCACGGCGTGCCCAAGGGCAAATTCGTCCCGATCTCCCACTTCGTCCACTTCGCCCACGGCTCCGAACTGTACACCGGCTACGCCCTCGACGGCCTCGGCCAGTCGCCCAACGACGACGAAATCGCTTCCCTGCCCGACCTCGACCGCGGCTGTGTTCTCCCCTGGAACAAGGAGGTCGCCTGGTTTCCCGCCGACAACACCTTCAAGGGCCAGGCCTACGAGATTAACACCCGCGTTGCCCTCAAAAAGGTCCTGGCCGACGCCGCCAGCCTCGGCTTCGGCATGAACCTCGGCATCGAGTGCGAAGTCTACGTGGTGAAGCTCGGCCCCGACGGCAAAAGCCTGCAAATGCCCAACCCCGACGACCGCCTCAACAAGGCCTGCTACGACGTCAAAAGCTTCATGGATCGCTACCCGTGGCTAGACAAGGTCTCCACCGCGATCAACGACCTCGGCTGGGACCTCTACTCGCTCGACCACGAGGACGCCAACAGCCAGTTCGAGTTCGATTTCAACTACGCGGACGCGCTGACGATGTGCGACCGCTACGTGTTTTTCCGCATGATGGCCCGCCACTACGCCGCCGAGGAAGGGCTGCTGGCGACCTTCATGCCCAAACCCTTCGCCGACAAAACCGGCAACGGCGCGCACTTCAACATGTCGCTGTCCGACCTCGCCACCGGCCAAAACGCCTTCAAGTGCGACCCCAAGGACGATCCGCGCGGCCTCGGCCTCACGCCGGTCGCCTACCACTTCATCGCCGGCATCCTCCGTCACGGCCCGGCGATCTGCGCCGCGATGGCACCGACGGTGAACAGCTACAAGCGCCTCGTCCGCCGCGGCCTGATGAGCTATTTTTCCTGGGCGCCGGTGTTCAACAGTTTCGGCACCAACAACCGCACCAACTCGGTGCGTGTGCCGATGGGCGGCGGCCGCTGCGAAAGCCGCAACGCCGACTCCGCCTGCAACCCCTACCTCGCCGCCACCCTCGCGCTGGCCTCCGGCTTGGAAGGCATCCGCGAAAAACTCGATCCCGGCCTGCCGCAGGAGGACAACCTCTACGAACTCAGCCCCGAGGAATTCGCCAAACGCGGTATCCAAGAACTCCCGCGCACCTTGGACGAAGCGGTTAAGGCCTTCGCGGCCGACTCGTTTGTCACCAAGGTGCTGGGACAAGGCCTGCGCGACGAGTTCATCGCCTACAAATCCGAGGAGTGGCGCCAGTACCACCAGCAGGTCAGCGCCTGGGAAATCGAACGCTACGCCCGCATGTTCTGAGCCCAGAAGACAAGCCAGAGGTCGCCGGGCGATTTGCTCCGTGACCTCTGTGCCTCCTCTCGGGTTCTCTGTGAAAATTTCCTTTTCCCATGACCGCCGCCGCAGTCAAAAAAGACCGCCTCGCCCGCTTCAGTGTCTCCCTGCCCGAAAGCCTGCTCGACGAACTCGACGTCATGGTCAACCGCCGCGGTTACGCCAGCCGTTCGCAGGCGGTGGCGGCGCTGGCCCGCGACGGGCTGGTGGAGTACGCCGCCCAGCTCGGCACCGAGTCGGTCGCCGGCACGATCAGCCTTGTGTACGACCACACCACCAAAGGCCTTCAGGCGCGCCTAGCGGCGATCCAGCACAAGTATTTTTTGATGATCGTCACCAGCATGCACGTCCACCTGGAGCACCAGAATTACATGGAAGTCCTCCTCGTGCAGGGCAAAGCCTCCGACCTGCAAACCCTGGCCGACGAACTCACTACCTGCCGCGGCGTGCGGACCGGCAAACTCAACCTCACCACCACCACCCTGCCGCCGCTGCTGTAGTCAGGCCCAAACAAGTCGCGCCGCCAGTGCTTCACGGTTGACCCAAAATCCAGCCTTCGAGCTGCGCCACCGCCGTTTCACCCGGATGCAGCACCGGCGCAAAGGCATCTTGGAGCTTGGCCGAGAGGTCGAGTGCCCGCAGCCCGGCAGCCACCGAGTAGGCGTCGTGTTGATGCGGATCCCTACCCTCCACGGGAAAATCCCGGCTCCAAAGGCGGGGATACACCTCAGTGATGACCGAGCGTCCCGGCACCGGAACCCAGCCGTCAAACGGCCAAAACTGCACGCGTTCACCCAGCTCCCGCCGCAGATGAAGCAACCACGGCAGCCCGGCGTGGGTGGACTTTGCCACGCTGCCTTGCACGTCGAAATGAAACACTGACTTCGCTCCGCGGCTGCGTAGTTCCGTAAGCCGTCGCCAACGTGAGTTTCCACTCCGGGCCGCGCCGTTTCCCCTGAAGCCTTTCCTCACCAAGTCGACGTTGGTGTCGGGTGCATCGGTCGGCCAGTGGCGCTGGAAATCCGCCAAAAAATCGCCCCAGTCGGGCCCAAGCCGGTGGGCCTCAAAATAGGGCAACGGAAACGAAAACCCATGATCGATTCCCACCAAAGTCGCGGGACCCGCGCGCAGTTCGGCGACCAACCATTCCGCCAGACCGCGCCGCGTCCAATACTTCCTCGGGCCAGCCGGCGGCTGAATCTCAACCGGCGCCTGTGCCGGCGTGGCCGAGTAGAGCCGCAGCCCCTTCAAACTGCTCTCCGACGTCTCGGCACCCGAATAATCCAACCCAAGATAACGGGCAAAATGGCTCATGCGGCGACCAGCCAATGCCGGCTTAATCCGGAGTCAAAGGCGCAGACCGGTCTTTTTTCTTTAAAAAAGCCCCCCGAGCCCCGCTGGCACCGTTCTTGCAGTAACACGTTTTAATAAAAACGTAACACCGCCATGCCGCTCCTCGTCCCGCCCGCCGCCACCGGCACCTCCTTCACCACCGCC
This sequence comes from Rariglobus sp., assembly GCA_044353465.1. Lineage (GTDB taxonomy): Bacteria > Verrucomicrobiota > Verrucomicrobiia > Opitutales > Opitutaceae > Rariglobus. The sequence goes on along the minus strand of JBILBW010000054.1, from coordinate 4,399 downwards.
CGCCCGGCCGGCCCCGTGCCGCAGCCCGGCCCCATTCCCGCCGACCGCCTGCTGACCGACGAAACCCTGCCCGGCGGAACCGCTGTTTCCTTCATCCTGCGCCGTCACCACACCCTGCGCCTAACCGCCCTCGAAGCCGGCGCCAACGTCTCCTTTCTTTGCTTCAACCGCCACGAACTGGTCGACCGCTACAACATGGCCGACACCCTCAAGGGCCAGCACACCGCCAAATTGACCACCGGCTTTATCCTCGTCTCCGACATGGGCCGGGCGCTGGCCTCGATCACCGGCGACACCCTGGGCTGGCACGACCCGCTCGGCGGCCACGACACCGCCGCCCACGTTGAACAAAAATGGGGCACCAAAACCTACCAGACCGCGCGCAACGCCTGGCACCGCAATTCCCGCGACCACTTCCTGATCGAGCTGGGCAAACACGGCCTCAACGCCCGTGACCTCGTCCCCAACGTTAACTTCTTCAGCAAGCTCGCCACCGACGACGCCGGCCGCCTCTCCTTCGTTCCCAACCACGCGCAAGCCGGCGACCTCATCGACCTGCGCGCCGAGATGGACCTGCTCATCATTCTCACGACCTGTCACCACCCGCTGGACACCTCGCCCACCTACGGACCCATGTCGGTAAAACTCCAGCGCTACCGCAGCGATCCGCCTGCGGCCGACGACTACTGCCGCACCTACCGCCCCGAAAACGAGCGCGCCTTCTACAACGCCGAACTGTTCTGCCTTTAAACCCGGCCCCGCGCCCTCTGTGCCACCTTTAGTGCCCTTCGTGTAACCTCTCCGACTTGCCGCATCCGCCATGTCCGTTCTCATCTACACCGAATCCGCCCACGCTGCCGAAGCCGCGATCTACCGCCACACGATTCCCGCCGGGGACTTTTGGATGCACGAAATCAAAGCCGGGCAAACCCTTCGCATCCTCGACCTCGAGGGCAACCAGGCCGCCGACACCCTTTTTTACAACGCCGCCGATTTTCGCGAGCGTTACAGCGCCCAGGACACGATCCGCGAAAACCGTGGCATCTACCTGACCACCGGCACCAAGCTTTATTCCAACGAACTGCGCGTGCTCGCCGAGATCACCGCCGACACCTGCGGCCGCCACGACACACTCGGCGGCGCTTGTTCCTGCGAAGCAAACACCCTGCGCTACGGCCACGGCACCCGCCACATGCATTCATGCCGCCAGAGTTTTGTCCTTGGCCTGATGACTTGGCCTAGCGCGACCCGCTTTGAGCTGAACAAACGCGACATTCCCGCGAACATTAACTTTTTTATGAACGTCCCGGTGACGCCCACCGGCGGCTTGCAGTTCGAGGACGGGGTTTCCGCTCCGGGTAAATACGTAGAAATGGTCGCCCGCATGGATGTGGTTTGCCTGATCAGCAACTGCCCCCAGCTCAACAACCCCTGCAATGCCTACAACCCCACCCCCGTTGAAGTCCTCATTTGGGCCTAACCGTTTTCCTCAGCTTCCGACATCCGTGTGCCTCAGTGCCCATCAGGGGTTAAAAATCTACGACTCCGCATTAGCGCCGATTAGCGTCCATTAGCGGTTAAAAACTCCGAATCGTGTTCACCAAAATCCTCATCGCCAACCGTGGTGCCATTGCCTGCCGCGTCATTCGTACCCTGAAAAAAATGGGGATCGCCAGCGTCGCCGTTTATTCCGACGCCGACCGCCACTCGCTCCACGTCGCCCAGGCCGACGAAGCGATCCACCTCGGCGCCTCGCCGGCCGCCCAAAGCTACCTCGACGCCGAAAAAATCCTCGCCGCCGCCCAAGCCACCGGCGCCCAGGCCATCCACCCCGGCTACGGCTTCCTCTCCGAAAACGCCGCTTTCGTCGAAGCCTGCGAAGCCGCCGGCATCGCCTTCATCGGCCCACGCGCCGCGCAGATGCGCCAACTCGGCCCCAAGCACTCCGCCCGCGCCCTGGCCCGCGCCCACGGCGTACCGCTGCTTCCCGGTACCGAACTCCTCCCCGATCTCGCCACCGCCCAGCGCGAGGCCGCTCGTATCGGTTATCCGGTGATGCTCAAAAGCACCGGCGGCGGCGGCGGCATCGGCATGTCGCTCATTAGCAAACCCGCCGAACTCGCCACCGCCTTCGATTCCGTTGTCCGCCTGGCCCAGAACAATTTCAAAGACGGCGGCGTCTTCCTCGAAAAGTTCGTCGAGCACGCCCGTCACATCGAGGTGCAGATTCTCGGCGATTCCCATGGGCACGTGGTGGCCCTGGGCGAACGCGACTGCTCGGTCCAGCGCCGCAACCAAAAGGTGGTCGAGGAAACCCCCGCGCCCGGCCTCACCGCCGCTCAGCGCAGCGAACTGCTCGCCTGCGCCGCCCGCCTCGGCACCGCCGCCGGTTACACCAACGCCGGCACCGTCGAGTTCGTTTACGACAACGCCACCGGCCAGTTCTACTTTCTCGAGGTCAACACCCGCCTCCAAGTCGAACACGGCGTCACCGAGGAGGTCACCGGCGTTGACCTGGTCGAATGGATGATCCGCGCCGCCGGCGGCGAACTCGACCTGCGCAACTACATCCCGAGCGCCTGTGGCGCTTCGATCCAGGTGCGCCTCTACGCTGAGGACGCCGGGAAAAACTTCCAGCCCTCAGCCGGCACCCTCACCGACGTCTTCTTCCCCAAAATCGCGCGGATCGAAACCTGGGTCGAAACCGGCAGCGAGGTCTCAGCCTACTACGACCCGATGATCGCCAAGATCATCGTCCGCGGCAGCGACCGGGCCGAAGCCTTGGCCCGCCTCGACGCCGCCCTTGCCGACACCCGCGTTTACGGGCTGGAAAACAACCTGCCGTACCTGCGCCAGATCATTGCCAGCGAAGGTTTCCGCGCCGGCGCCGTTACCACCAAATACCTCGCCACCCTGCCCTACACGCCCTCGACCATCGAAGTGCTTGAAGGCGGCACCCAGACCACCGTCCAAGACTACCCGGGCCGCATCGGTTACTGGGACGTCGGCGTGCCGCCCTCCGGCCCGATGGACAACCTCTCCTTCCGTTTGGCCAACCGTTTGGTCGGCAACCCCGACACCGCCGCCGGACTGGAGTTAACCGTCAACGGCCCGTCGCTGCGCTTCAACACCGCCGCCGTCGTCGCGCTCACCGGCGCGCACATGCCTGCCACGCTCGATGGCAAATCGGTCACAACCCACCGCGCATTCCGCATCCGCGCTGGTCAGACGCTGCGCATCGGCTCGATTGACGGCCCCGGCCTGCGCACCTACCTCGCGATCCGTCACGTTCTCGACGTGCCCGACTACCTCGGCAGCAAATCCACTTTTACCCTTGGCCTTTTTGGCGGCCACTCCGGCCGCGCCCTGCGCACCGGCGACGTCCTCCGCGTTCACCGCTCCACTCCGGCCGGGGTGACGGACGCCGCCCCGCTCCTGCGCGCCCCCGCCGCCATCCAACCGCCACTCACCCGCGAATGGCAGATCGGCGTCCTTTACGGCCCGCACGGCGCCCCCGATTTTTTCACCGAGGCCGACATTCAGGTGCTGCTCACGACCGCGTACGAAGTTCACTACAACTCCGCCCGCACCGGCGTGCGCCTGATCGGCCCAAAGCCGGAGTGGGCGCGGCGCGACGGTGGCGAGGCGGGCTTGCACCCCTCGAACATCCACGACAACGCCTACGCGGTTGGCGCGGTGGACTTCACCGGCGATATGCCGATCATCCTCGGCCCCGACGGCCCCAGCTGCGGCGGCTTCGTGTGCCCTTTTACGATCGTACAGGCGGAGCTCTGGAAAATGGGCCAGCTCAAGCCCGGTGACCAGGTCCGCTTTGTGGCGCTCACCGCCGAACACGCCCGCATCCTCGCCCTCGCTCAGGACGCCGAAGTCGAATCCCTCCAACCGGCGCTGAGACGCCGGTCATCTCAGATCTCAAATCTGAAATCTGAAATCATACCGCCGGAGCCAGCCGTGCTCCACTCGCTGCCCACCCGCCCCACCGCACCCGCGGTCGTCTATCGCCGGGCGGGCGATTCCTACGTCTTAATTGAGTATGGCCCGCTCCAGCTCGACATCGCCCTGCGCATGCGCGCCCACGCGCTGCTCAGCTGGCTCAAACGCCACCCGATCCCCGGCCTGATCGACCTCACCCCCGGCATCCGCTCGCTGCAAATCCACTTCGATTACCGCATCCTGCCGGTGGAGCGGCTCATGGAAATCCTCCTGCGCGCCGAGGGTGAGCTGCCGCCCGTGGACGACATCGAGGTGCCATCCCGCATCGTCCACCTGCCGCTCTCCTGGGAGGACGAATCCACCCTGCTCGCCATCCGCAAGTACATGCAGATCGTGCGCAAGGACGCCCCCTGGTGCCCGAGCAACCTGGAGTTTATCCGCCGCA
>JBILBW010000053.1:0-18534 GCA_044353465.1 Rariglobus sp. | reverse complement strand
GCCCGAGTGTCACCTATTAGGTGACACTGAGCGCGGCCAGGGGGGGGGGCGGATCGGCAGTGTCACCTATTAGGTGACACTCGGGTTCGGAGGATGGGTTCGGCGGGCGGGGGCGCGGCGGGGGCGTTGCTGGGGTTTGCAGTTGTGCCGCCGGAAGCTCTGGGCGATAGGTGGGCGGCGCGGTTCTCGTTTCCGTGACGGGAGCTAAGCCGTTTTTCGTCCGCTTCACCCGTTGTTTCACTGTTTTTTATGGACTACTACTCCCCCCTCGAATCCCTGTCGGGCTTGATCCTGGGCGTCGGCCTCGCCGCCTTGCTCACCCTGTTGTTTGGCGTCTACACCATCGGGCCGACCGAGCGCGGCGTGCTCACCACTTTCGGCCGCGCCCAACGCTCCCCGGGCTCAACCGCCGACGACCCCATCCTCGGCCCGCTCCTCACCGAGGAGGAAAGACAGCGCTATAACTACCCCAGCGTCCGCGTCATCCTGCCGGGCGGCCCGTACTTCAAGTGGCCTTGGCAGAAGCTCTACAAGGTCGACATGACCATCCAAACCGTCGATATCACCTGGGATCCGGACATCAGCCAGGACGCGATCGAGGCGGTCACCAAGGACAACCTCACGGTGCAGATCTCCGGGCAGATCCGCTGGAAGCCCTGCGAGCGCAACCTTTACGCCTACCTGTTCGGCATCTCGAGGCCGGCGGCCCACGTGGTCGGTTACTTTATCTCGGTGCTGCGCGACCGTATCGCCACCTTCCACGGCGAGGCTGCCGAGGGCGCAGTCGAGGGTGTTTCGATCAACGACCTGAGGCGCAACCTCTCGCTGATCAACAGTTTTATGGAGGAGGCGTGCCGCAAAACCGCCGCTCGCTACGGCATCGACCTCGACGCCGCCCTCATCACCAACATTGACCCGCCGAGCGACGTCGACGAGGCGCTTGCTTCGATCAACACCACCCAGAACCAGGTGGCCGCCTCGATCAGCCAGGCCAAGGCCGACGCCGACCAGCGCCTGAAAATGGCCGAGCAGGCCGTGCAGATCGCCGAAAACCGCGCCCAGGCCGAGGCCGCGCCCCTGCTCGAACTGGGCAAAACCCTCGCCGCCATGCACGCCGAAGGGGGCAAGCCCGCGCTCGACAGTTACCTGCGCAACGCCCGTTTGCCGCTGCGCGAAAAGGCCGCCCAAACCGTGCTTAAACTCTAACCGCCCGCACCTCCCCGCCATGTCGTTTTTATTCACGCTTATTTTCGGTCTGATCGGCACCTTCATCGCCACCCCGGTTGTGCTTGCGATCGGCCGCATGTTCCAGCTCTGGCGCGTGCTGCCGGAGCGCACGGTGATTGTTTACACCTTTTTCGGCAAAGTCGTCGGCCAAGTCGACGAGCCGGGGCTGTTTTTGCCCATCCTGCATTTCGGCCCGCGCGCCCTGCTTTTTCCGTTGTTCGGCAGGGCTTACGTGGTGAGCACGGTGATCCACCAGGCCTACCTGCGTAACCAGTTGGTGAATTCGGAAGAAGGCGCGCCGATGGGCGTGGGCATCTGGTTCGAGATGTTCGTCAACAACCCCAAGGCGTTCCTCTTTCAAAACTCCGACCCGATCGGGTCGCTCAAGGCCAACGTGGCCACCGCCATCGTCAAGCAACTCTCCAACCTTCGGCTTGAGGTGCTCTTGGAAAACCGTGACGCGCTTTCGCGCAAGGTGCGCGAGGAGGTTTCCCCGACCTCGTCCCAGTGGGGTTTCAGCCTCGGCTCGACCTACATTCGCAAGGTGGCCTTTCGCGACAAGGGCATGATCGCGGAGATTCAGCGCAAGGTGGTTAACCGCCTGCGCCAGGTGACCGCGGCGATGCGCCAAGCCGGCGACAACGAGGTGGCGATTATCCACTCGGAGGCCGACCGCCAGGCGGCGCAGCGGCTCGGCCAGGCCCAGGCGGTGCGGCCCCAGGTGGTCGGCCGGGCTCTGGCGGAAATCCAGCGCGTGCCCGAGGTGGCCGACGCGCTGTTCGCGCTGCTCGACATCCAGGCAACCTTAAAGAGCCCGGGGAAAATCACCCTGGCCGGCGGCGAGTCGGCCGGGTTGTTGCTCAATAGCTGACGACGCGGCCGAGGCTGGTCTGTCGACGGGGGCGCAGGTCGAGGCGCCCCGTGGGTGGTCGCACCGCCGTGGGGTGGGCGCGCGGCAGGGTTCCGACCGCCTGGGCTGCGCTGCACCCCAGCCCGACGACGTTAGGCGAAGGGCTGTGTTTCGCTGAGGTTAAGCGACCTGACCGGCCGCAAGGATTTGGCTTAGGCGGTCGTTTGCGGCTAAAGATATGGGTCTGCCGTACCGTTAAGGCTAGGGTGAATCCCCTACTTCTCCGCGTCGTTGCTCGGCATCCAGACAGCGGACGTTGCTGCGGCGAGGCCGGGGTCGCTTTCGCGACTCCTTCCCCATGAGCAAACGAATCCTCACCGTCGACGACGCTGCGACCATGCGCAAAATGGTCGCCTTTACCCTCAAAGACGCGGGCTATGAGGTGTTGGAGGCCAGCGATGGCTGCGACGCGCTCAACGTCCTCAAGGATCGGGCCGTCGATCTGGTCATCACGGACTTAAACATGCCCAACATGGACGGGATTGAACTCACCCGCCAGTTGCGGGGCCTGCCGGCCTTCGCCCGCACTCCCATCATTTTGCTCACCACCGAATCCGATCCCGCCAAAAAAATGGCCGGCCGCACCGCCGGTGCCACCGGGTGGATCGTCAAACCCTTCAATCAAGAGCAGCTCCTCGCCATCGTGGCGAAAGTGTTGCCCGCCTGACCCCGCTCGCCATGTCAATGTCCGCATCCCTGCAACAGGAACTGGTGAAGGATCTCCTTGTGGAAAGTTACGAGGGTCTCGATCTGTTTGACCGCGAGTTGCTCGGGATCGAGCAGGGCCACAGTAGCCGTGACTCTCTGAACATCATTTTCCGGGTCATCCACACCATCAAGGGCACCGCCGGCTGCATTGGCTTGGGGCGCATCGAGAAACTCGCCCACTCGGGCGAAAATCTCATGAGCCTGCTGCGCGACGGCAAAATTGTGGCCCATGGTGAAATTGTCTGCGCCTTGCTCAGCTTGTCCGACGCTTTGCGCGGCATGCTGCGGGTGCTGGAGGCGACGGGCGTCGAAAGCACCGAGGAACACGCCGCGTTGTTGGTTCAACTCGAACGCTTGCAGACAGCCCCGGCCGCCGCCCCGACCCCCGTGGTGGTCAAGGCGTGTTATGGTCTCTTTGACGACGAGGATGACCTTCCTGCGGTTATCCCCGCCCCGCAAACCCCCGCCGCTTCCGGTCCCGCCCCCGCCCTCGAAGCCGAACCCGGCGAGGTTCCGCAAGGTGGCCCCGCGCCGGCACCGGCTGTTGCGGCCGAGGAGGACACCGTCACCCCGCCCGCCCCCCGCGCACCGCAAGCGGTGGTGGTGTCGACACCCGAGTCGTCTGGCGCCGATCTGGCGGCACGCGCCTCGGCCAGTGTGGCCGACAATGCGATTCGCGTTGATGTCACCCAGTTGGACAAGGTCATGAACCTGGTTGGCGAGCTTGTGCTCGCGCGCAACCAAATCGTTTCCAACACCACGGTGTTTGACCAGGCCGCGTTGATCACGGCCGCCCAGCGCCTCAACATCATCACCACCGAGTTGCAGGAAAGCGTGATGAAAACCCGCATGCAGCCGATTGGTAACGTCTGGGCCAAATTCCCCCGCGTGGTGCGTGACGTCGCCAAGGATCTCGGCAAAAAGGTGCGCCTGGTCATGCAGGGCCAAACCACCGAGCTCGACCGCACCATCATCGAGGCGATTAAAGACCCGCTCACCCACATCGTGCGCAACTCCATCGACCACGGCATCGAGTCGCCCGAGCGCCGCATCGCCAGTGGCAAGGCCGATGAGGGGATGTTGTCCCTGCGCGCCTTTCATGAGGGCGGCCAGGTGATCATCGAGATCATGGATGACGGCCACGGGATCGATTTGGAGCGGGTCAAGGCCAAGGCGGTGACCAAGAATCTCATTACCCCGGAGCAAGCCGTCCGCATGAGCGAGCGCGAGGCGATCAATCTTATCTTTCTCCCCGGCCTGTCCACCGCCGAAAAGATCTCCAACGTATCCGGTCGCGGCGTCGGCATGGACGTGGTCAAAACCAATATCGAGAAGATCGGCGGCTCGATTGATCTGCAGACGCAGGCCGGCCAGGGCACCACCTTGCGGATCAAAATCCCGCTCACGCTTGCCATCATTCCGGCGCTGATCGTCACCAGCGCCGGCGCCCGCTACGCGATCCCCCAGGTGAGTTTGCTCGAGCTGGTTCGCCTCGAGGGGGCTGCGGCCCGCTCCGGGATCGAAAAACTCTGCGGCGCCCCGGTCTATCGGTTGCGCGGCAACCTGCTGCCGCTGGCGTATATCAACGAACAACTGCGCACCGCTCCAAGCCAGGCTCCAAGCGGGAACGAGGATGAGGTGATCAACATCGTGGTTCTCCAGGCCGACGGCCGCCCCTTCGGTCTGGTGGTGGATGAAATCAACGACACCGAGGAGATCGTGGTCAAACCCCTCGGTAAACAGCTCAAGGGCATCTCCTGTTTCGCCGGTGCCACCATCATGGGCGACGGCCGGGTCGCCCTCATTCTGGATGTGGTGGGCTTCGCCCAACACTCCCATGTCGTGGCCCAAACCCGTGAACGCCCGGTTGCCGCCGAGATGGACGCCGGGGTCGCCGATAGCGACAAGCGCCAGTCGCTCCTGCTCTTCAACGTGGGCGGCAAGCGGCGCATGGCCATCCCGCTGGCGATCGCCGCCCGGCTCGAAGAGTTCCCCTTGTCCCAGATTGAACACACCGGCGACACCGAGGTGGTCCAGTACCGCGGCCAGATCATGCCGCTGATTCGGGTCGGCCGCTACCTTTCCGGCGCGGGGGGGAGCGACGACTCCGCTGAAAAACTATCCGTGGTGGTTTATTCCGAGAACGGCCGCTCGGTCGGTTTCGTGGTCTCCAGCATCAACGACATCGTCGAGGAGGTCTTCACGGTGCAACGCCACGCCTCCGGGCGCGGTCTGGTGGGCTCTGCCGTGGTGCAGGGCCATGTCACCGACCTGCTCGACGTAACGGCCCTCATCCGCAACGCCACCCCAACCTTTTTCGATCCCGTGGCCGCCTGACCCCTTTCACCCCATGTCCACCGCCAACCAATACTGCACGTTCTACGTCGACGGCCTGTTCTTCGGCGTCGAGGTGTTGCGGGTTCAAGAGGTCATTCGTTTCCAAGAAATGACCCCCGTGCCGCTCGCCTCCCCGGTTGTCAGCGGACTGATCAACCTGCGCGGGCAGATCGTCACCGCCATTGACCTGCGCCGCCGTCTAGCCTTGGTCGATCGCTATCCCGCCGAGCTGCCGATGAACGTGGTGATTCGTACCGACGACGGCGCCGTTAGCCTCCTGGTGGACCAGATCGGCGACGTGCTGGAGGTCGATTCACAAAACTACGAACGCCCGCCTGAAACGCTCAGCGGCATCGCCCGCCAACTGGTGCTCGGCGTCTACAAACTTAAAGACGAACTCCTGCTCATTCTCGACACCGACCAGACCGTCGAACTCTTCGAAAAAACCGCCTCCGCCACGGCGAAGGCCGCCTGACCCCTCTTTGGATTCAATCACCGCCCCCGCCCAACCGTATTCACCATGCTTCGCATCGACACCTCAATGAACGCCTCCTCCGCCAAAGCCACAGCCCGCTCCGACGCGCCTGCACTGAGCAAATCTGCCCCGACCAAACCCGTGGCCGCCAAAGTCGTCCCCTTGTCTAAAAAGAAAACCCCTGCGGCCCCCGCCGTTAGCGCCGCCGGCAGTGGAGAACTGGCCATTTTGCGGGCGCGTCTCGCCGCCCTCGAAACCAACAAGGCTTTCGTCGAATACGCCGCTGACGGTAGCGTCCTGGCCGCCAGCCCGGCCTTTCTTGCGCTCACCGGCTACTCCGAGCCCGAACTGCTCGGACAAAACCACGATTCGGTGCTCGCCGGCAAAACCCGCGGCCCACTCGAGCACCAGCAGTTCTGGAGCGAACTGACAGCCGGAAAAACCGTCTCCGGCGAATATCGTCGTCTGGCCAAGGGCGGGCAGGAGCTTGTGGTTCAGGTCACGGCTACCCTGCTGGTCGGCAACAAAACCAAGCCGGCCCGCATCCTCGAGGTGGTGACCGACCTGACCGCGTCCCGCGCCCTTGCTGCCGAGATGGCCGAACTCAAGGTGCGTGCCGAGATCACCAACATGACCAGCATCGTCTCCGAGTCCGACCTCAAGGGCGACATCCTCAGTGTGAACGACAAGTTCTGCGAGCTCTCCCAATACGGCCGCGATGAGCTGATCGGTAAGCCCCACAACACCACCCGTCACCCGGATATGTCCAAGGAGGTGTTCAAGCAGCTCTGGGCGACGATCGGCAAGGGCAAGCCCTTCCGCGGGATCATCAAAAACCGCAAGAAGGACGGTATGCCTTACTACGTTGACGCGGTGATCGCCCCAGTGCTCGGCGCCAATGGCAAACCGATCAAATACATCGGCGTGCGTTACGACATCACCGATGCCGAAATTGAGCGCCAGAACGCCAAGGGCGTCGTCGACATGATCAACACGGCCTACGCTTTCGTCGAGTTCGACACCGCGGGCAACGTGCTCACGGCCAACCAAAATTTCCTCAGCACCCTCGGTTACCGTTTGGATGAAATCCAAGGTAAGCACCACCGCACGTTTGTAGCCGCCGACTACGCCGGCACCCAGGATTACCGGAATTTCTGGCAGGATCTCAACAACGGCGTCACCAAGTCCGAGACCTTCCGCCGCGTCACCAAGGAGGGTAAGGACATCTATATTCAGGCCGTCTATGCGCCGGTGAAGGACGAGATGGGCCGCATCTTCAAGGTGGTGGAGATCGCCACCGATGTGACCGCCGTCAAAATTGAATCGATCAACAACGAGCGCCAGCTCGCCGAGGCCAACCGCAACCAGGCCGTGATCGAGTTCGACGCCTCTGGCACGATCCTTGAGGCCAATGAAAACTTCCTCAACTGCCTCGGCTACCGCATCGACGAGATCAAGGGCCGGCACCACCGCATGTTTGTCGATCCGGCCTTTGTCGCCAGCGCGGACTATGCGCGCTTCTGGACCGAACTGAACGCCGGCAAGTTCCAAACCGCCGAATACCTGCGCATCGGCAAGGGCGGCAAAGAGGTCTGGATTCAGGCCACCTACAACCCGCGCTTTGACGCCACCGGCAAGGTTAACAAGGTCATCAAGTTCGCCTCCGACATCACCGCCCGCAAACAGGCCGAGGCCAGCCTCAAGCGCACCCTCGACACGGTGTCGATGAACGCTCAGTCGCTCGGTTCCGCCTCCGAGGAGCTCTCCGCGGTCGCCCAGCAGATGAGTTCCAACTCCGAGGAAACCGCCGCCCAGTCCAACGTGGTCGCCTCCGCCTCCGAGCAGGTTAGCAAGAACGTCGCCACCGTGGCGACCAGCGCCGAGGAGATGAGTGCCTCGGTGCGTGAAATCGCCAAGAACGCCAACGACGCCGCCCGCGTGGCCACCACCGCAGTCAAGGTGGCCCAGGATACCAACCAGACGATTGCCAAGCTCGGCCAGAGTTCCTTTGAGATCGGCAAGGTCATCAAGGTTATCACCTCCATCGCCCAGCAAACCAACCTGCTGGCGCTCAATGCCACCATCGAGGCGGCGCGGGCCGGCGAGGCCGGTAAGGGTTTCGCGGTCGTGGCCAACGAGGTGAAGGAACTGGCCAAGCAAACGGCAGCCGCCACCGAGGACATCAGCGCCAAGATTGAGGCGATTCAGAGCGACACCAAGGGTGCGGTAATCGCGATCGCCGACATCGCCAAGATCATCGGCCAGATCAACGACATCTCCAGCACCATCGCCAGCGCGGTGGAGGAGCAGTCGGCCACGACGAATGAGATCGCCCGCAACGCCAACGAGGCCGCCAAGGGCAGCAACGAAATCTCCCGCAACATCACCAACGTGTCCACGGCTGCACGCAGCACCACCGAGGGCGCCAACAACACCCTCTCGGCCGCCCGGGAACTGGCTCGTCTGGCCGCTTCCCTCAAGGATGTGGTCGATGCCGCCACCAAGAAATAACCGCCCATCGCCCCGACTCGTTATCGAGACTCCTGATCCTGCGCGTGTCCGCCCGCGTTTGCGCTCGGGCTCGCGTAGGAAAACGGTCTGGGTGCAACCCCGGTTAGTGGCCTCCTCTCCTCATGAAACTCGTTCAGCTCATTTATTGCAGCCACGTCACGGGTCGGCTCACGCTCGACACGGTCCAGGCCATCCTCAACACCGCAGCGAAAAAAAATCCGGCCCGCGGTCTCACCGGCTTTCTCGCCTTTGACGAAAACAACTTCCTTCAAGTCCTCGAGGGCGGCACTTCGATGGTTAACCTCTTGTTCGCTTCAATTAGTCGCGACACGCGGCACCACGGAATACACCTGATCAGTTTCCGCGAGATTGAGGTGCGCCAGTTCCCCCATTTCGCGATGGGCGACTGCAACTTGGCGGCGGTCGATTCCTCGTCGATTGAGCGGTATGTGGACAGCTTGCTGTTTGAGCCGGCCAGGCTGTCCACCGAGGCGGCGCTGGGGCTTCTCCAGGCACTGGAATCGCAACGCCGGGCCGAAGCGTCTACGAACTGCCTGTAGACGGTCCGTTCCAAACGCAGCCAGAGCGCGGAGCGCTTTCGACGTGCTCCGAATGTAGAGACACAGTCGCTGGGCACTCCGGACGCCTAGCCCTCGGCGCGGGCTTGGACGCGGCGCCAAATGTCGAGCAGGGCTTGGAAATCCTGCTCCCGGTCGCGGCTTTCGACCACAAAGTCGAATTTGCCGATCTGGGTGAGTTCGCGTTCGGCGGTTTCCATGCGGTGGGCGATTTCCGCCTCGTTTTCGCCCCGCCCAGTCAGGCGCGCCCGCAATTCGGGGATGGCGACCGTGATAAAAACCGTCCCCATGCGTTTGGCGAGCAGGGGGTTGGCTTGAGCGGCACGGCAAAAGCTCTCCACCCCCTGGACGTCCACGTTGATGATCAGGCTGCGGCCGGCGGCCAGCGGTTCGAGCACCGCGGAGGCGAGGGTGCCGTAGCGGTTGCCGGTCTTGTGGACCCAGGCCCATTCCAGAAACTCCGCGGCGGTCACCTTGGCGTCGAATTCCTCGGGGGTTAAAAAGTGGTAATGCACGCCGTTGACCTCGCCGGGTCGGGGGGCGCGGGTGGTGGTGGTCACGATCCGGGCGAAACCCGGCACCTCGGCCACCATGCGCTCGCACAGGGTGGTTTTTCCAGAACCGGCCGGACCGGCGAGAACAAGGAGAACGGGCGTCATGGGCGAGGGGGGTTAGCGATTGGAATGGGTGCCGGGCTCAATAGGTGAAGGCGACCCCGGCCAGCAGCAGGCCGTAGGCGGTGAGCCCCGCTCCCAGTGCGCGTGCCCGCCCCGGACTGCGAAGAAGCCACTGGAAGAAATCCCGCAGGCGAAACGGCGAGGCGCCCAGGTAGATGGCCACGCTGACGGCCACGTAGAGCGCCGACACCAGAAAGAGGCGCTGCGGCAGCTCGTAGCGGCCGTAGGCGGACATCAGCAGGGGCCAAGCGCCGACCAGGGTAACCACGCTCAGGCCCCGCACGGCCAAAAACTCAGGCAAGTAGACAAACGCGAGGAGGGCGAGCGCGGCGAAGAGAAACACGAACGGGGTGGGGGAGGCGAAGAGGATCAGATCCGCCGCCGACATCTCCGCGACTTGGTAGATGAACCAGGCTGAACCGCCCCCAAAAAAAACAATCGCGGCCGGTTGGGAGCGGGGGAGGGCCCGGAACATCGCGATGATCGCCGAGTTGCTGACGAGCAGGAGCGAGCCCAGCCCGAGTAAAATCAGGCCGACTAGGAGGGTGGCAAGGGTGAGAGGCATGGGTTAAGGTTTTTCTTGTTCGGCTTAAACTCCCGCCAGCTGCAGCTCCCCGTAGAGTGTGCTCACGCTGGCGCGGTCGATTTTCAGAGGCACGAGCTGTCCGATGAGGCGCGGCTGGGCGTCGAAGATGCACACCCGGTTGCCGCGGGTGCGGCCGGTGAAGCGCTGGCCGGTTTTGTCCGGCCCCTCGACCAGGACTTCCTCGATCGTGCCAAGCAGCGCGGCGTTCCGGCGCTCGGAGTTCTTTTTCAAAATATCCAACAACACGGCGTTGCGGTGCTCTTTTACCGCGTCGGGGATCTGGTCGCCCATGTCGGCCGCCGGGGTGCCGCTGCGGATCGAATACTTGAAAATGTAGGCCATGTCGTAGTTACACGCCTCGAACAGCTCGCGGGTCTGCTCGAACTCCTCGTCAGTCTCGCCGGGGAAGCCCACGATGATGTCGGTGGAAAAATACATGTCGGGGCGCACCGCCCGCAGGGCCTGGACGATCTCCCGGTAACGCTCGCGGGAGTAGGGGCGGTTCATCGCCTTGAGGATGCGGTCGCTGCCGCTTTGCATGGGCAGGTGGACGTATTCGCAGAGCTTGGGCAGGCGTCCGTAGGCCTGGACGAGGTCGTCCTTGAACCCGCGCGGATGCGGCGAGGTGAAGCGGATGCGCTCGATGCCGTCGATAGCGTGGACGCGTTCGAGCAGCTGCACGAACGGGGAAATGCCGTCGGTGTGGGTGTAGTCGCGGCGCCCGTAGCTGGTGACGATCTGGCCGAGGAGGGTGATCTCCTTCACCCCGCGCGCCGCCAGGCTCCGGCACTCGGCCTCAATGTCAGCCATCGGCCGCGAGCGTTCGTCGCCGCGGGTTTTGGGCACGATGCAGAAGGCGCAATCCATGTTGCACCCCTGCTGGATGGAGACGAAGGCGTTGACCTGGGGGGCGAGTGGCTCGCCGTCGGCGCCAAGCGCGCCTGCCTCGGGTGGCAGGTGGTCTTTAATGGTGTTCTGCGAGCCGGCCTCCTCGGCAATGTCCACGATGGTCTCGCCGATGGGCACGCCGGCGTCGCGGGCCGCCCGCAGGTTGTCGAGGTAGTCGGGAACCTGGTGAAATTTCTGGGTGCCGACGATCAGGTCGACGTCGGGCAGCTGGTCGAGCAACGAGGCGCCGCGGTTTTGCGCCATGCAGCCCAAAATCCCCAGCACGAAGTCGGGGTCTTTCTTTTTCCGGTGGGCCACGAAGCCGGCCTTGCCGATTGCCTTTTGCTCGGCGGCGTCACGCACCGAGCAGGTGTTGAGCAGGAGGATGTCGCAGTCCTCCTCGGAGCTGACGATGCGGTAACCGCGGGTGCGCAACATGGCGGCGACCGCCTCGCTGTCGCGTTCGTTCATCTGGCAGCCGTAGGTTTTGATGTGGACCCGATTCATCGTGCAGAAGGTTTGGGATTAAACGCCCGGCCGGGAGGGTCAAACGGTAAAGCGACCCGTGCCCGCGCCGCTGGGTGGTATCCCCGATTTGGGCTTTGAAACCACCCCCCCCCCGGCGCGCACCCTCTGGGGTAATCACCCACCCGCCGGTCGCGTAACTGCCGGTTGGTTGAGCGGTCTAAGTAAGGATGCGCTTGCGGGTGTTATGGTTGCCCTTCCTCGGTCTTGCGGCTGTTTGCGCATTTGCGTCGACCCTCACCCAGCGGCCCGCCGCTGGGCCCCGCTCCCTGACGAGCCAGGAATTTGAGAACGCCGGTTTTGACCCCACCCCGGTCAGCTTCCGCGCCGCTTCGGGCCGGGGCGGGGCGTCGGCAGCCGTGATTTTCCCGGCTTTTCGCGGGTCGCCCAATCCCTTGCGTTTCATGCGAACCCGCCCCCCCCAGGACGGGGATGCGCGGGTGAACTTCACCCCCATGCCCGCTCCCGCCGCCGTGACCGGGCCGCACTCCGGGCGGATGGTCCAAATTGTCTTCGTCCGCCCGCCGCCGCCGCGCAGCCCCGACCCGGGTATCCGCCCGGCCGACGTGGAAATCCCGCTTTATAACGCCTGGTTGGCCCTGTTGGCAGACAGCCCGCAGCCGCGCCGGGCCAAAACTTACCTGCGCGATCTCAAGCGAATCTTTGTGGACGAGGGGCTGCCGGGGGAGTTGGCGTGGCTGGCCGAAACCGAGTCGAATTTCGATCCGCGGGCGCTCAACGCGAGCGGCGCGCGCGGGTTGTTTCAACTCATGCCCTACACTGCCCGCGAGCAGGGGCTGCGGCTGCAACCGCACGACGAACGGGACGATCCCCGTAAAAACGCCCGCGCGGCGGCGGCCCACCTGCGTTCCCTTTACGAGAAATTCGACTCCTGGTCGTTGGCCCTCGCCGCCTACAACGCCGGCGAAAACTGTGTGCGCCGCAGCCTTAAGGCCGCCGACGCGCAAACCTATGGAGAAATCGCCGAATCCTTGCCGCGGGAAACCCGCGAGTATGTGGCCAAGACCCTGGCAATTCTGGTGGTGCGGGAGTCGCTCGATGCCGGGGAACTCGACGCGCTCCTCGGCCGATAAGGACCCAACCAGGCCCTAGGCCGACTCGGCCACCGCCAATTGGCCGCACCCGGCACCGATATCGATGCCGCGCCGCTGCCGCACGGTGCTGGGCAGGCCGTAGCCGGCCAAGACCGTCTGAAACGCCTTGGCCGCCCCGGTGTGGCTGGGAGCGCCGGTGTACCCGGAGGTCGGGTTGAGCGGAATCAGGTTCACCTGCGCTTGCATGCCCCGGAGCAACGCCCCGACCGCATGGGCCTGGTCGGGCCCATCGTTCTTGCCCTCGATTAGCGTCCACTCGAAGAAAATCCGCCGGTCCATCTTTTTGGTGTAATAACGGCACGCCTCCATCAGCGCTTCGAGCGGCCAGGCCCGGGCGGCCGGCACCAATGCGGCCCGTTCGGCCTGGGTCGCCCCGTGCAGGGATACAGCCAGGCACATCGTGCGTTTTTCGTCGGTCATGCGGATGATCCCGGGCACCACCCCGACCGTGGACAACGTGATCTTTTTGGCGCCCAGCGCCAGTCCGGTGCCGTCGCAGAGGATGTCCACGGCCTTCATGACCGCGTCATAGTTGTGCAACGGCTCGCCCATGCCCATGAGCACGATGTTGCGCAGCCGCTCGTGGCGGTGGTGGGGCGAGGCATGGTCGCCCTCTGCCAAGGCCGGCCCGTCCAAGGAGGTGGAGCGTAAGACCCGGTCGACGTGCACGGCCTGAGCCACGATTTCGCCCGCAGTCAGGTGGCGGGTGTAGCCCATCTGGCCGGTAGCGCAGAACACACAGCCCATCGCGCAACCCACCTGGGAGCTGATGCAGGCGGTGGTCCGGCCCTTGAAGCGCATCAGCACCGTTTCGATGCGGTGGGCATCGTGCAGGCCGAGCAGGTATTTGCGGGTAAAGCCGTCGCTGGAGTGGGTTTCGCGGGTGATTGCGAGGTGGCCGAAGGTGGTTTCGGCCTCCAGTTTGGCGCGTAACCGGGCGGGCAGTTCAGTCAGGTCCGCCCAGCCGGTGGCCCCATCCAGATAAAGGTAGCGCCACAACCGCGCGGCATGCACCGGGCTGATCTCCCACCCGCTCACCAAGGCGCCGAGCTCGGCGCGGGTGAGCCCATAAAGATTGAGGAGGGAGGTCGACATCAGCCCGAGATAGGCGAACGCCCGGGAAAGAACAGGATTTTTAACGCGTTTTCGGTGCGGCCAGGGGTGAACCGCGCGCAACAAGGCTGAAAAACCGGCACCAGCCCCGCAGGGACAAATTTTTAATCTGGGGGTAATTACGGGTTTACCCTAAAGCATGGTGCCGTTTGCGCCGTAGAGTAATCTATCCCTCCCATTTTGGGGTGAATTCAGCAATATCGGTAGCCCCAACCTCCCTGACATGACCGCCCTTTCCCCGCTTACGCCCGAACTTCTCGATAAAACGGTTCTCAAGACGATGAACCATGTTTTCCCTGTCCTCGTCAAAACCAACGCCCGCTTGGTGGAATGCGCGGAACACATGGACGCAGGTATTTTCGGCGAGGGCCCCCAGGTCATGGGCTGCGTGGGTTTTCTCGGTGATGTGGATGGATTTATCCATCTGCGCTTGAGCGAGGAGTTCGCCTATGTCACCGCTGGCATGATCCTTGGCATGAGTCCCGATGAGATCAAGGCCGAGGGTTTTGATTTGGTCAAAGACAGCCTGGGTGAGCTGACCAACATGTACGTCGGCAATTTCAAGAATTGTGTGTGCGACCTCGGATACCCCTGCAAGTTGACCCTGCCGACGATTATGCGGGGCTCGCGTCTGGTGGTGCCGACGGCCAAGGGCGCGTCCCGGCGGATCTATCATTTCGAGGTGGTGGGCCACTCGATGTTTGTCGATTTGCAGTTGAAGCGGGACTGAGGGCGCCGCTGGCGCCTTGTGTCCCGGCGCTGGGCGATCGTCGCCACGAGGCCGCGGTTAAGTCGGAGCTAACTCACTTTTAGAGTTCATTCGCGCTCGTGAGTGGTTACACCTCTGCCTTTACACCCATGAACGACGCCGCCGCCGACCACAACGCCACCGCCCGCTCCGAGCCCGGAGAGGTGGGTCTCGTTGAGCCGCGCGACTTCGTTTCCCCTCTGCCGTTCACCTTTGACAACGGCCTGTCGATTCCCGGCTTTACCCTGCGTTACGAGACCTATGGCCGGCTCAATGCCACCGGCGACAACGCCGTGCTCGTCTGCCACGCGCTCTCGGGCGACCACCACTGCGCGGGCATTCACGCCCTCACCGACAAAAAACCCGGCTGGTGGAACAACCTGATCGGCCCGGGCAAGGCCCTGGACACCAATAAATTTTTCGTGCTCTGCGCCAATGTCCTCGGCGGCTGCCAGGGTTCGACCGGCCCGTCTTCGCTCGATCCGCGCACCGGGAAGGCTTACGGGATCACCTTTCCCGCGGTCACCATCCGCGACATGGTGCGCACCCAGAAGCGCTGGCTCGACGCCCTCGGGGTACGCAGCCTTTACGCCGTGATCGGCGGGTCGATGGGAGGCATGCAGGTGCTGCAATGGAGCCTCGAATACCCCGCTTTTGTCCAACGTGCTATGGCCATGGCCACCACCGCGCGTGAGGGCGCGCAGGCCATCGCCTTCAACGAGGTCGGCCGCCAGGCGATCCTCCAGGACCCCGAGTGGAACCACGGCTATTACCCCAAAGGCGGCGGCCCGCGCGTGGGTCTCGCCATCGCCCGCATGATGGCGCACATCACCTACCTATCGGACGCGTCGATGGACCGGAAATTCGGCCGCAAGGCGGTGGCCGCGCATCACCGGGCCACCCCTGCGACCGGCGCCGCCAGTGCGCCCCTTGGGGCCAACGAGGCCTCGAGCCTGTCGATGGAGGGCGTCGACCCGGTCGCGCCTGCAGCCACCTTTGACGTGCGTTTCGAGGTGGAGAGTTACCTGCGTTATCAGGGGCAGAGTTTCATCAACCGGTTCGACGCCAACTCCTACCTCTACATCACCCGCGCCCTCGACCAGTTTGACCTGGCCGCCACCCACGGCTCGCTTGAGCAGGCCTTCGCCCCGGTCCAGGGTGCCACCCTCGTCGTGGGCTTTACCAGCGACTGGCTGTTCCCGCCCGAGCAAAACCGCGCCATCGCCCTGGCGCTGCTGCGCGCCGGAAAACGCGTGAGCTACGCCGAACTCGCCACCGACCTCGGCCACGATTCCTTCCTGCTCGAGTCCCCGCAGATTTACGATCTGGTGCGCGGGTTCCTCAACTGAGTGCGTTTTCCCGCCCGCCGCCGCCCGCCCATGTCCCGCCATTCCCATCTCAAACGTACGGTCGATATGCAGATCATCGCCGACTGGGTCGAACCCGGCTCGCGCGTGCTAGATCTCGGCTGTGGCCGCGGCGTGCTGTTGGAATACCTCGTGCACAGCAAACAGGTGCATGCGGTCGGGGTGGATCTTGATTTCGATAAAATCTCCGCCTGCGTGCGCCGCGGCCTGACCGCCTACCAAGGCGACATGATGTCGCTGATGCGCGCGCTGCCCGAAAACCACTTCGACCGGGTGATTTGCTCGCGCACCCTGGAGGAGTTGCCCGACCCCGGCGCGATCATCGAGCAGGCGCTGCGCATTGGGCGCACGGTGACGGTGGGTTTTGTGAATCACGGGTATTGGAAGAACCGTACGGCGGCGTTTTTTCGCGGCCGCAAACCCCGCAACTCGGTCTACACCACCGCGTGGTATGAGAGCCGGCCTAGCAACCCGGCTTCGATTGCCGACTTCGAGGAGTTTTGCGCGCTGCGCGAACTGCGGATCGCCCGCCGTGCCCACCTGCATGGCGATTGGAAAACCACCTGCCGATTCGCGCCCAATCTGTTCGCCGGGTACGCCCTTTACGACCTGACGCGTTGAAGTGCGGGAGCTTGGGAGTGGTCCGGTTGGGGCCGAGTAGCGCAGACTTCCCGTCTGCTCGGCGGGTGGGCCGAGGTGGCTGAAAGGTCAGAGCCGGCTGGACGCCTCCGCTCCTTTTTTGATCTCACGCCCCCGTCCGCAGCAGCAAGCGGCGTACCCCCTCGATGGGTGACTCGGTGAGCGGTCGCAGCCGCAGCGAACTGCGGGAGCTCAGCACGGAACGCACTGCGGCGTGGTTGAGGATTGGGCCGGTCACGCCGGTGGGTAGTAGGTCGCGGTGCCAGCCGGGAAAGAGTTTGGTGATGACGTCCTCGGCGATTTGCAGGAGCGCGGTTACCGATTCGGCCACCACCAGATGGGCGGCGGGGTCTCCCTCGGCAGCCAGCCGCAGCAGCGCGGGGGCAAGGGCGGCGATTTGTTTGTTGGGCTCAGCGTGGTGGTAGAAGTGGCGAGTGATTTCGGCTGCGTCGTTGAGTCCGGTGTGGTCGCGCACCACGGTGGAAAGCCGGGTGCTGAGCTGCCAACCCTGCAACTCGAGGATCGCTTTGGAAATTGCCCGGCGGCCCAGGTCGTAGCCGCTGCCCGGATCGCCAAAGCGCCAGCCGGTGCCGCCTGCATAGTGGTAGGAGCCGTCGGGGGCCTGGGCCGCCACGAACGAGCCCGTCCCGGCGTGCACCACCAATCCAGGATGGCCGCCGGTGGCCAGGGCGAGCACCGGGCGCGAATCGTCGACCGCGCTGACCGGTCCAAAGCGTCCGTCGGCGACGAGGGCGGCGGCGGTCTCTTGCCAGAAGGCGGGGGCGCCGGACATGCAGAGCAGCGTGTGACTGACCGGGTGGTGGCCGGCGATGCGGGCCAGCGCGGTGGTCAGGGTGTGGCGGGCGCAATCGGGTCCTGACACGCTGGGGTTGCAGCCGCCGGCGAGGTGGCGGTCGATCAGCTCGCCCTGGTCATCGATCAGGATGAGCTCCGTTTTAGTGCCGCCGCCGTCTACGCCGATTTTCATGGAAGGAACACAACAGTTACACAGCGGACACGCGCGGGGGCACTGAGTTCATGGAGCCGGTGAAACGGTTAAAGCAGTTTAGCGGGAAACTCCCAGCGGTGCGTTAAAGGTGGGGCCGAGTTCGGGAGTGGGTCTTAGTCGGTGCGCTCAGTGGTACCTCTCGAGCCCTTGGGGTCAATTTTCGTTGGTGCGCCTCAGCCGATCAACTTGCTCAGGCGGGTGCGGTAGGTCTGGGCTAGGGCGATGTTGGCTTCCATGCCGCCGGGGATGTTTTGGCTGGTCACCAGGGGCAGCGGGTGGCCGTTGTTCACCAGCCAGTCGATCACCTCGAGGGTGAGCAGGTTGAGCAACGTTGCGCCGATTAGCGTCGAGGTGGGGCCGGCGAAACTCCCGGGGGTGACTTCGGTGATGGCGTCGCCAGTCACCCCGAGGTTGTCCAAGGTGTAGTCAGCGATGGCGTGGAGGTTTTGGCCGCCGGGGTGGACGGTTTTCGCGGTGCTGCTCATGGCCAGGGAGGTAAGCGCGATGACGTGCAGGCCCTTCTTTTTGGCGAACAGGGCGACCTCGATGGGCGAGGCGTTTTTGCCGGAATTGGAGATGACGATGATGGTTTCGCCGGGCAGCAGTTGGTAGTGGTGGTCGTAACGCTCCGCCAGACGCGAGCCGTAGCCGACCACGTTTTCGGAAAAGCCGTACCCAGGGTCGATCATGCCGGTGACGGGCATGAGCCCGCCGGCGCGGCCGATGATTTCGCGGCCGATCAGCTCGGAATGTCCGCTGCCGAAGGTGTGGAGGACTCCGCCGGCGGCTATCGACGCGCCGATCAGCGGGGCGACCGCGCGGATGACCGGCAGGTTTTTCTCGCGGGCGGCGGCGAGCATGGCAGTGGCGGTGGTGAAGTAGGTGTCGGCGAGGCTCACAGGGGATGGTGTTTTTTTGGGGATAAAAGAGGGACGTCTGCCCGCCGGCCCCAAAGCAAAGTGTCACCTATTAGGTGACACTTTGCTCTGGGAGCGCGGGGGGGCGATGGGGGCGGGTTAGTAGAAAAAGGTCAGGCTGAGCGAGCCGAAGACGGAGAGGTGGTCCTGGCCCTTGAACTCGCGGGTTCGGTAGGCTTGGGCGTAGGTGAGCTGCCAGTGGGT
>JBILBW010000052.1:0-18575 GCA_044353465.1 Rariglobus sp. | reverse complement strand
TGCCTTGGGTCGTGGACTGCCATTGACCACGGCTGTGACCCCAACAGCGGCTGGATGATTTCAGCCCCGCTCGCCACCCGTGGGGGCGACCATCCGCCCGCTTCGATGGATAGCCAAGTTCGCCCGCCTCGTACCGCGGCAACGCTCGGGCGGTGAGGAAAAAGTCCGGTCCGAGTTCAGGCGGCTGGCCGGTGGCGGCGCGCCCGGCGGCCCCGCCAGATGTGCACGATCAAGGCCGCGGGAAAGGCGACGCCCAGCCCGAGGTGCACCCAACTGGCCAGCGCCCGCCCCGCTTCCGAACCAACGTAATACAGCGCATAGCCGCTCACGCCCAGTCCGCCGCAAACCGCGAGCATTCCCGCCCCGGTGACACGGTTGCGCCCGGCCCGCCAAGCCGCGCGCACATGCCCCCCGAGCAGCGTACCCACCACCACCAGCGCGACCATCGCGCCCGCCCCGTGCAGGCGCAGCAGCCAGGGATTCCACGGGTGCGGGGTCGGACCAAACTCCGTCTCCACCCCACCCCAGCGGTGCAAGATCCACCAGACGACGCCGGTGAGAAACAGGACCGCAAAAGTGACGTGCAACCACCACCGTTGCCCCCCGCCCAGCCCGAAACGATTACGCGACATGAGATTGTTTTAAAAAGGGTTCCGCCTCGGCGCCAAGCCACTCCGCTTGGCCGTCCGCAGCCACGACCACCGCCCGCGCCCGATACCGAGCCAACAACCGGGTTAACGAAAACCGCGCCTCCGCCGGCCCGCCCGTCGCCACTCGGCCGCAGGCTTGCGCCGCGCCGCCTGGCTCACGCCCACCGCCGGCCTCCTTCACCCCCGGGCCCTCGGCCCAGGCGCTGGCGACCACTTTGGTCAAACCATCGGCCAGCCAAGCCGAACGCGCCCACACGCTGATACTCACCCCGTGGCCGCAGGCCTGGCCGGTGCGCGGATCGACCAACGCCCCCACCACCCGCCCGCGCCACTGCCGGGCGCTGTAGGTGAGCGCCGAGGTCGCCAGCGCGCCATCGCGCACACCGCCCAGCGCAAAAAACACCCCGGGCTGGCCCGGGTGCCGCACCTGCACCGGCGCCGTCCACTCGCCCAACACGCGCAGATCGCCCCCGGCATTGACCAGCCCGCGGGTCACCCCGGCCCGGCGCAACACCGCGACCGCCCGATCCACCGCGTAGCCTTTGGCCAACCCGCCCAAATCCAAAATCATCGGGCCAGGCAACCGCAGCCGCCCTCCGGCGGCAAACTCCAATCCAGCGCTGCCCCGCGCCGCCACGGGCCGCCGGCCCGTAGGACACGTGCGCGGCAACAGCCCCCAGCTTTGCAGGCGCGGGGCCACCGCCGCATCGAACCGCCCCTCGCTCGCCCGCGCCAGCGCCCGGGCGTGGCGCAACACGGCCACACTCAGTGGGTGCACCGTCACCCACTCTCCGGGCACCGCCTGGTTGAGCCGCGCCAAATCACTGGCCGGATCATGAAAACTCAGGCGCGCCTGCACGACTTCGATGGCGGCAAAAGCCCGCGCCACTGCCCGCTCCAGCCGCGCAGCGGAAGCTCCGCCGGCGGTGATTTCCACCAGCGTCCCCAGAAGCGGCCGGGCCCGCCGCAGTTCAGCGCAGGGCGGGCGCAGCACCGGGGGCAATGAGAGCGATTTCATAAATGGCGAGCACGCGTTTCACCCCTTCCATCACATGCCGGCAGGACAAGGTGGCCCCGGTGATGTTGGCAATGTCCTCATCGAGCCGCAGGGCTGAGGCGCTGGTTTTACCGGCAAACTGGGCCCGCCATTTTGGCGTGGTGATTTGCCCGCCGTAGGCTTCGCGGTAGCTGAGGATTTCGACCCCGCGCACCGCCCCGGCCGCGTCCAGGCCGACCGCATAGGTGATGAACTCGTGCTTACCCAAAACCTCGTCGACGAAAAACCAGCCGCCGCCGGCGACCGCCCAAACCCGCACGGCGGCAGCACGTAGTTTCACCCCGCTTTTTTTCGACACCGCCTTCACCTGGTCAGGCGAAAGGCGCAGGTCGGTCGCGGCCAAAGTGCCCTCGGGAAAAAGCACCTGCTGGGCCTGCTCCACCGAGAGATAATCGGTGGCATAGCCGGAGGTGCTCGCAACCAAGGCGGTGGCGGCGGTGAACAGGGGCGAAAGGCGCATCGCTTGGCGGCTTAGAAGTGGAAACCCAGCTTGAGCCGGACCATCAGCGCCTCGTAATTGTGGAGGTTGCGCGAGTCCTTGTTTTCCGGCCAACCGGTAATCTGGGGCAACACCGCCAGGGTGGCCCACCAGCGGGCGTTGGCGTAGTGGACATTCGGGCCGAAGAAGAAGGCGTTTTCGCTCATCTGATTGAGCCGCATTGATTCATAAGCCGACTTGTACAAGCCCTCGACTCCGGCAAACCAGCCGGGAGCAAAACGGTAACTCACCCCGCTACTCGCCTCCAGCTCCAGCTCGCTCGACCACTTCCCGTGGCTCGCACCGCGACCGAGATCCTGCTCGCGCTCGAGTTCCGCCCCCAAATTGGTCGTCCAAATCAGGGTGTCGTCCAAAAAGTTGCGCTGTAAAATCAGCTTCGGCTCAAGAAAGTAGATATCCTCGCGCTTGCCGCTGCGCCCGCTGTAGCGCTTGTAGCCGGGCTCTAGGTAAACGGCCACGCCCCAGCCGCCGCGATCGGCGCTGCGCAGGTTATATTTCACGGAGACCTGCGCCCCGTTAAAACCCGTCTGGTTGCGATCGGTGGTGCCGGGTACCCCGCTGATGTCGTGGTCGATGGCGTTGAGGTAAAGCGAACCCTGGAGCTTATCGGTGAAGCCGTGCTCAAACTCCGTCTGCACATCGAGAGCCGAGTAAGAACCCGCCGCCTTGCCGGTGCGCGAGGTGACGATCTGGTAGATTTCCGAGGCACCCTTGGGCAAGGTGTCGGCCCCGTAGGTGAAGCCGAGGGCGTTTTCATCGGCCTGGAGCGCCACCGGGGCCAGCCCGGCAAAGCAGCTCAACGCAAGTGCAGCCAGCCCGCAGAGGCGCGGCCGAACAGAGGAATGGGAGCGTGATGTCATCATAGGATTAAGGTGAGACAGCGACCCAATCTCATAATAAACCGACATCAAGCCGGAAATGATCCCGAGTCTCAATTTCACAAAACCGCTTCCTGAACGCCCCTGAAGTCGTGCATGGTCAGGCCGCCCCGATCCAGCTGCGTACCGCGCCGGAACCAACCGCAACCAACTTAGCCACAGTTTTTTACCTTTTTCGGCGGGGTGGCCAAGGTCTGCCTCACCATCATCTGGGTAACCGCGGCCCGGGGCCGGGTAAACGCCCAGGCGCGTGTGCGGTTGTCCTCAAACACCGTCACCACCGTTTCCACCAGCGGACAGCCGGCATCGCGGCAGGGGGTCTCGGTGACCGTCACGATGACCGCCTCGGGCAAACCAAGGGCAGAGCGGGCCCAGCGTTTAATCGCCGCGGCCTCTTCCGGCTTGAGGGTGGGCTCGGTACCGCCTGGTTCGGGAATAAAGCGGTGCATGGGCGACCATTCAGCGTGCCGGCGGGCGAAGGACCGCCACCTCGCTTAAGCTTGGCACTTCAGGACGTAGATCACGCCCTTTTCGCTGCCGACGGCGAGCAACTGGTCGTCGGGCGACCAGGCCAACTTGGAGGCGGGGGTGGGCATTTTCACGGTGGCGCGCAACGGCTTGGGCCGTTCGGGACTCCAGAGCTGGACCACCCCGTCGGCGCTGGCGGTGGCTAACAGGCCGTGGCTGTTTTGAAAGGCCACCGCACAGACCTTGGCCTCATGGGGCAACATGATCGGTTCGCGTCCCTCGGGGCCGCCGCCGGTGCAGTCCCACAAACAGGCGTCGTGGCCGCCGCCGGTGGCCAGCCAGTGCGATTCACGGTCGAAGGAGAGCTCCTTCACCTTGCTCTCGTAGCCGCTCATGTGGAACTCGTCGTTTTGCTCGGGCAGCCAGAGGTGCACGCTCGGGTCCTGGTTGCCGGAAACCAACCAGCGGTTGTCCGGCGACCAAACCAAGGCGTGGATGCCGTTGGCGTAAGCGAACTCCTTTTGGACAAGAAAGTCGTCGGCATCCCACAAACAAACCCCGCCGAAGTAGGCCGAGGCGAGGCAGCCGCCCGCCGGCTGCCAAGCGATCGCGCTGATAGTTTTGGGGGCGGGCGCGAAGGAATGCAGGGTCGAGCCGTCGGCCCGCAGCAGCGCGAGCTGACGACCGGCGGCAACCGCGAGGATCGCCCCAGCCCCAGCAGAGCTGGGGATTTGAGATTTCAAATTTGAAATTTGAGAGGCTCGATCCTCCGCCCCAGCGGCTCCGGAGTTTTGCGATTTCACATTTGAGATCTCAAATGCGGCGGCGTCGCCCACGCCGCCGCCGCGCCACGCGAGCTGCTCGATCCACGCCCCGCCGACCTCGGCCGAGGCGGTGTGCTGGCCGCTCGAGGCGTCCCAGAATTTCACCTTGGCGTCCTGCCCCCCGCTGGCCAGCAGCAGTTGCGACGGGTGCCAGGCGAGGCAATTGGTGCCATCGTCGTGGCCGGGTAAGTCCGTGCGGGCGCCGTCCATGGCCGCGAATAGGGAAACCGGCCCGGAGGAGGCGGCGGCGGCCAGGCGAGACCCGTCAGCCGACCAGCCGAGGTCGATCACGTAGTCTTCGAGTTGGGCGGCCCAGTGTTTGGTGAGTTGCATGGGCGGCAATCAGGTCAAGCAGGCCTTAAACCCCTCGGTCAGCGCGGCGCGGTCGAGGTTTTTGCCGATGAACACCAGCGTGTTGGTGCGCGGGGCCGTGCCCCACGGCGTGTCGAACTTGGCGTCAAAGAGCATGTGCACGCCCTGAAACACCATCCGATTGGGCGAACCTTTAACCGCCAACACGCCCTTACAGCGGTAAATGTCGTTACCCTTGGTTTTTAACAACTCACCGATCCAGTCGTTGAGCCGCTTGCCGTCGAGGTCGCCAGGGGTGGTGATGCCGACCGAGGTGACCGCGTCGTTATGGGTATGGGCCGGGGCGAAATCCTGCTGCCAGGACGGTTTCACCGTTTCGCCCGCCACCTCGATGTGGAAGGCGATCTCCCCGTGCTGCTCATAGGCCACATACAGCCCGGCCGTGGCGATTTTTAAGCCAAAACGGCCGTAGCCTTCGGTGAGTTGCAAACGGTGCAAGGAGGCGCCTGGGAGCACCATGTCGCCGGACTTGAGCACGCTTTCCCAGTCGGCAAACACGTGCACGGCGGCCTCGCGGGCCGCGTCGAGGTCTTTAGCGTCGAGCGACTTGACCGGCATGATCACGAGGTCGAGTTCGTTCTCAGTGCCATGATCGTGGCCGCAGTCGTGGGCATGGGCGTGATCGTGGCCGCATTCCTCGCCAGGGGCGTGGCCGATCTCGATCTGGTGCTCGCCGGCGGGCAGCGCGTAGGCCCCGGCCCATTCAAACGGATAGGTGGGCTCGAGGAACTGGGGGTTCAACTCGGTGGCGCGGGAGAGGTTAAACCCGCCCACGTTGAGCACGTGTTTGAGGTCGATCGCGGCGTTCTGCGTGCGGTGGATCTTGGCCGCCGCGTTCATCTTGTGGATGCGCTTTTCGAGGAGGTCGAGGTCGGCGGGAGCAACGAGATCGGTCTTGTTGAGGATAATCACGTCGGCGAAGGCGATCTGCTTCTGGGCTTCGTCGGCGTCGTCGAGGTGGAGCAGGATGTGCTTGGCGTCCACCACCGTGACAATGCTGTCGAGGCGGTAACGGGCGCGCATCTCGTCGTCGGTGAAAAAGGTCTGCGCAACCGGGCCCGGATCGGCCAGGCCGGTGGTTTCGATGAGAATGCCGTCAAGGCGGTCCTTGCGCTTCATCAGGCGCCCGAGAATGCGAATGAGGTCGCCGCGCACCGTGCAGCAGATGCAGCCGTTGTTCATCTCAAACAGCTCCTCTTCGGAGCTGATGACCAACTGGTTGTCGACCCCGACCTCGCCGAACTCGTTTTCGATCACGGCGATTTTTTTGCCATGCTGCTCAGTGAGAATCCGGTTGAGCAAGGTGGTCTTGCCGGCACCGAGAAAGCCGGTGAGCACGGTGACGGGAATGGGAGCGGGCGCGGCGGTGGACATGGGACGATTAGAGTAGGTTAAAAAAGGGACGGTAGCGGCCAGTGGTGCGGGCTAACGAACCCGACGGTAACCGATGCGTCATGGGGTGCGGTGGGCGGGCTTGCCCGTGGACGCAAAAAAACCGCGCCGAAAAACGGCGCGGCTTAGTGCTGGACGAGGGCAGCGGAGTCGCGCGGGGCGACTTAGATCACCACGCGCAGCTGGATGGAGTCCACCAAGCGCTCGGCGGTGATCATGTCGGTGGCGACGATCAGTTTGTCGCCGGGTACCACGTAACCGTTTTTCTGCAGGAGGGCGAGGGCCCCTTCGACCGTGCGATTGGGGTGGGATTGGTGCTCGAGCAGGAACGGCTCGACGCTGCGCAACAAACGCAGCTGGCGGAGGGTTTCCACCGAGTTGGTCATCGCGTAGATCGGGGCGCGGGAGGGACGCAGACCGGCCAGGCCGTTCGCCATGTTACCCTGACGGGTAAAGGTGAGCAGGCCGGTGTCGGGCATCTGATGGGCGAGCTGGACGGCGGCATGGAGCAACTTGAGCTTGTCGCCTTTGACGAAGGTGGGCTCGGCGAACACGAACGGGCCTTCCTGCTCGATGCGACGGGCGATCCGGTCGAGGATCTGCACGCACTCGAGGGGGTATTTGCCCACGGTGGTTTCGCCGGAAAGCATGACGCAGTCGGCCTTTTCGTAAACCGCGTTGGCCACGTCGGTGATTTCGGCGCGGGTCGGCACCGGGCAGGAAATCATCGATTCCAGGGTGTGGGTGGCGATGATCACGGGCTTGCCGGCGTTGAAGCAGGCGCGGACGGCGCGGCGCTGGATCACGGGCAGGTCTTCCAGCGGGCATTCGATACCGAGGTCGCCGCGAGCCACCATCAGGGAATCGGTTTCGTTAATGATCTCGTCGAGGTTGGCGATGGCGGTCTGGTCCTCGATCTTGGCGATGATTTTGGCCTTGGAGTTGTGGGCGACGAGGAATTCGCGCAGTTGCACGATGTCCTTAGCCTCACGCACGAACGAAAGAGCGACGAAGTCGATGCCTTCCTCGATGCCCACGAGGGTATCGAGGCGGTCCTTCTCGGTGAAGGCGGGCAGGTTCACTTTGACGCCGGGCAAATTAATGTGACGACGCGAACTGAGGGCGCCGGGGGTGAGCACCTTGCAACGGATGTGATTGTCATGCTTGTCGAGCACCTCAAAGCGCATCAACCCGCTGTCCACCAACACGATGTCGCCGATCGCAATGTCGTTAACAATGTCCTTGTAGTTGACGTTGACCGAGCGGATCTCCTCGCCGCCCTCGCGGTCGCCGGGCTTGACGGTAAAGTCAAAGGTCTCGCCGACCTTCAGTTCGATGGGGGATTCCACGTCGCCGGTGCGGATCTCGGGGCCCTTGATGTCCATCATGATCGCGATCTCGCGACCGACCCGCTTGGACACCGCGCGGATGCGGCGGATCACCATCCGGGTCCACTCGTGGTTACCGTGCGCCATGTTGAGGCGGGCGACATCGGCGCCGGCGAGGATGAGCTTTTCGAGCATTTCCTCGCTTTGGGACGCGGGCCCGAGCGTGAAGATGATCTTGGTGCGGCGAAGGGAAGGAGCGGTTGGCATAAACTGGGATAAAGGCCGCGCCGACGACGGTTGGTCAACTCTTCTTGTGCTTCAGCCCCAGGCTCAGCCAGGATCAATCCCGCCCAGTGAAGCCGCTTATAACTGACAAAGCCCGCTGCCTCCCCCCGCGGCGATAATGTGAAACTGGCAACGCAAGCGGGAACGCAGACCAACGAGTGCGGCCTCCAGGGCGGGGGCACTGTTGCAGTCGCCCGACAGGTGGATGAAAAAAACCTCGCGCCAGCGCGAACTGGCAACGGCTTCCAACAGTTCGCGCATCTGCTCGTTGGACAAATGGCCGTGGCGCCCGGCGATGCGCTGCTTGGTCGGCCAGGGGCGTTTCATATCGGCGTCGAGCAGGCGCGGGCAGTGGTTACTTTCCACCACGAGCACGTCGACGTCGCGGATGCGCTCCTGCAGGTGCTGGGGCGCGTGTCCCAGATCGGTCAGCCAGGCCAACCGCCGGCGTGGGGCCAGCAAGTCGCCCTCGTAGCCGTGGCTGAAAGTAAACCCCACCGGTTCCTGGGCGTCATGAGGCACGTGAAAACTCTCGATCTCCAGGTCGCGGTAGGTGAAGCGTGCGCCCGTTTCGAACAGCCGCCAGTCGACCTTGTGGTCGAGTTTGGCCTGGACCGCCCGGGCGGTGGCGGCGTTGGCAAACACCGCAATGTGGGGGAATTTCTTCAAACCCTCGATCCCGGCGGCATGGTCGCCGTGCTCGTGGGTCAGAAACACCGCGTCGATCCGCTCAAGGGATTCGCCGACTTCGTGCAGCAGCTGCCGGAGTTTGCGCTGGGCGAAACCGGCGTCGATGAGCACGCGTGCCTGCTCGGTGCGCAACACGGCGCAGTTACCGGCACTGCCGCTGCCGAGGATTCTGAAACACATCGCCATAAACCCCCCAGATCAAGCCCCGCCCCCGCTCCCGCGCAAGGGGCGAATTCAGGCCGCCAAGTGCCCCGCCGCCGCGGCTCCACAGGCGCCCCGCCGCCGGCCCCACTCCGCGCCCCGCCGCCGCCCCTCAGGCCCCCCCGCCCCCGCGCGCCGCCCCACAGGCCCCCCGACCCCGCGCGCCCAGCGGTCACCTATTGGGTGACACTCCGCTTCGCTTGCACCCGCTTTTGGGACCAACCGCCAAAGTGTCACCTAATGGGTGACACTTTGCGTTCGCCGTTGCCGCCGCCCTCGGCTCAGGCCCTCAGGGGCCACCCAGGCGAACCTCGTTTCCCCCCCATCCCAGCAGGGGCACGAGAGCGCGAATTGACCGCCGGCGATTTATCCTCACCGTGGACCCTTCATGCCCAAGAAATCCGCCCATTCCCCTGCCCCCGCGCCGTCGGTTCGAGCGCCGCGCGGCACTGTGATTGTCACCCGACAAGCGCATTTCAACGCGGCTCATCGTCTCCACAATCCCGCCAAAAGCGCCCAATGGAACACCGCGCAGTTTGGCCCGTGTAACAACCCGCGTTGGCACGGACATAACTACGTGCTCGAGGTCTCCGTGCGCGGTCAGCCCGACCCGGCCACCGGTTACGTGATCGACCTGGGAGATCTCAACGCCCTCATCCAAACCCACATCCTGGCCCACTGCGACCACCGCAACCTCAACGAGGAGGTCGAGTTTCTGCGCGGGGTGATCCCCTCGACCGAAAACCTGGTGATCGCCTTCTGGCACCAGCTCTGCCCCCACCTGCCCAGCGGCCAGCTGCACTGCGTCAAACTCTACGAAACCCCGCGCAACTTCGCCGAGTTTTACGGCCCCGACGCCGGCTAACTCCCTGCCGCTGTCGCGTCTTCGGTTCCGGGCACCCCGCGCCCCGGACCCGACTCCCTTTTCTCCGCCTCCACCACCCGTCTTGCTGCGCCGGCCAAGCTCGTCCCTGACGGGCTCACGGTTATCGGTCCCCGTCCGGCGCTCCTCCAACCCACCAAAAACGACATGTCCTCCAAGAAATCCATGTACCTTCACCGCAACGCAAGCGGCGCCCCCGCCCGCATGCCGCGCGGCTACGATGCCCAATTCCAGGTCACCCCGGCCTACCGCGCCTCGTTGCCCGATATGATGGAAACCGCCGAAGCCATCCCCGGCGGCCACGTCCCCATCCAGCAGGTCGGCATTGCCAACTTCAAACTCCCCCTGCGCTACCGCACCAAGGACGGCCGCACCCTCACCCTCGAAACCAGCGTCACCGGCACGGTCTCGCTCCAGGCCGAACTCAAGGGCATCAACATGAGCCGGATCATGCGCTCGTTTTACGACCACAAGGACGGCATCACCACCGGGGAATGGATGGGCAAAGTGCTCAAAGCCTACCTGCGCAAAGTCGAGAGCAAGTCCGCCCGCCTCAAAATCCGCTTTTCCTATCCGCTGCTGCAAAAGAGCCTGCGCAGCGGGCTCGAGGGTTATCAGTTCTACGAGGTGGCCTTCGAGGGCGTGATGACGCCCGAGGGCCGCTACCGCCGGTTCATCCATTTTGATTTCGTTTATTCGTCGGCCTGCCCCTGCTCAGCCGAACTCGCCGAACACGCCCGCGACCTGCGCGGGGTCTACACCGTGCCTCATTCGCAGCGCAGCAAGGCCCGCCTCACCATCGAGGAAGCCCCCGGCAAAAAAATATGGATCGAGGACCTGCAAGCGCTCTGCCTGCGCGCCCTGAGCACCGAGACCCAAGTCATGGTGAAACGCGAAGACGAACAGGCCTTCGCCGAACTCAACGGCGCCCACCTCAAGTTCGTTGAGGACGCCGCCCGCCTGCTCTATGCCGAGCTGGCCAAGGACGAACGCATCGTCGATTTCCAAGTCGCCTGCTCCCACCAGGAATCCCTCCATTCCCACGACGCCGTCAGCGTCATCTGCAAAGGCGTGCCCGGTGGCTTTACCGCCGATTTTTCCGACTTCCGCTCCCTCGCCTGCTGAGGCGCCCCCCCTCCCCATGCCGTCCCCGCTCACGCCCGCCTCAGCCGCCGCTTCCCCAGCGCCCGTCGTCCTCATCACCGGGGCATCCCAGGGCATCGGCGCGGCCATCGCCCAGGTCTTCGCCGACAACCTGCCGGAGGTGCGCCTCGCCCTGGTGGCCCGCAACGCGGAAAACCTCGCCGCCACCGCCCGCACCTGCACCGCCGCCGGGGCCACCGTGGCCACGTTCCCGTGCGACGTGACCGACGCAGCCGCCGTCGCTGCCCTAGCGACGGCGGTCGGGCAACGGCTCGGCATCGTCGACGTGTTGATCAACAACGCCGGGGTCTTCGTCGCCGCGCCGTTCGTCGACACGACGGTGGCGGACTTCGACCGGATCGTTGCGGCCAACCTACGCAGCGCTTTTTTGGTCACGCAGGCCTTCGTGCCGGCGATGATCGCCCAAAACCACGGCGACGTCTTTTTCATGAGCTCGATCGCCGGCCTTGGCGCTTACCCAAACAGCGCGGCCTATTGCGCAGCCAAGTTTGGTGTGACCGGGCTGGCCGCAGTGCTGCGCGCCGAAACCCGCGACCACGGGGTGCGGGTGTGCTGCGTGCACCCGGGGGCAACCTGGTCGCCCTCCTGGTCTTCGAGCGGGGTGGCCGAGGCGCGCATCATGCCGGCCGAGGACGTGGCCCAGGCGTTTTTCGACGTGTACAAGCTCGGCCGCCGCACCGTCGTCGAGGAGATCGTCCTGCGCCCGCAACGCGGTGATTTGTGAGACGTTATGACTCATATCATTTCGCTTTCAAAAACATAATAACCCTGCCTTCTGGGGAAGCCCTAGAAGGCTAAGCGCCCAACTAAAGATTTTCCGGCGGATACCGCCGGGCGGATGAGGGTCTTGCTTCGCCGAGCCAAGGACATTGCAGAGCAACGGCGCATCCAAGCCGTTTTGATGCGAGCTTCAATCGAGTTACCCCCAACCCAGATTGCCGAGTTGACCGGTTTGAGCGTGCACTCGGTGCGTGTGCTCCATTCCCGGTTTTTACGCGAGGGCGAGGCCTGCGTGATCGGTCGGCCCGGTCGAGGTGGACGCCGGCGCACGGTGTTCCTGCTAGACCTGCTCGATGCCTGGACCGATGAGCCGCGCTTGCTCGTACTTGATGGCCCGGGCTGGCACAAGGCGCGGTCTTTGCCCGCGCCTGAGCGACTTCGTCTCTAGCACCTGCCTCCCTATTGCCCCGAATGCAATTCGCGCGAACACATCTGGGACAAAACTCGGCAAAAGGGCTTTGCCAACCCGCTCTTTGCCTCCCTTGCCGATGTTGAAGTTCGGGTAAAATTCCAGCTGGAGGAACTCTCCGCCGACTCCAATCGCTTCCGCAGCCTTAGCTTTTTCTCTTGGTTCGCCTCCTGGTTATTCTGCTTGTGAAAGCGAAATGGGATCAGACGTCCGGTGGCGCCCCGGACGGAGCTCCGGCCTCCAGCTCGGCACCCGGGCGCTTTGGCGGAGCCCCACTCGCCACGCCCACCAGCACCCGCCCGCTCAAACGTCGGCGTGGAGGGCGGCGACGGCGGATTTGTAACTGACCGAGGCCTCGGCGACGCTCGCCGCCGAGCAGTTCAAATTACGCAAGTGACCGTCCTTCAGGCCGTAGATCAAGCCATGCACCGTCACCACTTGGCCGCGCTCCCAGGCGTCCCGGATTATCGAGGTTTTACACACGTTATCGACCTGCTCGATCACGTTGAACTCGCACAGGCGCGCGCTGCGGGCGGTGTCGTCGGCCAGGCGGCACAGGCAGTGATCATGTTTTTCCCTCACGTCTTGGACGTGACGCAGCCAGTTGTCGGCCAGACCGACCTTTTCGCAGCGCAGCGCCGCCCGCACCCCGCTGCAACCGTAGTGACCCACCACCATGATGTGCTTCACCTTGAGCACATCGACCGCGAATTGGATCACGGAAAGACAGTTTAAATCCGTGTGCACGACCACGTTGGCAATGTTACGGTGGACAAACAATTCGCCCGGCAAGAGGCCCACGATCTCGTTGGCCGGGACCCGGCTGTCGGAGCAACCGATCCAGAGGTATTCGGGATTTTGCTGGCGGGCGAGTTTGAGGAAAAACTCCGGGTCGATGGAGCGGATTTCGTCGGCCCAGGCCTTGTTTTGATCAAAGAGGTGTTGCAGCGATTCCATACAGTGCGGGCAAGGTTTTGCGCGGTGCCCGGCTTGTCGATGCTTAATCCTGATGGGGCGAACGCGGGACCGCTCCCAAGCGGCACCGAGGCGGGGGTCACGGTCGCCGAGCTCCCGGCCTAACAGGCGCTCAGATCAAACGCGCCCCCCATCCCGGCCCTACCCGCGGAAAAACGCAGCCCTTGGGCTGCGGGCGCGGCCGGCGTGCGGCAACCGGACCGGGCGGCGTGCAGACAGGGTGCGGCCGGGGTGGAAATCGTGGCCCGGTTTAAACGCCCCCCTTGGGTTGCGGCCCAGCCCCATCGCGGTTAGGCTCAGACCGGTTTTTCCGGGTCCACCGCACCCGCTTTCGTTGACCGTGCGCACCCCCTCGCCCCCAAAGCCATGTTCCGTGAACCGTTCACCCCGCGGCGCCCCAGTTCCCGTTCCCCTGCCCCATGGCGGGAGGTACCCCAGCCCCAACCCGCGGGATCGGGCCCGGCAGGTGGTAGCCTCCGTCGGGCCCGCGCGAACGAGCCCTAACCCCCATGTCGACCTTACGCACCCACCTCTTACACAGCGCCGCACCGGTTATCTTGGGGTTGGGGCTCTTGTTGAGCGTTTGGCTGAGCCGTCAGGCCACGCTTAACGCCAGGGCCGCCGACGAGGTGTACCTTCGGCGCCTCCACGAACGCCTCGTCGACCAGATCTACAACCACGTGCAACGCTATGAGTATGGGCTGCATGGCGCCCGATCACTCTGGCCGGCCATCCCGAACATGCACCGGGCGAACTTTGCCGCCATGGTGCGGTCCCGCGACCTCGCGAGGGATTTCCCCGGCTCCCTCGGCTTGGGCTTTATCCGCCGAGTGGACCGCGCCGACCTGGCGGCTTTCCTCAACGCAACCCGAGCCGACCTGGCGCCGGATTTTCAACTCAAGACCAGCGGCACCGCGACCGACCTCTTTATAGTTGAATTTATCGAGCCCGTCGCCGCCAACCAAACCCAGCTTGGCTTCGATATGGGACAAGACCCCCAAAACCGGGAAGCCGCCACTCGCGCCATGCTGACCGGCAAGACTGCCCTGACCCACCCTCTCCCCCTGATGCAGGCCCCAAACGAAGGCCCGGGGTTCTACATTTTTTATCCGATCTACAAAAACGACCCGCCGAGCCCCTCCCCGCAGGCACGCCGTGACACCCTGCTCGGCTGGGTCTACATGCCCATCCTCGCCGAGCGTATTTTTAAGCAAATCGTCCGTGAGGTCGGCAACGAGATATCCTTCCAAGTGTTTGATGGCCAAAGCCAAAAGCCCGCCCAGCTGATCTATGATGGGGTGCCCCCGCCCGCGCGCCCCTCCAAACCCGGTTCCAGCCAGCCAAGCCTATCCCACACCTCCACGCTTTCCATCGGCGGGATGACCTGGACGGTCACCTATGGAGCCGGGGGAAACTTCCCGGCCGCCTCCCGTTTCGGCCTTTACAGCGTGGCCATTGCGGGACCGTTTATAACCTTGCTGATCAGCGCTTTATTACTCAGTATCCGCCGCACCCTTCACCATGCCCAGGCGCTCGCCCTGACCATGACCACCGACCTCGCCGCCGCCAAACGTAAAGCCGAACTCCTCGCGATGGTCGCCACCCACACCACCAACGCGGTCATCCTGACCGATGGCGGCAACCGCATCAGTTGGATCAACCAGGGCTTTACCCGCCTGACGGGCTATGACGAGGCCGGTGCCTTGGGCCACGAGCCCGACCCACTCCTCGTGTCGCCACTGGCCGAAGTCTCCACCCGCACGGCTCTGCACGATGCCATCGACCAATCGCATGGTTTCCGCGGCGAGGTACTCATCCGCAGCAAAGACGGCCGCGACCATTGGGTCGACTTGGACCTCGTCCCCATGCGCGACGGCGAGGGCCGCCTGACTGGCTACATGCGGGTCCATCTTGATATCACCACCCGCAAAGAAGCGGAAGATAAGCTCCGAGAAAAAGAAGAGCGCCTGGCCCTCGCCACGATGCACAATGGCATCGGGATTTGGGACTGGAACTTACTTAACCACAATATGATCTGGGATGACTCAATGTTCGCCCTCTACCACATCCGGCGCGAAGACTTTGTCGGCACCGAGGAGGCGTGGAGGAAGTCGCTGCACCCGGATGACTTGAAACGTGGCGACCAAGAAATCAGCGATGCCATCGCGGGGAGAAAGCCCTTCGACACGATCTTCCGCATCATTTGGCCCAACGGGGAAATTCGCCACATCAAGGCTGTGGCCAAAGTGTTTTTCAACGAACAGGGCGTCCCCACGCGTATGCTCGGTTCCAATTGGGACATCACCTCGCGCATGCGGGCCGAGGCCAAGATCCACGACCTCAACTCCGAGCTGGAGCAACGCGTGGCCGAGCGCACCGCCGAACTCAAAACCGCCGCCACCAAACTGGAAGCGGTTAATAAGGAGCTGGAAGCGTTTAGTTATTCCGTCTCGCACGACCTGCGGGCCCCGTTGCGTGCCATTGACGGCTATGCGCGCATGGCGATCGAGGACTTTGCCCCCCAGCTCGACGAAACCGGTCGCCGCCAGTTGAATGTCATTCGCGACGAAGCCCAACGGATGAGCCGACTCATCGACGACTTGTTGACGTTTTCGCGGATCAGCCGCCAGCAGACCGAAGCCACCCCCATCGACATGCAGAGCATGGCCCAGGAGGTTTATAAAGAGGTGCTGAGCCTCGAACCGGGCCGCAACGTGCAGTTCGACTTAAAGCCCCTTCCCCCGGCCGTCGGCACCCCGGCCATGATCCGCCAAGTGTGGGTGAACCTGCTCAGTAACGCCCTGAAATTCACCCGGAAGCGCGCCGCCGCCTGCATTGAGGTCGGCGCCCAACAGGATGCGGCCGGCGGTTGGGTTTACCACGTCAAAGACAATGGCGCAGGCTTCGACATGCGCCACGCAGACAAGCTCTTCGGTGTGTTCCAACGGCTGCACAACCAGCCCGACTTCGAGGGTACCGGGGTGGGCCTGGCCCTGGTCCACCGCATCCTCGAGCGGCACGGGGGGCGCATCTGGGCGGAGGCAACGGTCGACCAAGGAGCCTGTTTTTATTTCTCCCTGCCCAGCTCACCGACAGCGGGACCGGCGGGACCCTGAAGCCCATTCGCAGGCGCGGCGACGCGAACAGCCGGCACCGGCGGCGGACGTAACCCGTTCACCGTCCCGACGGGCGCTGGCAATGGCGGGGTGGACGCCCGCCTCTGTCTGGTTAAAGGCTCCCCTGTGAACAGTGCCTTCGAGCCAGCAGATTCAACCCGCAGCCAACCCGAGGAGACGTGCCGGGGCTGCCCCTACCGCCCCTTCGGCCGGCAGGGCCACCGGGGTTTGCAGTCGGGCAATTTCCATGCTGACCAGACAAACATCGTCGAGGAACACGTGGCCGGCGGCGAATTGCTCGATCTCCGCGAGCACCTCGTGCACCAGTTGCGCCGGGGGGAGGCCCGCCCGCTGCTCGAAGGCATTCCTCAGCCGGTATTCCCCAAAGCATTCGGCCAAGGCGTTCTCCACCTCGAAAAGCCCGTCGGTGAACAATAAAACCAGATCGGCGGCCGCCACCGGGAAACTGTAGGTGCGGAAGACCTCATCCTCAAATAGCCCCAGGGCGGAGCCCGCGGTCGATTCGGGGGTCAGCTGGACGATTTCGCGCGGATGATGACGCATCAGCAAAGGACTCGGGTGAGCGGCGTTGGCCACACTGATGCGGGATTTGCCGATGTCGGCCACAATGTAACAGGCCGTGGTAAACAGGGTGATGCCAGACTGGCGCAAAATCCCGCAAAGACTGTGATTAATGGCGGTGAGCAGGGCGCCGGGATCGGACGCCAGCTCCCCGAGTTGCTCCTCAAGCGCCCGCATCATCGCGGTGACCAAGGCGGCGCGAACGCCATGGCCCATCACGTCGCAAATAAACACGCCCACGGCGGTTTCGGAAACCCGCACCACGTTAAAAAAATCCCCGCTCACCGAACTGGCCGGGTGAAAAATGCTGGAGAACTTGACCGCACTGGCCGCCTGCTGGACCCCCCGCGGCAGGGTGGGAAAACGATGGGGCAACAGCGCCAGTTGGAGCTCCTTCGCCATGCTCAAATCCTCCTCCATGCGCAGGTTTTTCTGGCGTAACTCGCGAGTGCGATCAGTCACCCGTTGCTCCAAGGCTTCGTTGAGCGCACGCAGCTTTTCCTCCGCATTCCGCAGCGCCAGGCGTTCCGCCACCTCGCGCAGGGCGCGGCGCACGGCTGGGACCAAACGAGTCAGGCGGTCCTTGAGCACAAAATCGGTCGCCCCGTTCTTGAGTAATTCCACCGCCGTCTCCTCGCCAACCGCGCCCGAAATCATGATGACCGGCACGTCCGGGCAGCGCTCCTTGGCCAAGGCCAAGGCCTCCGCCCCGTTAAAGAGCGGCAACTTATAATCCGCCAGAATGAGCTCGGGCTTGAACTCCTCGGTTTCCCGGAGGAAATCCTCGCGGGTTTCCACCCTCCGGGACACGAAATCGATCCCACCCCGTTTGAGTTCGCGCAAAATCAACTCCTCGTCGGTGTCCGAATCCTCCAGAGAAAGGATGCGCAGGCTGACTGAGGCGGTGTCACTCATGGCTTGATTGCGGGCGGCTGGTTCAAAAGTAGCCAGTAAAAGCCCATACTCGCGACCGCCTCGGCGAAGTTCTCGAAACCGACTGGCTTCACCACGTAACTGTTGGCTCCGAGCTTGTAGCTTTCGATGACGTCGCTGTCCTCCCGCGATGAAGTCATGATGACCACGGGTAGCAACCGGGTACGCTCGTCCGCACGCATACGGCGCAGCACCTCAACCCCACTCACTTTGGGCAGTTTTAAATCGAGCATCACCACCTTGGGCAGTTGCCCCGCCGGCCGTTTGACGTACGGCCCGGTGCAAAAAAGAAAATCGAGGGCCTCCTGGCCGTCCGAAACATGAACAAGGTGGTTAGCCAAATTCCTTTTTTTGAGCGCCCGAATGGTCAATTCGGCATCCTGAGGGCTATCTTCGACCAATAAAATTTCTACTTGGGTTGGTGGCATGGAAGGCGGACGAAAACAAACATGACGCGACAGCGGGGAAACGCGCCTTATAGTAACCCCGATCGTCCTTTCGTTGCAACCGGCCGGCAGATAATGGGCACATGACCGCAGGCTCAGCCGGCCTGCCGCGGGTTCCTT
This sequence comes from Rariglobus sp., assembly GCA_044353465.1. Lineage (GTDB taxonomy): Bacteria > Verrucomicrobiota > Verrucomicrobiia > Opitutales > Opitutaceae > Rariglobus. Next base: position 523 of record JBILBW010000052.1, on the reverse strand, counting down.
GGGCTGCGGGTTCACCCAGCAAGGAAACCCGCCCGCGGGTGCGGGAGGGTCTCGCTTTGAACCCAACCAGGATCGAGTCCTATTGGGTTACTGCAGCAACCGCAGCGCGGTCTGCGCACTCTGGTTGGCCTGGGAGAGCATCGAGGTGCCCGCCGCCACCATCGTGTTCCAGCGCGCCAACTGGGTGGATTCCTCGGCCACGTCCACGTCGGTGATCCGGCTCGTCGCCGCCTCCAGGTTGGCCTTGTTGACGGTCAACAGTTCGGAGGCAAACCCAAGCCGGCTTTGCTCGGCGCCGTTGGCGGCGCGCATCGTTGCCACGTTTTCGATCGCCGTTTTGATCGTGTCGATCGAGGTGATCGCACTGAGCGAGGTGGCCGCAGTGATGTCGCCCACCCCGCCGCTGCTGGTGTTGCCCAAGTCACGCCCAGAGATCGTGATCTGCGTGGCGGTGCTGGCGTCTTCGGTTGCGTTCACCGTGCTGGTGGCCGAGCCGAACAGGGCCACCCCGTTGAACTTCTCC
>JBILBW010000050.1:0-18766 GCA_044353465.1 Rariglobus sp. | reverse complement strand
ATCAGCCCGGACGTGGGACGTGGACGGCTGGACACGACGTCGGACGTGACTCGGGGAACGCCGTCGCGTGCCTGCCGCCGTCGCCCTCGCCGGGCCTGGCACTGCGGGTGCCGGGGCTCACGGAGGTCGCCCGCGTTTTTCGCGCGCGTTCCATTGTGGGCCGTGAGTGAGCTTGCGAACGAGCCGCACTCAGTGGTTGGCCGTGGGGCGTTGTCGCCCCGCGCATCAAAGCCTTCCGGCGCATGAGGTGGGCCGTAGCGAGTCGGCGAGCGATGGGCCCAAATCGTTGAGGCCGGGCGAGTCGGCGGCACTCGGTGAGCACCTGGCTCGGCAGGAGCGGAATCGAGGGCCGCTGTCTCGCACCGCTGACATTGGATCGTTAACGGGATTAGCAGCCGGACAGACGAGCAGGCGCTGGAGGTCGGGCGCCCGGAATGGAGCGGAGTGCGGGAGTGGAGACGGAGGGGCACAGGGGCCGCCGGGCCGGGCGTTTGTGGCCGTCTCGGCCGTAGCCCCGTTTCGACGACGCGGTTCCTGGCTCGGCAGGATCCGTGGCGTGAGGGGCGAAGGACGTTGCGGCCACCCGGCCGGGCGGCCCCTGGGACCCGCAGGCGGAACGCACGTACGTAGCGGAATGGAGGGCGAACGACCGCCAGCGTCTGCGGGCGGATTATCGTGCGGCTTACGCCGGAGCGCGTTAGCGGGTTCGCCAAGGGAGCGGAGCGAGCGCAGGCGTTGAGGCACACGCACCACGGGGGGCAGCCGAAAACCATTGAGGCCCCCGCCCGCATCGCTCGCAAGCGAACTCCTACCTGCTGAGGGTGATCAGAGACGGCCGGCTTCGCGCTGTTCGATCAGGAATTGGCCGGGACTGCGGACCTGGAGACTGTAAACCTGCGACCCAATCACCTTCTGGAAATCAGCTTCGTCGAGTGTGAGTAAAACGTCGGCCTCGGCGCCCAATGCGGAAAGCAGTACGGGCCGATCCTTAGCCTTTGGGAAAACCAACACCTTGTCGTAGGCGAGCTCGATGGGGACAAGGGTGAGTCGAGGGAGGAGGGATGATCGCCAGTAAGGCAAGGCTTTGGGCCCAAGCTTACGGGCGTTGCGATCGGTCTCCTCGACGCAATAAAGCGACGAGAGCAACTCCCACCCATTGGTTTCGGCGTGGGTAAACAGGTAGCGCGAGGCACCCTTGGCCGAACCTGCGGCCGCCAGCAGGACGCTGGTATCAATGAATAGCTTCACTTCTTCGACTTGGCTTTCCCGAGGCGGGTGAAGGCGGCCATTTCGGTTTCATCACGGGAGATCCATCGGGCTAATTTCTCGCGCGGGATGTTGCGCACCGGCACGGCGGCGGCGGCTTGCAGAAAAAGCCCCCCATCCCGCTCCTCCACGATCACCAACGGGCTATCGATGCCATCAAGCCCCAGCTTACGGCGAAGAGCGGGAGGAAGGGTGAGGCCGCCGCGTTTGCTAATGGGAAGGGTGAGAGTCATGCCGTAATGCTGCATTGCGGCATCGCGGATGGCAAGCATCACCCCCAAGCGTTTGCGATGTGGGCCCATCTGCATTCTAGGCGGCGAGGTCGTCGTGGAGTTTTTTGAACCAGGTGAGCTCTTGCCGAAGCAGACGGCGGGCTTCGGGCGTCCACTTTGCCAACGGGGTGTCGTCGGTGCGGCGGTGGTACCAGCGGCGGAATTGATCCAGTCCCTTCGTGAATTTGATCACCGGCGTATTCGCGTCGGGCTGGACGGCTTCGCGGGGAGCCGGTTCCGGCAATACCCCCGTGGTGAGGTAAGCTTGGCGCAACGACTGGGCATCATTGAAAAACGACACATGTGTCGTTTTTGATAATCGAATGTAGCGTTGGGCCGTTCGTGCCGAGATTTCGGGGCAATTCACGGCAAGCCAATCCGTCCAGGCCCCATGGGGCAGACTGCCTTTTTGGCGTTCGAGCAATCGACCGCAGTCGATGGCCGCAACGATGGCGTGCTGGGCCTTTTCTCGAGCCGAACCGGCAAGGGATTGGGCCGTGGTGAACGCGGCATTGATCGCCAGCGCGAGGTCGATGAGGGAAGTAGCGGGTAGGACGGGCGGGAGGATTTCGAGGGAGACGGGCTTAGTTTTGGGCGCGGTCATGTTTCGAGGTGTGCGATGTCAATTGGGCGAGGCGGTAAATGCGGCGGGCGCGCTTGGAACGCATCCCCCGCGAGGGTGGCAGTCCGAAGGTTTCGGACCACTGGACGACCAGTTTGGAAAACCCTGCCCGCGTCACCCCGTGGCGTTCGGCGAGGGCGGCTTCGCTCAGGCCTTCGATGTCCATCAGACCGGACGCGAAACAGGCGGCATCGAAGGCGAGCATGGGGTTCGGGTGTGACCGGATGCGGGCGCAGAACGAGGCGAGGATGGCCGACGCTGAGGCCGCGACCTGGTCGGCAGTCGTCTCGGCTGAGTTGGTGTCGTCGGCGTCTTCGGCGACTGCATCGGGTGTGGGTTCGGGTGCTGCATGGCGTTCGAGCCGGGTGTCTTCGGGCTGACGCGTGTTGGTGCGGCGTGTGGCGTCGGGTTGAGCCAAGCCCCCCGCCGCGAGTTGAGCTCGTTCGGCGGGGGGCAGGCTGGCCACCCACGTGCGATAGGCCTCCGAGTATTGGGCATCGCGGACTGCTTGGCGGTCGGCGCAGGTCATGGCGAGGGCTTGGGGGTTGGAGTAGCTGCAAAGGGCAAGGAATCGGCATCGGGCGACTCGCTTGCGGCGACGTGGTCGCTTTGGCGGATGAGGGTGAGCCAGTCGTCGGCGCGCATCGTCACGAGCCAGCCGGAGCGGTTACGGGTGTGGGCTACCACCGGCGTCTTGCGCGCACCGGCATCGCGAATGGACTGGTCCATCGCTCGCCAGATGTTGAGCGCCTCAACGGCCTTCACCTCGAAGTGGATGCCTGGCAGCTCGGGGCAGGCCACGTCGGGCGAGTCGGTGCCGCCCGAGTACTGCACGCCGCGATGGGCTTTGATGAAGCCGGCTTCGCGTAGCACGTCACGCCAGCGGCGTTCACCGCGTTTGCCTTTTTCACGTGAGTTCATCGGGCACCTCCTGGGGAAGTAGCGAGTAGCGGGTAGTGAGTAGCGAGTAGTCGGAGCCCGGCGCGCGGTTTGTCCGTCCCGTCGAAAGAAGAGAGGCGAGCGTTAGCGTAGCTCGCTCTCTTCTTCTTTAGAAGAATAGCCCCGGGTGCAGCCCCAGGCCGTAGCACCACTTGTGAAAAAGTGGGGCTTAGGTGCGGGGTGGTGCCGGACCAAAAACCAGTGGTGCCCGTGGTGGTGCAGCAGGTGGTTTTCAGGTAAAAAAATAGGTTAAGCGACGGGTGCATAATGGACTCCTTTCCAGGTCTTGGAGGCGTGGCAGAATTCGAGGATGCCGCGCTCCGGTTGGCGGATGTTGTGGAAAACCGAGGTTGCCCGGGCCGGGTCTTTACCCGAATCGCCCAGCTTTTTGGCGATGTAGGCGATCACCTCGCTGGACTCGGGGTCTTTGCCGTTTGGCATCGGCGGCATATCCGAAAACAAGGCACGGTAACTCCCAGTGAGCAGGACCGGGGCCCGTGTGCCTGATGACGGCTTATGGTCACGGCCTTGGATCGCCTTCGGATCAGCGGCGATGCGTTGGAAATGCTGGGCCGCCCACTGGATCACGAACTCCGGCTGGGGTGGTAAGTCGCGCAGGATCGGCGTCACAGTGAACGCATCTGGCTGGTCGTGGGGCGTCATGATGAGGAGCGCGTCGGGATCGCGGCCGAACACCGAGGCACCGGCCACCCGGTCGATGGCGTCGCGGCCGGTGAGGTTGCCCTTGGGGAAATGCGCGGCGATGAGGACGGCGGCGCTGGTGTCGTGGGCCAGCTTTTCGAGCTCGTTGAGGACCTGGGCCATCTCGGTGTTCGAGTTTTCTTCACGGTCACCGTAGGTCTTGTAGATCGGGTCGATAATGATGAGTTCGGCGCCGATGCGGGCCGCCTGCTTGCGGATACGTTCCGCCAGCCCGGTGATTTCGTTGTCCTTGCCGCGTCGGTTCCAGACGTGAAAGCGGGCGTTGGCCGATGGGTCGTAACCTCGGGCAGTGCAGACGATGCGCAGTCGCTTGCGGTAGCTGAACCGGGCGATCTCCAAATTAACGTAGATGACCGCCGAGGCACGGGTCTGGAACCCACACCACGGTTGGCCAAAAGCCACCGAAAGAGCGAGGTCGGTCAGATTCCAGGTCTTCCGGCTCTTGGAGGGACCGGCGATGATCATCTTGGCCCCACGGAAGAGAATTCCCTCAATGATCTGAGGCGGATCCTCCTCGTTTTCGGCGCAAAAGCTGGCGAGGCCGTCGATGTCGCGGGCGTCTTCGTACTGGGCCTCCCAGTCGGCGAATGAGATCGCGCCCACGTTGACCGCGAGCAGGCGCTGCACGCTGTCGTTGCGCAGGCCGCCGGGACAACGGGAAAAGCGCGACGGATTTTTATTTGCCTTGTCGATCTGGAAGCCGGGCAATGAGGCCCAGACCTTTTCGCGGCGGGCGTGGTATTCTTCGCGGTTCTTGGCGTCGATCCGCACCCAGGCGTGCACCGAGTTGCCGGCTGAGTCGATCAGCGCGGCGATGGGCAAACCGGAGGCGCGCAGCAGGCGCTCCTGCTCGGGTTTCGGGATGACGTCGCTTTCCACGAGGACGTGACGCAGGGCGGTGACGTCTTCGTCGGTGCCCTCTGCGCCGTGGCGCACCGGATTGATGCGGATGAACAGGCCGTGATGCCCACTGAACACGTGGGCGATGCCTCCGCGCGAGGATGCGCGTTCGATCCACGCGTCGCGGGTGAGGATGTTGACGCCACCGTTTTCAGGAATGGCGCGCTCGGCTTCAGGGTGGAGCGTGCCGGGGGCGATGGACAACACATCGGCCGGCTCGAAGCAGGCACGCAGGAAGACCTCGAAAGCTTCGCTTTCGGGGATTTCCGATTTGAAATTTGAGATTTGAGAGGGGGACATGGTCGGACGAGGAGACGAGGGGCCGGAGGTGGAGCGGGCCAAGTGGCCGCGGCCTTCGGCGGGGGGCGCGGCGCGGTCGGCGTCGGTCAGTTTGTGGGCGAGATCAGGCTCGGACCACGGGGGCGAGCAACGGGCGTTGTACTCGGCAAAAAGCGGGGCGGCATCGGCCACCGCCAGGCCGAAGCCCTGCACCAAGGTGCAAGCAACGGCGAAGGTCTGGTCGTGCCCATGCTGCCCTGAAACGGCGGGCGGCATTTTGGCGAGATAACGCCGGGCGCGCTCGATCAGGTCGAGCGGCCCGGCGCTGGCGGAGGGCGAGGTGTAGCGCAGGGACATTAGGCGGCCCTCCGGTTGGTGTTTTTAAACCGCTCCGTCATCCAAATACCGGCGTCGGCAAAGGTGACGAGGTCGGGGCGGGCATGACCGTTGCGACGCAGGCAGGCCACCTGTTTGGGCGTAGCCAAGCCGAGGTTACGCCGGGCGAGGATGCGGTCGATGATCGCGGCGGCGTGACCTTTGTCCCGGATGGCGGAGGGATCGAGGCCGTTGCGCTCGAGCAAGCTGAGCTGCTTGAACGTGGGCGGCTGGTGATGCCAGGCCATGGTCGGTGCGTATTCGGCGAGGTCGATTTCGTGCAGGGAGAGCGCGAATTCGACCGGATCGAGCTGGCGCGATGCCCGCTTGGCATTCGCGGCCAGCTCGGTGGCCAGCGCGGCTTCGCGCTGGGCCTTGGCGTCGATCACGTCCTCCAACAGGTCGTGCTCCTCGTCGCCGGCTTCCTCTGCCTGGGCGATCATCGCATCGGCGATCTCTGGCGTGGAGGCCACCAGATGCGCCGGCCGCACGATGGAGTGGCGGCCGGTCATCCAAAGGAAGTCCAGGAGGAGCAGGTTATCTTTGCCGGGGTGCAGGCGGGTGCCGCGACCGATGATCTGCGCATACAGAGCGCGGACCTTGGTCGGGCGGAGGCAGACCACACACTCGACCGAGGGCTCGTCGAAACCCTCGGTGAGGAGCATGGAGTTGCTCAGGATCTGGAAATCACCGGCGGCGAAGCGGGCCAGCAGGTCGGCCCGGTCCTCGCTCTGACCGTCGATGTGGGCGGCGGTGAAGCCGGCCTCTTGGCAGAGTTCGACTAACTTTTTTGACGTGCGGATCAGCGGCAGGAAGACGAGGGTTTTACGGTCGCCGATTGACACCCGCATCGCGGTGACGATTTCCCTCAGGGCCGGCTCGATGACGTCACCGAGATCGGCGTCGTTGTAGTCACCGGCCACGGTGCGCACGTCGGTCAGGTTGATCTCCACCGGCAGGGTGCGCACCGAAATGCGCGAGAGATACCCGTCCTCTATGAGTTCGTGCAGACCGACCTCGAAGGCGATGTCCTCGAAATAGGTGCCGAGGTTTTTCTTGTCACCACGGTCGGGCGTGGCGGTCACGCCCAGCACCTTGGCGTGACCATCGAAACGCCGGAGCACCCGTTGGTAGCTTTCGGCCAAAACATGGTGCGCCTCGTCCACCACGACCAAATTAAAATGGTCGCGTGGCCAACGGCTGAGGCGTTTTTCGCCCATCAGGGTTTGCACCGAGGCGACCACCACCTGGGCTTCAAGGCTGGCGTGACGGGTGCCGCATTCGGTTTCGGCGACAATGCCGGTGGCGCGGGTGAGTTTGTCGGCCGCCTGGCTGAGTAACTCCTCGCGGTGGGCGAGGATCAGGGTGCGGCCGGGTGCGAACTTTTCCGCTGTGTGGGAAAAGATCACCGTTTTACCGGCAGCAGTGGGGAGGACGGCCAACAGTTTACCGTGCTGGCGAAACTTGCTGAGCACGGCATCGACGCAGGCCGTCTGGTAGGGGCGGAGATCAAAACGGCTCATTGGCGGCTCCTTCCTTTTTGGCGGCGTTGGCGGGTGGGGACGGAACGGTGCGGATGAGCGGCGCGAGCCAGGCATCGATCTTGTTATTCGAACGGCCGTTGTAGTCCTCGACCTTAAGGCGGGCGCGCAGGGTGCGACCAGGCAGGTCGGCGGCGTCGAGCTCGACCGGTTCGCCCGGGGCGATGGTGTGCCCGAGGGCGATGCGGAAGGTGTCGATCTTCCAGGCGGAAGAGGCCGAGGCGACGAGGTAGTCGAACAGCGTGGACGAGGCCCCATCGGCGGCCTCGGCTTCGAGGGTGAGTTTAATCATGTCCGCGCCGGTCGAGCGCGAGACGGTTTCGGAGGCCTCGAGGATGGTGACCGTATAGTCACCGGCGGGGAGGTGGTAGGCTTTGGGGGCGTCGGCGGAAGAAGTGTATTTCATGGGAATTAGCGGGAGGGTTGGGAGGCGGTGGGTTGAGCGAGGAGGCCGAGCGCGACGGCGCAGCGGCGGGTGAGGCGGAGGTCGTTGGCGAGGTAGTCGAGGGCCCCGGCCGGATCGGTCGCCCACTGGGCGGCGAAGTCGGCGCCGTGGCCGGTCTTGCGGCCGACGCCGAGGAACTGGGCGAGGCGGTCGAGCGAGACGGAGTCCTCGCGGTTGCCGCAGCGCCAGCAGTCGAGCAGGTCGCGGCACTGGGAGGGCAGAAACCGGCCGGAAATCAGTTCGGTCGGCACCGGCACCCGGAGGTGCCAGGACCGGCGGATCAGAAACGGCAGGTCAAAGCGGTTGCTGTTAAACCCGATCAGCTCGGCCTGCAGGTAGCCGGTGGGGGCGATCAGTTGCCAAAAGGCGGCGATGTCGGCGGCCTCGTTATTGGAGGCAAAGAAGCCGATTTCGCCGGTCGCCTCGTTGGTGTAGCCGATCGCGAGAACCCGGCCGGTGAGCGCGGAAAGCGCACCGGACTGGAACCACTCGGCCTCCTTTTCGGCGACGTAAGCGCGGATCTTTTCCGGATCCTTCCAGTTGGCCGGAGCCTCGAAGTGAGGCACGCACGCGGCGAGTTCGGCGCGGGAACGCGGGCCGGTCTCGATGTCGAAAATGTAGGTGCTCATCGGGCACCTCCGTTCTGGCGCGAGGCGGCTTTGGCGGCCGTCGAGGTGGAACCCTCAGCCATCTTGTTCATTTGGTCCTGCAGCTTGCCGATGAGTTTGTCGGCCTGCTCGGCGGTGAGTTCGTTCCAGTGCAGGTCGATGCTATCGCAGCCGACCCAAGCGAAAGCTTTGGCGCGGTCATCAGGCGTTTTCTTGAGGGTGGTCCAGTAGAGGGTGAGTTTATCGACCTGCTCGCGGGTGATGAGGAGGATTGGCGAGGGGGCGACAGCAGTCTGCGAGGATTGGACCTTGGGCGACGCTGGGGCTGACGGGGCAGCTGGTGCCGGCACCGGTGCGGCGGGGATGGCGGTGCGGGCGAAAAGCGGCGCGAGCGAGGTGGCGGCGCAAGGGACTTTGTCGTCGAGGCCGTAACGGTTTTTGGCATCCCAGGCGGCGGTGTGGGTGGTGTGGATGACCCGCTCGCGGCCACCGACGGCGCGCTGCTTGCCGTCCTTTTCGGTGACCTTGGTCACGAAGTTCACAAACAAGAGGGCATCGACCCACTCCTTCACCAAGGCGGCGACCTGCTTGCTCAGTTTCAGCTCAAAGCGATCGTAGGCGCCGACCGCGTCGGGGGCCTCGAACTTGCGGATCATCGAGTGCCCAACGAGGACCACGTGAATCCCGCGGTCACGGAGCTTTTCGAGCAGGGCCAAAAAGCGGGCGAACTCCTCGGCCAGATAGACGTTACCCTTGCCGTAGCCGAAGTCTTCCAGGCTCTCCTTGTTGGCTTTGCGACAGACTTCCTCGATGAGGAGCTTTTCGGCCCAGTCGATGGAGTCGATGACTAGGGTTTGAAACACATGGTCGGCGGCGTGCAGGTGGTTGATGGCGGCGAGCAGCTCGGCCCAGGCGCGGGGCCGGGGGAAACGGGCAACGTCGAGGTGGGCGGAGCCACCTTCGGTATCGAGAAACACCGGTGCGGGGAAACCGGCGGTGAGGGAGGTCTTGCCGACGCCCTCGGGCCCGTAAAGGGCGAGGCGGGTGGCGCTCGGGATCAGGCCGCGCGTGATGGTCACGGGGGCGGCGGGTTTACTGACGGCGGAAACGGACATGGTTTTGACGAATCACCAGAGCGCCGAACGGGAGGCATAACCCGGAGCCTCCCATCCGGCTCCGCTGGCGGCGGAGGTTTTGCGGATGTTTTGGGTTACGAGACCACGGGGGTAATTACCCAAATTACCCCCAAACCGCCCCGCGACTGGGGCACAAAAAAGCCGCCTGCGGTTTGCAAGCGGCTTTTATAGAGCGGGTTAATCTAAATCCGGCGGTTCTTCCGGATCGGCGGGGAGGTCGAGGACGGGGGCTGGGTAATTACCCACCGGCGGGGTAAAACGGGCCGATTGGGGCCGTAACTTGAAAAGCGGCCAGTAACCGAGCACCGGGACGCAACCCGGGGTTTCGTGAAACGGCGAAGTGGCCTTTTCGAAGCCATAGCTGGGCAAGGTCAGAACGCGTTGTAAACCGCTGGCTATTGCTTTCATACGGTAGCGGGAATCGTCATCCCGTTTACCCGCTTTTTGGGTAATCGGGATGCAACCGTGTTGGGCCGCGAAATTGAGCGCCCTCCACGCCTCGGTTTCCGCGCCGGCCTGCGACTCGAAGCCGAGTTCGGCACGGGTGTAGGTCCGTTGCGGCGAGCCGGTCATGTGGGCGAGGTTGATTTTGCCGTTGGTTAGCAGCGTCACCACCAGATGCGCCCAGGTGGCCCCGGTTGGCAGGGGGAGCTTTTCCACCACTCGGGCAGGCTCGCGGTCGAGATCCCGCCAGCGCTCCGCCAGTTCGAGGGTGGCAGCCAGCCGGTTTTTGCGGTCAATTTCGAGGAAATCGGCCAACACCCCAAGGCGCCCACCGGCCAGGGTGAGGACGGTATCCACCGGCTGGAGCGCGTCGTTGGCAGTCGGCACGAAAAAGACCGGGCGCTCGTGCTTTTGGGCCGCGACCCAGGCGACATTTTGAGCGTGGCCGGCCACCGAGGTGGCGAGGGAAACGAAGACCGGGATGCGGCGTTTGGTGGCGGTGCCGAGCCGCCAGCAGGTCGGCGCCACCGCCTCGGCTGGACCGTCGAGGGTCAGTGTCGAGGCGATGTCGGCCAGGACGGCGGGCAGGTCGATGCGCCAAACCAACCGGTCGGCGGCGGTGATTTCAAAGTGTGGGCAAACCTCGCCGGGCTGCGCGTAGGCAATCAGCCGGCCGTCGCTGGATTCGTCGATCCGGTGCAGCAGCCGGCAGGAGCGTTGGGCGTGCCGACAGGGCACCCACCGCGCTGCCCGGCGGGTGTTGACGAGATAGCCGGTCGGCAGGGAAGAAAAGCAGTCCGTGCCGAGGTGGTGGTGCCACTCGGCCGGGACCGCGCAAACCCCCGCCAGAACCGGCAACCGCTCAAGCAACCTCTGCAAGAGTGCATTCGACATCAATGTAGTCGGGAGTTGGCGACGTTTCGCTCAGGATAAAACCCGCGCTGCGCAGCCATTTTTCGACCAACAGGCCGTCGTTATCGCGCTTAAAACTGGCCTTGTTCGGGGTCTGCACCGTGACAAAGCGGGTGCGGCGCGAGTGACTGAAGGTCACCGCGAAACAAGCCGCCTGGATGGTGCGGCCGTGGATGACGTTGGCCTCATTCATCGCGTTGCTGGCGAACACATCGTCGGCCCGGTAAAGCACCGACTCGGCCAATTCGCCGCCGAGGTGAACATCGAGCTCGATCAAGGTGATCGATTTGAGCCCAATAATGTCGGAGCACACCAGCGACTGTTCGCGGGAGGTGCGGAGTGGTTCGAGGGTGTATTTGTCGGTGTCGGGAAAGGCGTCTGCGTTGTCGAGGAACTGTGAGCCGCAGGCGTGGGTGTAGAGGTCGCAGTCGCGTTTTTTGGCGTGGATGCGCACCTCGTTATTTTGCGGATCGTAGACGATCACGTCGAAGACCTCGCGGCGGAACAGACAACTGTCGGACTCGCCCGGGGCGTCGGCTTTGACGATGCCCTCGCGGACCAACGGGCCGCCGTGGCGGACGATGAAGCGAAGGGTTTCGCTGCCGTCGTTTTCGGGGAACTGGAAAACTTTGACGCTCTCCGGCGGGTAAAACGGGGCGAGCAGGGAGGCGATTGTTTCCTGAAACGTGGCCAATTCGACCGCATCGAGCCGACCGGCAGGCAGGCTCAACGAGGTGCGGTAGGAGCGGAAAGTGCGGTTTTCGCGGGCGTAGCGGCGGGCATTGGTGTTCTCGACCAGCTCGGAGTCGATCAGCCAGCGGGACATGACGAAGACGACGTTTTCCAGTTGGCGGTCGCGGGTGAACGTGGGGTCGGTCTCGCGGATCGCGTCGACCAAGGCGGTGACGCCGGCCTCGTCGGACATTTCATCGACCACGAACATGGCCTGGGCGAGACGCTTGTCCGGCATCGAGGCGAGCGGCTTCATCAACGTCGAGTGGAGCGCCCGGTGGTCGAGATTTTCCGGGCTCTCGGGCCAGGCAAACTGCAGGGATTCGAGGAATGCCCGATGCGGCAGGAAAAATCGGTGGAGCAGTGCGGCCGGAATGGAGCGCAGCAGGCCGAGCGAGGTGAACGTGCGAGGATTGTAGTTCGACATGAGGTGGAGGTGCCGAGGGGGAGCGGGCGCGCACCTCGCGATAAGCAGGGAAAACCCGCAAATCCGCGTTGCCGTTAGCCCAGACAAACCTCAAGCGGGCATGGGGTGTGCCCGCTTCTATCCATGGCTCAATTGATTACGCGTTTTCGGCGGATTTATGAACGGCGGCTAACCGTGGGCAGTTGATTTGCATTTAAATTGGTTTCTGCGGGAACCGATGGCGGGGGTGGGTTACTGTAATTGCCCCAAAAAACCGCCGGTAGGGGCTGGGCCGGAGGGGGCGGCACCGGAAAGCGACGCGACGGACTTCGCCTCAGCCGCGGGCGGGGATTTTGAGTTTGGTGCGAATGTGGAGCGAAACCTCGGCGGGGTCGTAATAGACGAAGTGGCCGACGCGGTGGTGGGGGATGCGGCGGAGTTTTGACCATTCGCGCAGGGTGCGGATGGAGGGCTCGCGACCGGCGGGGAAAATTCCGCAGGTGCGGAGACCGACAATGTCGGTGAGTTGCGCGTGGATCGGCTGTTGAATGCAGGGAGCGGAAACGGTGGGTGTGTTCATACGCTCAAGGCGGGGTGTCAACGTGGCGGCGCAAAAAAGCCCGCACCGGTGAGGGTGCGGGCGGTGAACCAAAAACGACAACTGTGTCGTTTTTGGTGCGGGGGGTGGCCTGCGATGCCTGCCGACTAGGCTGCAATGGGCAGGGGGCTCGTTTCGGTCGGCGTGATCGTGGCGGTAGCGGCTACGGTGACCGGGGTTGGCAAGATGCCGAAGAACTGCTCGGCCTCGGCAGGGGTTTTGAGGTCGAGGTAGTGCTTGCGGATGATGCTTTCCGAGTTGCCCGCCTGGAGTGCCGCCTCGCCCATCGAGCGGTATTTGGCGACATGCATGGAAATGAAGGTGTGCCGCATGATGTCGTGGGACAGGTCGAAGGCTTTGGCCACGGCCGCACGGGTGTGTTGCAGGTTTTTGGGGATGATGGGGAAACGGTCGAGTGGGTAAGCGGTTAGCCAGGCCGCGAGGTTGGGCTGAATGGTGACGTTGCGCTTCATGCGAACCTTAGAGACCTCGGGCTCGATCAGGATGACGCCGGTATCGAGGCGGACATGATCGGCTTGGAGTTTTAGGATTTCGCCATGCCGGACGCAGGGGCGGATCCCAGCGAAGAGGGCGAGGGCGAAAAACGGCACCAGACTGCCACCGTCCACCCGCTCTACGTGGTGCATGAGCTTTGAGGCCTGTACGGCAGACAGAGTTTTGGCGGAACCGCGCCGGTGGGCGATGCGGTGGTGAGGGATTTTCTCGATGGGATTGGCCACCACCCAGTCGTGCTGGAAGCCGAACCTGAAGAAAGTGTGCAGAATACCGCGTCGGTTGTTGAATGACTTCGGCTTGGCGCTACCGCGTCGGCAATGCTCGGTGAGTTGGCGAACGGTCAACTGAGAGACCAGCACACTCGGAAACGTCTTGGTTAAGACAGCCAGATGGCGGCGGATATGGGCCAGCTGGGAGATGGAAAGCAGGTTCTGATCGTACTCCCGAGTCTTGTGCTGAATGTATTCAGCGACGGCGGCAGGCAGGGGAAGTTCGAGGTCAGGGGCACGGTAGTTGGCCAAACCGAAATCCACGAAGAAGGTGAGCGACTTCGGCGAATCGTTGAGACGGCGGAATGCCCCCTCGGCTTCGCGAAGCTGCTCATCGGTTAGAAAAGTGGATGCAGATCGGAGGCCGGCAGCCGCTTGTGCTGACTTAGCTTCGAGCACGGCTTTTTCGGCGCCAGCTTCCTGACGGGATTTGAAGTTTTTACGGTAGCGAAGGCCGTGTAACCAGCCGGAAATACGCCATGAAATGATGCCATTGCGGTTAACGAACCGGGTGACGTCGAAAGTGTCGGACATGTTTAGGTTGCCACGTCAACTGGCAACCTAGGCAGCCCGTTTTATTAAGTCGCTGGAATGAAGCGAGTTAACTGGCGGAGAGGGGGGGATTCGAACCCCCGGTACCCTTGCGGGCACGCCTGATTTCGAGTCAGGTACAATCGACCACTCTGCCACCTCTCCACTTTGTTAGAAAATTAAAAAAAGGGCTTGGTTTAGAAAACGGAAGCCTAAAATGCTCCACGGAATACGTTTGTTCGTAGGTGAACATCTACTGCCCCTGTTCTCCTGTTTTGTTAAAACAGCGGCTATGATAGAGCGCCACTTACCTGGTAAACACTCGCCGACTGGACTCATCGTACCACTAACGTCTTCATGGAAGGCCCCGATAGCCTGTTCTTGGTGGTGAAGCGTAAGGCCCGTAGCTTCCTTTCAGTCGATAACCTCATTAGCATGCTCTACTTCACCTCAGGTCACCTCAACCTCCCTGTTACCCACTGAAAGTGTCGAAGCGCCCCGTGGCTTTGGTTTTGCTTTTGCTAGCCAAAGGTTTAGGTGTCGTCAACGCAAGCCGGACCTATCGCGCAAAGGATAATCCGCACTCTTCACCCCGGGGTAGAACTTGCGCCACGGGCACCACGCGCAAAGACGGGCTCGGCCCAAGCCGATGCACCTAGGGGGCCGGTGTAGGCTTGCCGCTCAGGGTGACGACCTGGCCACCAGTGCCAGATTGCTCGCTTCTGGTTGTTAATTCCCTGCTGGGCCCGCGCCCCTCCCGCGGTGTGTCGCTGGAGACGTCGAGTAACCGTGATTAATCGGAGACTCCGGCCATCACCAACAGGATGGTGTGCAGGTTAAACAGCGCATGGGCGATGATCGGCACACTGATGCGCCCGGTGTGTTCGTAGGCGAGGGCAAAAAACACCCCTAGAGCACTCAGGGGCACGATCGCCACGAGATTGCCGTGCAACAGGGCGAAAATGATAGCCGGAATAATCAGCGCCATGCCGCGAGGGAGTCGGTTTCGCAGAAAACGGAACAGCCCTGCGCGGAAAACCAATTCCTCTGTCAAGGGGGCAAGTACCGTGGCGAGCAACACCATCACCACCCAGCGCACGGGGTCGTCACAGTCGCGAAACAGGCCGACCAGATCTTGTTCGTTGCTGGGGTAGCCTAGCGCCTCCACCACGGCCTTCCAGGCGAGGCCAATGCCGTTAATCACGGGTATCGCGACCAAGAAGACGGTGGCTCCGGCCAGCAGGGGGTGCGGCTGTGGGGCGGGTAGCAGCGAGTGAAACGGGAGCGCATCGAGGGGCGCCTGGCTGGATTTGGTGAGTCGCAGGTAAAGGGTGCCGAGCGCCAAGCCCCCTAACAAACCGAGTTGAAAGCTGGCCGCCTGCACGATTTCCCACCATGCGCAATCCCGCCCTGCCGCCCCCAACCAGGTATCGCTGAGGTGACTCACCGCGTAGGGCAGGGCGAGCGCTCCGCCGAGGGTGAACATCGTGCCGATCGCAAAACCGTCGACCGAAACAGTCGAGGGGGCGAGCGCCGGCGCGGCCCCCGGACGTCGGCTAAACCCCAACCGCCAAAGCGCAACCAGACCTGCCAGCCAGATCGCCACTTCCAAGCCGATAATCAAAGCATACACGGAAGGTGGCGGTAAAGACCGGACAGGGCGGCGGACGGGGCGGGGTTAAACGATCTTGCCTTGGTGAAACACCACCTTGCCGTCCACGATCGTGGTTTTGACCCGGCCCTGCAGGGTTTGGCCGTGCCACGGGCTGTTGCTGGATTTACTCATCCCGGATTTGGCGTCGTACACCCATTTCTCGTCGGGATCGAACAGGCAGACGTCGGCGGGGGCACCGTCAGCAAGGGTGCCGGCCTCCAGTTTGAGCAGGTTGGCCGGTTTACGCGTTAGCAAGTCGATGACGTAGGGCAGCTTGAACTTGTTTTTACGGACGAGGATTTCCAGCGAGATGGGCAGGGCGGTTTCCAGCCCAAGGATGCCGTTGGGGGCGTAGTCGAACTCCTTGTCCTTCTCGTAGTCGGTGTGGGGCGCGTGATCGGTGGCGAGGATGTCGAGGGTGCCGTCGCGCAGGCCTTCAATGATCGCCACGCAGTCCTCCTCGGTGCGCAAAGGCGGGTTCATTTTGAAGTTGGTGTCGTAGGTCCCGAGGGTTTCATCGGTGAGGGCGATGTGGTGGGGGGTGGCCTCGGCGGAAACGGGCACACCGCGCGCCTTGGCCCGGCGCAGAATCTCGACGGAGTTCTTCGAGGAGATGTGCTGCATGTGGATGTGGGCACCGGTGTAGGTGGCAAGGACGACATTGCGCGCCACGATGATGTCCTCGGCGGCATTGGGCCAACCCTTGAGGCCGAGGCGGGTGGACACCACACCTTCGTTCATGACCGCGCCGACCGTCATCGAGTGGTCCTGGCAGTGGTCCATCAGCGGCAGGTCGAACATCTTGGCGTACTCGCAGGCGCGGCGCATGAGTTCGTTGGATTGCACGCAGTCGCCGTCGTCGGTGATGGCGATGACGCCGGCGCGTTTAAGCGAGCCGATGGGGGCAAGGGCCTGGCCCTTCATGCCCACGGTGATGCACCCGGTGGGGTAGACTTTAATGCAGGCGGTGCGGGCGATGGCGTCCTTGATGAGCTGAATGGTGCCGGCGGTGTCGGCTACCGGGGCGGTGTTGGGCATGCAGACCACCGAGGTAAACCCGCCCGCGGCAGCCGCCCGCGAGCCGGTTTCGATGGTTTCCTTGTGCATCTGCCCCGGCTCGCGGAAGTGCACGTGGATGTCGACCAAACCCGGGCAGGCGACCAGACCCTGAGCGTCGATTTTCTTGGCCTTTTTCAGCTCGGCGGCGGAAAGCGAGGCGACGAACTTGCCGTCTTTAATGAAGAGGTCGCCGAGCGCATCGCGCTTGGCGGCGGGGTCGATGACGCGGGCGTTGGAAATCCAGAGTGAAGGCATGACGCGGTAAAAATTATTCGGTTGAAACGACGCTCTCGGGTTGGCCCCCGGAGCAGAGGTAGAGCACGGCCATGCGCACGGCGATGCCGTTGGTGACTTGCTCCAGGATCACGCTGCGGTTGCCGTCGGCCAGCTCGCTGTCGATCTCCACCCCGCGGTTAATCGGTCCTGGGTGCATGATGATGGCCTTGGGATTGAGCCAGCCGGCACGCGTCTTGTTCAGGCCGAACAGACTGGTGTATTCCCCGAGCGAGGGGAACATCCCGGTGGACTGGCGCTCATGCTGGATACGCAACAACATGACCACGTCGGCATCAGACAACGCGCTGCGCAGATCGTGGCAAACGGTGACCCCCATCGCCCGGAGGGTGTGCGGGACCAGGGTGGACGGCCCGACAACGGTGACGTTAGCCCCCAGCTTGTTGAGGGCGTGAATGTTGGAGCGGGCCACCCGACTAAACAGGATGTCGCCCAAAATGACCACCTTGCGGCCCTTGAGAGCGCCGAGGTGTTCGCGCATGGTGAAGGTGTCGAGCAGGCCCTGGGTGGGGTGCTCATGGGCCCCGTCGCCGGCGTTGACCACGGGAATGTCCAGAATCTTGGACAGGTAGAGCGGGGAGCCGGCCGCGGCGTGGCGGATCACGATCAGGTCAGCGCCCAGCGCCTCAATGTTTTGGGCGGTATCGCGCAGGGTTTCGCCCTTGGTGGTGGACGAACTCGAGCCGTCCATCGAAATGACGTCGGCGCTGAGCCGCTTGGCGGCCATGTCGAAGGCCATCCGGGTGCGCGTACTGGGCTCGAGGAACAAGTTGACGATCGTCTTGCCGCGCAAGGCGGGGACTTTCTTCACGCTGCGCCCGAGGATCTTTTTAAACGCGGTGGCGGTGGCGTGGATTTGGTTGATCTCGTCGAGGGAGAGCTCCTCGAGTGTGATAAGGTGGCGGCGGTTCCAGGGCATAAAAAAGAGGGAGCGGCTGCCACTGTCCCGAGTCGGAGGACCCGCGCGAAGTGGCCGTGAAGTGGAGTTAGGCGGTGGGTTTGTCGGCAAGGATGCGGACGGAGTCGCGGGCGGGCTTGGCGCTATCCAGTTGCACCGCGATTTTGGCGGTCGACGGCACCTCCAGCGCCAGCCCGATGTAGTCGGCGGCAATCGGCAGCTTGCGGCCGGTCCGGTCGATCAACACCGCCAACTCAACTTTGGCGGGACGCCCGTGGTCAAAAAGCTCATCGAGCGCCGCTTTCACGGTTCGGCCGGAAAAGAGCACGTCGTCGACCAGGATGACTGTAGCGCCGGTGACATCGACCGGGATGCGGGTCGGGCTGTACTCCTTGGGGATGGGGTGGCGGTTGATGTCGTCGCGGTGAAAGGAAATGTCGAGGGTGCCGGATTTACTGCCGAGGGCGCCGGCGAGACGGGCGGCGAGTTCGATGCCGCCGTTGGCGATGCCCAGCAGGATTAACCTGGCAGGTGCGGGATGTTGGGCGCGAATGGCGCAGACCAACCGCTCGATAGCGGCATGAATCTCGGCGACGGAAAGGCTTTTAGGAGCGGGCACGAGGGTTGTTACTGCCCTCGGGCGAAAGGGCGGACAAGCGAGAAATCCGGAGTCCCGGAACTATCGCGATGTGGTCCCGCTTGCGGTACGCCTTTCCGATTCTCGAAACCAGCGATAAAAAGCGAAAATGAACACGATGAAGGTAACGCCCATCCCGCCGACTTTCATGATGACCGCACCGAGCAACTGGTCTTCGGCGGGGCCAAAGCCGGCGAACAAGCGCGGGGCGAACTCATAGGTGGGGTAAAGGATATCGTTGGAGAAGGCGATGAAGGCAAAGACCGGGGTCATGCCGATGACCACCCCGATGAGGTAGAGCATTTGCGCCCCGTAGGGGAGGCGGAGGTATTCGCGGGAGGGGCTCAAAATGGGCCACCAATAAAACAGCGAGGCACCAAAAAACATGACGTGTTCGGTAATATGCACCCAGCGATTTTGCAGGGCCCAGTCATACAGCTCCGGAGCGTGCCAAAGGGAATAGACCAAGGTGTAAACCAGGCCGCAAATCAAGGGGTGGGTTAGAAACTTAAGCACCGAACCGAGCTCCCGCCGGGCGGTCACCTTGGCGGCCAGCCAATCGGGTATTCCCAACAAAAATAACACGGCGGCAACATACATGATCAGCTGGTGCTGAATCATATGGCCCGAGAGCAGCAGGCGCTCACCGATTTGATCCAGGGGCGAACCCACCGCGAGATAGAAGACGACTAATCCGAGGTAAAAGCAAA
>JBILBW010000146.1:0-6179 GCA_044353465.1 Rariglobus sp. | reverse complement strand
CCGAGCAGCGCCGACACTTCGGAACCGGCCTGCGAGAAACGGAAAATGTTGTCGATGAAGAGCAACACGTCCTGGTTCTTCTCGTCGCGGAAATACTCGGTCATGGCGAGGGCTGAGAGGGCCACGCGCATACGCGCCCCGGGCGGCTCATTCATCTGGCCGTACACCAAGGCAACCTTCGACTCGGCGAGGTTGTCCTGTTTGATGACGCCGGCCTCGGACATTTCGTGGTAAAGGTCGTTGCCCTCACGCGAACGCTCGCCGACGCCGGCGAACACCGAGTAGCCGCCGTGGGCCTTGGCGATGTTGTTGATCAGCTCAAGGATAACGACCGTCTTGCCGACGCCGGCACCGCCGAACGCACCGGCCTTACCGCCCTTGATGAACGGGCAGATCAGGTCGATCACCTTGATACCGGTCTCGAGGATCTCGGCCTTGGTGTCCTGGTCGGCCAGCGCCGGAGCGGCACGGTGGATCGGGTAACGCTTGGAGTGAACCACCGGGCCCTTGCCGTCGACGGGATCGCCGGTGACGTTGAAAATACGGCCGAGAATGCCGTCGCCAACCGGAACGGTGATGGGGGTGCCGGTATCGACCACGGCCATGCCGCGGACCAGGCCCTCGGACGAGGACATGGCGATGGTGCGGGCGATGCCGTCACCCAGGTGCTGCTGGATTTCAAGGGTCAGCTTCTCCTGGCGGCCGGAGACGGTGAAGTCGACGGTCAGGGCCTGATAGATCGGGGGAATCGCGTTTTCCGCGAACTGGACGTCAACGACGGGGCCGATGACTTGGACGATTTTGCCGGTGTTGCTCATGGACGGAGTGGTTAGTTAAATTGTTAAAAAAGAGGGAATTAAGCGGCGTACTGGGCGGCGGCGATTTCCAGGATTTCCTGGGTGATCGCGGCTTGGCGGGCCTTGTTGTACTCGAGGCTGAGTTCGCCCACGAGTTTGGTCGCGTTATCCTTGGCCGTCTTCATCGCCACCATCCGCGCCGAGTGCTCGGACGCGCGCGCCGAGAGTATCAGTTGGTAGATATGACGATTCACGTAGAAGGGAATCAGCGCCTCCATGACCTCGGCCGCGCTCGGCTCGAAGAGCATGTCGCGGGTGTCACGAGACGTGGGGATGCCCGCCTCGGAATGCACCTGCTCCATGAAGGAGGCCAGGCTGGTCAACGGCAGCACTGGACGCAGGGTGGGCTCCTGCACCAAGGTGTTGCGAAAGCGTGGGTAGATCACCTCGACGGTGTCGATCTCGCCAGCGAGGTACTTCTGAACCATCAGTTCGACGGCCACTCTGACCTCGGAAAACGGGGTGCGGTCCTGGACGGTAAAGTCGGCGACCAGGTCACGCTTGGTGCGGGCGAGGAACTGGGCGCCCTTGCGGCCAATCGAGAAAAACTTCACCGGGGTTTTGATCTCGGTGACGAGCTTGAAGAGATTGGCGTTGAGCGGGCCGCACAGGCCCTTGTCGCTGGTGACGAGGAGAACACCACGGGTTATGACCTCGCGCTCCTCAAGGAACGGGTGCTTGAGCTCGCTCACCCGGGCGGAGAGGGCAGCCAACATCCCGGACATGACCTGGATGTAGGGCCGACCGGCTAGGGCGGCCTGCTGCGCCTTCTTCATCTTGGAAGCGGCGACGAGCTCCATCGCCTTGGTGATCTGGCGAGTGTTTTTGACGGATTTGATCCGTCGACGAATATCACGGGTGGAAGCCATGGTGAGGAGATGAGTTCAGCTGTCAGGGTTCAGCAGGTAGATGTCGAAGATCAGTGTTTGGAGGTCAGCGTTTCAGATGATTCTAAAACTGATCCGACTTTTTAGCGCTGATCGATGACGTCTGACTGCTGGATTGATCAGGCGCTGTAGGTGGACTTCCACTCCTCGAGAGCGGTGACGATCTTGGCCTCGAGGTCCTTGTCCAAGGCGGCCTTGGTGCGGATTTCGGTGAGGAGGGCGTCCTTGCGATTACGGAAGAACTCGCGGATGGAAACCGAGGCGGGGTTGACCTTTTTGATCTCGAGGGAGTCGTAGAATCCGCGCTGGAGG
The DNA here is from genome assembly GCA_044353465.1 of Rariglobus sp. Classification (GTDB taxonomy): domain Bacteria; phylum Verrucomicrobiota; class Verrucomicrobiia; order Opitutales; family Opitutaceae; genus Rariglobus. The sequence goes on along the minus strand of JBILBW010000146.1, from coordinate 4,123 downwards.
GCGAAGATGGTGATCGCCTGGAGCTCGATGGAGATCGGGTTGAAGGCGGGCTGCTTGAACAGTTCGACGATGCGTCCGCCGCGGTCCAGCTGGGCCTTGGTCTTGGCATCGAGGTCGGAACCGAACTGGGCGAAGGCGGCCAGTTCGCGGAACTGGGCGAGCTCACCCTTGAGCTTACCACCGACCTGCTTGGTGACCTTGATCTGGGCGGCGGAACCGACGCGGGACACCGACAGACCGACCGAGACGGCGGGACGAATGCCTTGGTTAAACAAGTCGGTTTCCAGGAAGATCTGGCCATCAGTGATCGAGATCACGTTGGTCGGGATGTAGGCGGACACGTCGCCGGCCTGGGTCTCGATGATGGGCAACGCGGTGAGGGAGCCCTTGCCGTCGAGACGGGCGGAACGCTCGAGCAGGCGGGAGTGCAGGTAGAACACGTCGCCCGGGTAAGCCTCGCGGCCGGAGGGGCGCTTGAGGATGAGCGAGATCTGGCGGTAAGCGACGGCGTGCTTGGAAAGGTCATCATAAACGATGAGCGCGTCCTGGCTGTTTTCCATGAACCACTCGCCGATCGCGGCACCGGAGAAGGGCGCGAGATATTGGTTGGCGGCGTTGTCGGCGGCGGGCGCGGCGACGATCACGGTGTATTCCAAAGCGCCGGCTGCCTCAAGGGCGGCGATCGTGCGCACGATGTTGGAGTTCTTCTGGCCGATCGCCACGTAGACCGAGAAAACTGGGCGGAACTTAGGGTCGCCAGACGCGAGGCCGACCTTGTTGATGTTGGCCTGATTGATGATCGTATCGATCGCGATGGTGGTCTTGCCGGTGCCGCGGTCGCCGATGATCAGCTCGCGCTGGCCGCGGCCGATCGGGATCATCGAATCGATCGCCTGGATACCGGTGAAGAGCGGCTGGGTAACCGATTTGCGGGCCATGACGCCCGGGGCGATCTTTTCCACGGGGTAAGTCTCGGTGGTGCCGAGCGGGCCCTTGCCGTCCACGGGGTTGCCGAGGGCGTCAACGCAACGGCCGAGCAGGCCCTTGCCGACGGGAACGGAGAGCAGCTTGCCGGTGGTGGAGACCTCGTCGCCCTCCTTGAGTTGGGAAACGTCGCCGAGGACGACCGCGCCGACCTCATCGGTGCCGAGGTTAAGCGCGATACCGATCACGCCGCCGGGGAACTGGATCATCTCGTTGTAGGCGACGTCGGAGAGGCCGTCGATTTTGGCGACGCCATCGGCGACGGTACGGATGGTACCGGTGTTCTTGCGGACGGCTTTGTTGGAAAGCTTCGCGATCTGCTGTTCGATTTGTTCGATGACCGTGGACATGCGGGCGGGTGGATTAGGTTTTAAAAGGGAGCAGGAGAAAATCAGGCGCTAACGGAAAGAGCGGCGAGCTGGCCGGCGACCGACGACTCGTAAACGTCGTCGCCAATGCGCACGCGCAGGCCGGCGAAAAGGGCCGCATTGGGCTGGGTCCGGGTGGAGACCGGGCGCTGGTAACGGGCCGAAAGCGAGGTGGCGATTCCGGCGAGCACGGAGGGGCTAACCGGACCGGAGTGCTCGACGATCGCCACGCCCTTGGCCACCTCTTTGGCGACCAGGCGCTGGTAAGCGGTGAGAATGGTCACCGCGTTAATCGGGTGGTGTTTCTCCACGTAGCCGAGGATGCCGGCCACTTGTTCGCTGGAAAGGCGCCCGTCCACCACGCTCAATTTAAAGAGCTGGCGTGCGAGCTGCTGAATCTGGGCTTTGCCGGTGACCATGGCGGGGACTTAGACGGAGGTGAGCTCGCGAGCGGCCGCCTCGTTGTAGGCAGCGCGGTCGGTTTCGGTGAGTTTCTTGGCGAGCACCTGCTCGGTGGTGGCGATAACGAGGCGGGCGATCTCGGAGCGGGCGTCGGCAAGCATCTTTTTATGCTCGAGGGCGATAGCCTGCTGGGCCTTGGCCAACAGGGAGGTGGAGCGCTCGGCGGAGACGAGGGCTTCGCGGTCGGAAAGCTCCTTGGCGGTCTTGCGGGCCTCCTCGATGATCCTGTTGGCACCGATCTGGGCCTCCTTGAGCTGGGCGGCGATCTCGGCCTGGGCCTCGGCGAGGCGGGCGGCGGTGGCTTGGGCGTTGGCCAGACCGGCCTCGATCTTGGCGTTGCGCTGATCCATGGTGGCCAGCACCGGTTTGATCGCGAACTGGTAGAGAACCACGGCGAGGATGCCGAAGCTGAGCAGCTGCATCCCAACATTGGTGGCATCGATACCGAACTTGGTAACGAGGTCGTGAACAAGGCCGCCACCTTCGGCGCCAGCCTGGTGGGCGGCAGCGGTCGCGTGTTCAACGGCGGGCGTAATTTCAGCCAGAAGAGAAGGGAACATGGTGGGAGGCGGGAGCGGGAAAAAAGGGGAGTAGCTCCGGGGCGGGAAGGCCGCCGGAGCAGGGAGCGCTAAACGAGCTTACTTGGCGAGGAACAGCGCGAGCAGGCCGAGACCTTCAGCGAGCGCCATACCGAGGATGGACTGAACGAGGATCTTACCCGATGCGCCGGGGTTGCGACCAACGGCCTCAGCGGCCTTGGTGCCGATGGCGGCAACAGCGAGAGCGGCAGCGATGAGGCCGCCCGTGGATGTGATATTACCAGTGATTTCAGCGATGAACATGTGAGGATTTTATTGCTAGGTTTGGGTTGCGCCCGGTCGTTCACGTTTGGTTTAGCCCGTGGGCCCGTGATCACTCCCGGACAAAGTCGGGAAAATTAGTGAGCCGCCTCTTTAGCGTGGCCGGTGTCGTCGCCATGATCCTCGGCGTGGTCGTCGCCGTGGTTACAAATTAAGCCGATATAGACAGCGCTGAGCAGGGTGAACACCAAGCCTTGGACTAACCCGACCAGCAGCTCGAGGAAATAGAAGGGCGGCAGAAAGTGCATGGCATGAAGCAGATTTTCACCGCCGAAGACGTTGCCGAACAAACGCATCGAAAGGGTCACCGGACGGATGAAAATCGACACCACCTCGATCACCCCAACCACGATGAAAACCAGCGACAGGCCCCAATACATGGCGGGGGAGAGTTCCTTTTTGTCAGCCTTATTGCCGAACAAATCTTTGATGAGCAGGCCCGGGCCGGCGTAGCGCATCACGATCACGAACCAGGCACCGACGGAAACCAGGGCGAGAGCGATAGTGCCGTTGAGCTCCGAGGTGTGGGGGCGGATCAGCGGGGTCTCGACGTGGAAACTGCCGTCGAACACGTGGCCCCAGCCCAGGGTTCCCACGAAAGGCAACAGACCCGACCAATTGTGTAAGACGATGAAAACAAACAGGGTGAGCAGCACCGGGAAGGTCATCGGCATGGCCTTCTTGCCCACGATCGGCTCATAGAGCCCACGCAGACCGCTGATGACCTCCTCGATGATGGCTTGGCCACGGGAGGGAACCAACTTCGGCTTACCCACCATCCAACGAACCACCAAAATAATGGCGATGGTGATCACCCAGCTGGTGAGGATACTGTTGGTCACGGGCACGCCAATGAACTCCTTGAGAGAGGCGGCGGCTTCATGTCCGCCAGCGGCGAACGTGGTCGCTCCGCTGGCGAAAAGCAGCGTCGAGAGGGCGAGTGATTTGACTGCGGACATGGTGGTTCGAAAGGGCGAACGTTGAGGGAAAAGGCCAAACCAAGGAGATCGGCTATACCGCCGTCAACACCGGAAGATTACTTCCCCTTATCGTCCTGAAGTTAATTAGTTCTCCACAGCGCAAGGGTTGTGGAGCTAATCGGCTCCATTCGGAAGGCGGCAACTCAGTGCCCGCCCGGTGAGCTCGCCCGACCGCCCACTCGCCTCAAAACTGCTTGAGCACGAGAGCTGGGCACAACCCGAGCAGAACGATAACCGCCGCAACCAGCAGCAACGTTAGCGCGGCGACGGGCGGCACCCGAACCGAGGTAGCGGCGCCTGGACCCGGTGCCGTTACCAGCGCTTGTTTGAGCACCGCGAGGTAATAGTAGAGCGCAATCGCACTTAGGGCGATGGCCAGCAGGCTCAATTGGCCGAGCAAACTGCCCACCCCGCCCGCCTGAAACGCGGCTACGAATACCGAGAATTTACCAAAGAATCCGGCCAGCGG
>JBILBW010000049.1:0-19281 GCA_044353465.1 Rariglobus sp. | reverse complement strand
TTACCCCGGTACATCACAGCGATCCGGTCGGAGATGTGCTTCACCACCGACAAATCGTGCGAGATGAAAATCAGCGTCAGATCTAGCCGGTGGACCAGATCTGCAAGCAGGTTGAGAATCTGCGCCTGAATGGACACGTCGAGGGCCGAGACCGGTTCGTCGGCGATGATGATGCGCGGGTTCAAGGCGAGGGCGCGGGCGATGGCGATGCGCTGGCGCTGGCCTCCGGAGAATTCGTGCGGGTATTTTTGCAGGTCGCGCACCGGCAATCCAACCTGGCTCATCAGCTCGCTGACGCGGTTCTTCACCTCGGCCGGTGGGCAGATCCGGTGCACCAACAGCGGTTCGGACAGTGTGGCGAACACGGTCATGCGCGGGTTGAGCGAGGCGAACGGGTCTTGGAACACCATCTGCAAATCGCGCCTCTTAGTGGCGAACTCGGCGGCCGTTCCCGTGGTCAGGTTCTTCCCTTCCAAAATCACCGCGCCGGCAGTGGGCGGGATCAACTGCATGAGGGTGCGCCCGAGCGTGGATTTACCCGACCCGGATTCGCCGACCAAACCGATGACCTCGCCACGTTTAATCGCAAAGGTGACCCCGTCGACCGCGCGGACCACACCGGAGCGGGCGGGGAAGTGGGTTTCGAGCGCTTTGATTTCCAAAATGTTGTCGTTGGCCTCGATGGGCGCACGCGGGGGCTTCGCGATCGCGGGGGCGTCCGGCGTCAGAGCGAAGCGGGCGAGCAGCGCGTCTTCGTCGATGGGCTTTGAGAGATCGGGCGGCAGCCCCGGAATGGTGAACAGCGGGCGGCCTTTTTCTTGCAGCGCGGGTACGCAGCGTTGCAGCGCTTTGGTGTAGGCGTGCTGCGGATCCCGAAAAAGCGTGCGGGTGTCGGCCGTCTCCATGATGCGCCCCGCATACATGACCTGTACGCGGTCGCACAGGCCGGAGACTACCCCGAGGTCGTGAGTCACAAAAATCACCGCCATGCCGAACTCGCGTTGCAGTTTTTTAAGCAACGCGAGGATCTGCGCCTGCACGGTCACATCGAGTGCGGTGGTCGGTTCATCGGCAATGAGAATGTCGGGCTTGGTGATCAGCGCCATCGCGATCATCACGCGCTGGCGCATCCCGCCGGAAAACTCGTGCGGGTAACTGTGCATGCGTTTGGCCGCGTCGGTGATGCCGACCGCTTCCAGCATGGTGAGGGCGCGGGCCAGCGCGGCGGTGCGGGAGATCTTTTCGTGGATGAGTAGCGGCTCGATGATTTGCTCGGACACCCGGGTGTAGGGATTTAGCGAGGTCATCGGATCTTGGAAAATCATCGAGATGCGACGGCCGCGAATCGAGCGGAGCTGGGCCTCCGGGGCGCTGAGTAAATCCACGCCGTCAAACAACGCGCTGCCGCTCTCAATGCGCCCGGGCGGTTGAGGCACGAGGCCCATCAAGGAGTAACAGGTGACCGATTTGCCCGAACCGGATTCGCCGACGATGCCGAGGGTTTCCCCGCGCTCCAAGTGGAAGCTCACGCCGTCCACCGCGCGGTAGACGCCGCTGCGCGTGTGGAAGTAGGTGCGAAGGTCTTTGACGGTGAGCAGGGGCATCAGGCGGGGTGGAGGGAGCAGGTTGGGTGGAGGGAGCAGGTTGGGCGAGTGGCGGAGTAGCGGATGTCGTTAACCTATGAGTTAACGCCTAACGGTGCGGGCGCGGTGAGTTTATCCAGTGCGGCGACCACGGTGGCAGGGGCGAGGTTTTGGAGATCGCCGCCGCCTTGGGCGGGGCAACCGGGCGGTTGCAGCAGCGTGGTCGGCGCGGCGAAAATCGGGCCGGTGCGCACGGGATTGGTCGGGCCGAACAGCGCGATCACGGGGCGGCCGAGGGCGTTGGCCAAGTGCATGCCGCCGGTGTCGTTGGTGACGATCAGCGCGCAGGAACGTAGTTCGCGCAGGTAGGCGTTGAGGTCGGTGGTGCCGGCGAGGTTTTGCACGCGCGCGGGGAGAAAGCCGGCGGCCACCTGGTCGGTGATCTCGCGGTCGCGGGTGGTACCAAAGAGTTTAAACACCTGTTCGGGGCGGGCCTCGATGAGGGCGCGCCAGTGTTGGATGGGCCAGCGCTTGGCCGGGGTGTTCTCCGATCCGGCGATCAGGCCGATGGCGGCTGGTCCGGTCGCTGGGTCGAGTGGCGCTGAGGGCAGCGGGGATTTGTCCACCGGCTCGGTCAGGCCGAATGTTCGCAAGAACGCCTCCCACTGGGCGAATTGGTGGTGGGCGGCCTGGTCGAAGTTAGCGGGCAAGCGGTGGGCGTGGGTGAGCAAGGGCCGGCGGTGGCCGGGGCGGATGATGCCAAAGCGTTGCGGGCAGCCGGTGAGCCGGGCTTCAATGTCCCCGCGTAGCGAGTGGGTGAAAACATAAAACGCCGCCGGCGGATTTTTGCGGAATTTTAGAAAGTGGCGGAAGTACCCGAGCCCGCGGGGTGGGAGCGGTTCGTAGCGGTCGGCTACGCCGGCGGCCGCGATAAGCGGGCCAAAGGCAGCCTTACCGATCAGGGTAAATTCCACATCGGGGCGACCGGCGCGCATTGCGCGCAGCAGAGGCAGGAGCATGACGACGTCGCCTAGCCAGTTGGGAAGGCGCACGAAGTAGCGTTTGTTGCGGGGCAATTGCGACCAGCCTCGATAGGCCAACTCCTGTGGGATAAAGCTGCGGCTCAGGTTCAGGTTGAGACTGTGGTCGGGGGTGTTGAGGATTTTCCAGCGGTCGTGCGACCAGAGCCAGGTGGCGCAGAGGCGCTCGTTGTTAGAAAGCGTGCGTTCGAACCAGCGATTCAGGGCAACGGTGGCCCCGGCCATGGTACCGTCGTTGGCCACCGGTTCGGAATGGAACTCCATGCGCCAAAAACCGGTGCGCAGCGGGTAAAGCGCGTTGAGCTCGGCCCCCTCTTTTTGAAGGAAAAGCCCGGGCAGTTCCGTGCTCGCGCAGACCCGCCCAAACAGGGTGGTGAGCGTGCCGGTGTTGCCGGCATTTTGGTCGAACATCAAAGTGAGGATGCCGTTGCGCGCAAGGATGGCGCGGGCGGCATTCAGGCCGGTCCGGCGCGACAACATGCGCAGGCCAAAACGTTCCCGGGTGAGGCGCAGGTAGGCGTCCATTGCCGGAGAGTTCAGCGGGCGGTAAATCACCCCGGACTCGGGCACCGGCACCGGGCTGAGCAGGCCGAGCCAGGTGAGGCTCTCCCAATAGGCAAAGTGGCCGTCGGTCATGACCAGGGGACGCGGGCGGCTTTGGTGGTCGGTTAATAAGCCGGCCAGCGCTGGAGCCACCGTGGCCATGCGCCGCATGCGTTCAGGCGACAGGTAGGGCGAGGCGAGTGCGAGCAGGGCGGTTTCCATCAGGCAGCGGTGGCTTTGGCGCGCCATGCGGGCCCGCCAGCTGGCCGGGCGTTCTGGGAAACAAAGCGCGAGGTTGTCGCGCACTAGGCGGTCGCGCGGTGTTAACGACATGACGGCGCCCAGTAGGCCACTGAGCACGTTGAGCACCGGCTCCGGGGTGCGTGCCAGGGTCCAGCCGGTGGCGGTGATGAGGGGAATGAGCACGGAGGACGGCCGGATTATGGTTTGATTTCGAAACGCGGAGACCCATTAGATGGGCGTAATTTTCCAGTTTAAAGCTGATTTTTTAAACGCACACCGGCATGCCCCGAATTCTCGTCATCAAACCCTCTTCGCTGGGCGACATCGTGCACGGCTTGCAGGTGGTGGCGGCACTCAAAGAGCAAGTGGCGGGCGTGCACGTTACCTGGGTAGTGCGGGAGATTTTCGCCCCGCTGGTGAGCGCCTGCACGGCGGTGGACGAGGTAATCGTGTTCCAGCGCAAGCAGGGCTTGCGGGGGTTACGCGCGGTGATGGGCGAACTGGGGGCGCTGACTTTTGATGTGGTGGTGGATTTCCAGGGGCTGTTGCGCAGCGGCTTGATGACCTGGAGCGCCCACGCGCCGCGCAAACTCGGACGGAGCGATTCGCGGGAGGGCGCGGGGTTTTTTTACGGCGAACGCGCCCCGTTGCCGGCAGGCGGCCGCAACAGCCACGCCCTTGAAATTTTGCTCCAGTTCGCGCCCCTGCTGGGAGGCCGGGCCACCCTTGGTTCGCCGCTAACCTTCCGACCGGCGGCCGAGTTTACGGGCGCGGATTTTTTTAACAGCGGGGCTGCGGCGCCGGTGGTGATGTTCCCCGAAAGCCGTCGCCCGGAGAAGTGCTGGCCGGGCTTTAGCGCGCTCACCGCGCGGATGCTGCAGGCCGATTCGGAGGTGCGCATCGTCTGGAGCGGCAGTGAGCGACTCAACGATGGTGGCGCATTTTCGGCTGAGCGGTTTCTTAATCTCACCGGCCGCACCGCGCTTGATGTCATGCCGCAGCTCATCGGGCGCGCCGGGGCGGTGATCGCCAACGACAGCGGGCCGATGCACCTGGCCGCCGCCCTTGGCAAACGCACGCTGGCGATCTTCGGGCCGACCGCTCCGGAGCTGTTTGGGCCCTATCCGCTGAGCTGCCCGCGCCACCACGTCGTGCGGGCGCCTGGCGGGGATTTGGCGCGGTTGACCCCTCAAGTCGTTTTACAGGCTTGGCAGGCTCAGGGCATTTAGGGCGATATGGGCGGAATTTAACCATGTCTGTCGCTGCGCCCACCGCTTCCATTCCTGCAACCCAACCGCGTCGAGGCCTGGTGCTGGACCGCGATGGCACGATCATCGTGCACGTGCCCTATTTGAGCGATCCGGCCGGCGTCGTTTTGTTACCCGGGGTGCGCGAGGCGCTTCAGGCGGCCCAGGCCGCGGGGGTAGATTTGTTTGTTCACAGCAACCAATCGGGGGTGGGGCGGGGGATGTTTGGGCTCGATGCCGTCGACGCCTGCAACCGCCGCATGCTCGAGCTGCTCGACCTGGGTGAAGCGCCCTTCGCGCGCATTTGCATCGCCCCCGAGGCGCCGAAAGCCCCGGCGGTTTACCGCAAGCCCGAGCCGCGCTTCGCCCAGGAGCTGATGCGCGACTACGGTTACGCCCCCCAGCACCTCGCCTACATCGGCGACCGTGGCTCTGACCTGGAAACGGCCGCCCGGGCCGGCATTGGCGGTATTGGCGTGGCAACCGGGCTCGACGACCTTCCGACCGAACTGGCCGAGCTGGGATTAGAAAAAACCTTCCCTGTTTTTGCATCGCTCTCGGCGGCGGTTGAACATTTTTTGAAAACCCCGTTATGAACACCCCCCTGGTCCTCACTTTCGACGAGATGCTTCGCTTCCGCCAGAGAGCCGCCGCGGAGGGCCACCGCGTGGTGTTGACGAACGGCTGCTTCGACCTGCTGCACCGCGGCCACATCGAATACCTCCATCAGTCCGCAGCGCTCGGCGACCTCCTGATTATCGCGGTGAACAGCGACGCCTCGGTGCGCGCTCTCAAAGGCCCCGATCGGCCTCTTAATTCCGAGCAGGACCGCGCCTACGCCCTCGCCAGCCTGCGCTGCGTGGCGGCGACCTTCGTGTTCCCCGGCTCCCGGCTCGATCAGGAAATCCGCCTGCTCAAACCCGACGTCTACACCAAAGCCGGCGACTACACCATCGACTCGCTCGACGCTGGCGAACGCGACGCGTTGCTCAGCGTCGGGGCCGACATCCGACTGATGCCCTTTGTTCCTGGCCGCTCCACCACCAGCCTGGTGGAACGCATGCGCGCGCCCTGTTGAGCGGAGCGTAACCGCCCGTCCGCCTCGCCCCCTCAGCACCGCTCCCGCGTCCAATCCTGTTTTTTTTACGCCATGCAACTCACCGATAAAATTCTCGTCACCGGCGCGGCCGGTTTCATTGGCAGCGCCTTGGTGTGGGCACTCAATCAGCAGGGCTACGAGAACATCGTGCTGGCCGACTTCCTTGGCTCCGACGAGAAGTGGCGCAATCTGGTTCCCCTGCGCTACGCCGACTACATCGCGGCCGACCAGCTCTGGGCCAAGCTCGACACGCCGGCCTTGCGCGACGTGCGCTGGGTTTTCCACCTCGGCGCCTGCTCGGCCACCACCGAGAAAAATGCGTCCTACCTGATGGATAATAATTTCGATTACACCCGCCGCCTCGCCGAGTGGGCGCGCGCTGGCGGGCGTCGGTTTGTCTACGCCTCCTCAGCCGCCACCTACGGCGACGGCGCACAGGGTATGCTCGACGGCCAGGAGCACCTCAACGACCTGCGCCCGCTCAACATGTACGGTTACTCCAAGCACTTCTTCGACCAGTACGCGCAACGCCTAGGCTGGTTCAGCGGCGCCAACGCCATCGTTGGCCTGAAGTATTTCAACGTTTTCGGGCCGAACGAGGACCACAAAGCCGACATGCGCAGCGTCGTCCACAAGGCCTACGCTCAGATCCGCAACGAGCACAAGGTGCGGCTGTTCCGCAGCTACCACCCCGACTACCGCGACGGCGAGCAGAAGCGCGATTTCGTCTATGTGAAGGACGCCGTCGCCATGACCCTGCATCTCGCGCGCACGCCGGTCGCCTCCGGACTGTTCAACGTCGGCACGGGCCGCGCCTCCACCTGGATCGAGCTGGTCACGCCGATCTTCTCCGCCCTCCAACTGCCCCCGCAGATCGAGTTCATCGACATGCCCGAGGTACTGCGCGGTAAATACCAATACTACACCTGCGCCGACACCCGCCGCCTTGCCACGACCGGCTGGAGTGGGAAAAACCACACCCTCGCCGAAGCCGTGACCGACTACGTCACCCGTTACCTGCTGACCGACCACCGCCTCGGCCACGTCCGCGGTTCCTGATTAGCAACTCGCCTCGCGCAACACCTCCTGATGGCCACACCGACTTTTACTGAATCATTGGATGAACTCCGCAGCGTGCTCACCGCCAGCATAGCGTTGGGGCCCGCCGTCAGCACGGTCGGTGAGGTGATTCTCGCCAGCCTGCGGCAGGGCGGCAAGTTGCTCACCTGTGGCAACGGCGGGAGCGCAGCCGACGCCCTCCACCTTGCCGAGGAGCTGGTGGGGCGCTACAAAATCGAGCGCCGCGCGCTACCGGCGATCTGCCTCAATTCCGACGTGACCGCGCTGACCTGCATCGGCAACGACTACGGCTACGACGCCATTTTCTCCCGCCAAGTCGAGGCGCTCGGTCGGCGCGGCGACGTGCTGGTGGGGTTCACCACCAGTGGCAACAGTGCCAACGTGCTCGCCGCTTTCGCCACCGCCCGCGCTCGCGGCATTTCCACCGTGCTGCTCTCCGGCAAAGACGGCGGCAAGGCCCGCACCCAGTGCGATTTCCCGATCATCGTGCCCAGTGCGACCACCGCCCGCATTCAGGAAGTACATACCCTCGTTCTTCACCAGTGGTTAGAGGCGATCGACGCCGCCGACTGGACCCAATTGCCCGCATGAACATTCCCGCCATCCTCGCCACCTTTCGCAACCTGCGCATCCTCGTGATCGGCGACCTGATGGTCGACCATTACATCTGGGGCGAGGTGAACCGCATCTCGCCCGAGGCGCCGGTGCCGGTGGTGCATGTAGCCCGCGAGAGCCATACCGCCGGGGGCGCGGCGAATGTTGCCCTCAACCTGGCCTCGTTGGGAATCGCCGCCGAGTTGATCGGGTCGTTGGGCGAAGACGACGCCGGCCGCCGCCTGCGCACCTTGCTTGCGACTTCCCGCATCGATGCCTCGCGCTGCGCCACCATTCCCGGCACGTCCACCATCGTCAAAACCCGGGTCATTGCCCGGACCCAGCAGCTCTGCCGCATCGACCACGAAGGCGCGCGCGACGGTTACACTTTGGAAAACGGCCGCGTCTCCGATGAGGTGCTTGCGCTGGCCATCGCTGCCGCCGACGCGGTCATCATTTCCGACTATGCCAAAGGTGCCATCAGCCAAACACTGATCAACCGGGTGCTCGTGGCCGCCCGCACCCACGGCAAACTGGTTGCCGTCGACCCCAAGCCCTTGCGCCAGCTCTCTTTTAATCAGGTAGGCTTAATCACCCCCAATCGCCACGAGGCCCTGGAGTTAGCCGATTTACCCGAGCCTGGGGTGGGGGAGAGTTATCCGTTGGAGGAGGCCTGCCGGCGCATTCACGCCAAGTTTTCGCCCGACCTTCTGGTGATCACGCTGGGGGCCGACGGCATGGCGGTGTGTCGCAACGGGCTGGTTGAGCACGTCATGCCGACCGAGGCGCGAGAAGTCTTCGATGTGTCGGGCGCGGGCGACACGGTGATTGCCACGCTGACTGCGGCGCTGGCGGCCGGGTGTGCGCCAATCGACGCGGCCCGGTTGGCCAACAAGGCCGCCGGCGTGGTCGTGGCTAAGATGGGAACCGCCACCGCCAGTCCAACCGACCTGCTGCAGACCAAGGACTGAGCCCCCCAGCTAACAAGGCTCGGCGCCACCGGATCTAATTCAGTTTTACCTCCGGTTCCCTTGTCAGCGTCCCTTCGTGGGCTCTGGGATATCGTTTAGATTTAAATTCACACCCGTGACGTGTCCGGTTATCCCACGGGCCAGGTTAGCCCCACGGGCCAGGTTAGCCCCATGGGCTACGGCGCATTTTTGGCTATTGGGGCGCATGAACGGGAACCTTATTTGCGGCCGTTGGGATACTTTGCGGCGGATGGCTTGGATCGGGTTGTGGAGATCCTTGTGCGTTTTGACTTTGGGATTTGTTAACGACTGGCGGGTCTCCACGTCTTACAGGCAGTTGGCTTAACCGGGGAGGAGACCTCCTCAGGTGGGCTGCGAAATCCTGACGCTTGCCAGCGCTCCCAGCGGCGGGTTGTCTCGCGAGCTTAATTTTTTACGACCATGCCCGAGATCACCAAGAGCTACGAAGCCCGCGACGTTGAAGCCAAATGGTATGCCGCCTGGCAGGAAGCCAAGTGCTTCGCCGGCCACGCTGCCCCCGGCCAGGAGACTTACTCCATCGTCATTCCGCCGCCCAACGTCACTGGCATCCTGCACATGGGCCACGTGCTCAACAACACCCTTCAGGACGCGCTCATCCGCCGCGCCCGTCTCGAGGGCAAGGCCGCCTGCTGGATTCCCGGCACCGACCACGCCGGTATCGCCACCCAGACCATGGTGGAAAAGCACCTCAAAAAAACCGAGGGTAAGGGTCGTCGTGATTTCGGCCGCGAGGAGTTCCTCAAACGCGTGTGGACCTGGCGCGATGAGAAGGGCGACCACATCCTCAAACAGCTCCGCGAGCTCGGCTGTTCCTGCGACTGGGACCGCACCCACTTCACGATGGATCCCGGCTACTCGAAGGCGGTGCTCACCTCCTTCGTGAAGCTCTTTAATAGCACCGATGAACAGGGGCGCGCCTGCATTTACCGGGGCAAACGCATGGTTAACTGGTGCCCCGCCTCGCTCACCGCGCTCTCCGACGAAGAGGTCGAGATGCGTCCCACCAAGGGCTTCATTTACCGCCTGCGCTACGAGCTGGTTGAGCCGTCCACCACCACCGACGCCGAGGGCAACGTCACCCCGTTGACCCACCTCATCCTCGAAACCACCCGCCCTGAGACGATCGCCGCCGACGTCGCCGTCGCCGTCCATCCCGACGACGCCCGCTACACCCATCTTGTTGGCAAAAGCGTCTGGCGTCCCCTTGGCGAGCGCGTGCAGATCCCGATCATCGCCGACGCGGCGGTTGATCCGGCCTTCGCCGCCGGCGCACTCAAGGTCACCCCGGCCCACGACAAGGTCGATTTCGAGATCGGCCAGCGCCATCAACTCCCCGTGATCGACGCGCTCAACGCTGACGGCACGATGAACGAATTCGCCGGCCCCGAGCTGGCCGGGCTGGAGCGTTTCGCCGCCCGCAAAAAGGCCGCCGAGCTGCTCGAAGCCAGCGGCAATCTGATCGAGGCCAAGGCCTACGAAAACAACGTCGGTTACTCCCAGCGCGCCGGCGTGCCGATCGAGCCCCGCCTCACCCAGCAGTGGTGGTTGCGTTACCCGCGCGTCGAGGAAGCCAAGCAGGTCGTGCGCGATGGGCTTATTCAGATGCACCCCGAGCGGTGGTCGAAGGTTTACCTCAACTGGCTCGATAACATCCAGGACTGGTGCATCTCGCGCCAACTCTGGTGGGGCCACCGCATCCCGGTCTGGTACGCCAAGGGCATCGACCGCGAAAAACTCACCGAGGCCGACCTGCGCGATCCCAAGAAAATCCACGTTTCGCTCGAAGGCCCCGCCGACCCGGACAACTGGATCCAGGAAGACGACGTGCTCGACACCTGGGCGTCGTCCTGGCTGTGGCCCTTTGCCACGCTCGGCTGGCCCGATGCCGAGGCGCAGGCCAAGGCCGGTTTCGACCGCTTCTACCCGACCACCACGTTGGCGACCGGCGCCGACATCATTTTTTTCTGGGTTGCCCGCATGATCATGGCCGGCCTGGAGTTCGCCAAACCGGGCGCGCCGGTCGAGGAGCGCATCCCGTTCAAGCACGTTTATTTCAACGGCATCGTGCGCGACAAGCAGGGCCGCAAGATGTCGAAAACCCTCGGTAATTCGCCCGACCCGCTCGACCTCATTCAAAAATACGGCGCCGACGGCCTGCGCTTCGGTTTGCTGCAAATGGCCCCGCTCGGCCAGGACGTGAAGTTCGACGAGGACCGCATCGAGAGCGGTAAAAACTTCAGCAACAAGCTCTGGAACGCCTGCCGTTTTCGCCAGATGAACGGCGCGATGAACGACAACTCCTCGCTCGGGGCGATCCTCGCCCGCCTCGACGCCAGCCAGCTCGACGACGACGACCATGCGCTGCTCGCCGCCCTGCTCGACACCATGAAGACGGTCGAGCGTGGCTTCACCGACTTCGAGTTCGCTGGCGCCACGCAGCGCCTGTACTCGTTTTTCTGGAACGATTTTTGCGACTGGTATGTCGAGGTCGCCAAGTCCCGCGTGCAGGATCCTGCGGTCAAAGATCACGCGCTCGCCGTGCAGGATTTGGTTATCCGCCAGTTCCTGCTCCTTTTCGAACCGTTTGCCCCGTTCATCACCGAGGAACTCTGGTCGCTTCTCGGCTACGCGGCACCCGGCAAGCCCTTCGTGCAAGACGCCCGCATCGAGTCGCCCGCCGACCTGGTCGCCGCCCTGCACACGCGCGGCGTGTGTCTCGACGGCCAGGCCTCCGGCCGGGTGGAGACGCTCAAGCAGTTCGTGACCCTCGCCCGCCAGTTGAAGACCGAGCAGAACGTCGGTCAAAAGCGCGACGTGAAGTTCCTCGCCCTCGGCTCCGATGTGGCTTGGAGCGCGTTGGCGGCGGCCTCGGCCAAACTGACCCGGCTGGTTGGGGCTGCCGAGATCACCCGGGCCAGCGCCGAGGTTGCATTGCCCGCGATTGTCACGCCCTTCGGCACGCTTTTCCTCGATACCGGGGTGAAAGTCGACGCGGTGGCTGAAAAGGCTCGTTTGACCAAGGAACTCGACACGGTGAATAAGCACATTGTCGGGACCGAGGCGCGTCTGGGTAACGTGACCTTCACGAGCAAAGCCCCGGCGGCGGTGCTCGATGGGGCCCGCAAGCAACTGGCCGAGTTGCAGGCCAAGCGCGACGAAATCGCCCGCTTGTTGGCTTCATTGTGAGTTAAACCCCCGCCTTAAAGGTGGATTTAACCCGCTCCCAAAGAGCGGGTTATTTTATGGCCCCACCTTTAACTTTACTTAGGACATAAAGTAATCAGGTTTTGGCGGTTAATGAATGCCGTTGCCCCTACCGCCAACCCCGCCGCCGACACCCCCGATCTTGAACGCGCGACGGCGGAGGCGCGGGTTCGCTGGGCGGTGGCGACTTACGGCGACGGCTTGGTCCTGACCACCAGTTTTGGTATCCAGGCGGCGGTGATGTTGCACCTGGTAACCCGGATCGTTCCGCAGATCCCGGTGATTTTCATCGATACTGGCTACCTCTTTCCTGAGACCTACCGCTTCGCCGCCGAGCTGACCAAAAAGCTCGACCTTAACCTCAAGACCTTCGTGGCGGCGCAGACCGCCGCCCAGCAGGAAGCGCTCTACGGTAAACAATGGGAACAAGGCCTCGACGGACTGAAGCGCTACAACCACCTTAACAAGGTCGAACCAATGGATCGTGCGGTGCGCGATTTGGGGGCCACCGCCTGGCTTGCCGGTTTGCGCCGGACCCAGGCCAGCACCCGCGGGCAATTACCGGTGGTGCAGCACCAGAATAAAATCACCAAAGTTCATCCGATTATCGATTGGGACAATCGTACGATCCACCAGTACCTGACCGAACACGGACTCAACTACCATCCACTTTGGGAGGAAGGGTATGTGTCGGTCGGCGATTGGCACAGCACCTCAAAACTGGAGGCGGGTATGACGGAGGAGCAAACCCGCTTTGGTGGGCTTAAGCGGGAGTGTGGGTTGCATGAGAGCAGCGGCCGGGGTGATTTCCAGATCTGAGCTCGGGTGGAGCCCGGCGCACAGGCGATGGTTCCTCGCCAGAGCGCCTCAGATCGAACAGTCCCAGGCCTGCATTTCGCTGGATTCGGCTGATTCGAGGGCCTTTTCGGTTTTGCGCCGGGAGCGAATTACCAAGCTCTCGTTTTTGTAGTAAGCGATGCTGTTGGCCGGGACGGCTTCCAGAATCCAGACGTTGGCGCCGACCACCGAGTGCGCGCCAATGCGGGTGTTGCCGCCCAAAATGGTGGCGTGGGCGTAAATCGTGACGTGGTCATCGATGTCGGGGTGGCGTTTTACCCCTTTGATCGGGTTGCCGTCGTTATCCACCTCGAAGGACTTTGCCCCTAGGGTAACGCCCTGGTAGATTTTGACGTGGTTGCCGATGGTGGCGGTCTCGCCGATGACCACGCCAGTGCAGTGGTCGATGAAAAAATGGCTGCCGATGCGCGCTCCGGGGTGGATGTCGGTGCCGGTGCGTTCATGGGCATATTCAGTGAGCATGCGCGGCAGCAAGGGAACGCCCAGTTGGTAAAGTTCATGGGCGATACGCTGCAGGGAGATGACCAGCACGCAGGGATAGGCCAGGATGATTTCCTCGAGGCTGCGCGCGGCGGGGTCGCCGGCGTAGGCGGCTTGAACGTCGGTTTGCACGACGTGGCGGACGTTGGGCAGGCGGCTGAGCAACTGCATGGACAACGCGGCGGCGCGGGCGGCCGGTTCCGGCTCGCGGGCGTGTCGCAGGGCCTTTTCGATATTGTCGGCCAGCCGGGTTTGGATCGAGACGAGCCGCGCGGTGGTGATGGCGGGCACATCCTTTTTACTCACGGGCTGTGGCTCGAAAAACCCGGGGAACAGCAGGTGCATGAAGTCGCTGGCGAGCCGATCCACGGCGTCCTCCGAGGGCAGGTTGATACCGTCGAGATGGTTGATGCCGCCTGCGGTTTCGTAGGAGGCGAGGAGCGCTTGGGTGATGTCGGCCAACGTCATGGTTGGCGGACACTCCACGTGAGGCTTCATCGGGTCAAACGCAGATACGTTACCCCGCGGCAAGATGTTGTTGCCAAGTCAGGGCGGCCGGAGCGCGATGGAGCCATGTTTACCGCCGCCAAAGACGCCGTCGCCAGCCAAGCCGCCCGGTCTTACGTCAATGGACTGATCTCTCGCTACGGGCAGGTGCGGGAGCTGAAAATCGATTCGCGCGCCAAGACCGTTGCGCTCGTCTGTGAGTTGGTGGGCGAGAGCGAGTCGGTCAACGTGCGAGTCGACAGTTACCGCCTCATCAGCGAAAACGGGCAACATTTCGTGGAAATTATGACCTGCTCGTGTTCGCGGCCTTGGCTGCAAAATCTGCTGGTGGATCACGCCTGTGGCCGGAGGCTGGTTTTGCCGGCCTGGGCGGCGAGTGTTTTGTAGGCGATCGACCTAAGCCGGGCTTGCGCCGGCGAGGGTAAATCTCTTAGTGCTAACGGATCATGCCGATCCTGGCCCAGGGACTCGATTATTTTGGCGCGGAAGGCTTTCCTGTGACGGTGCGGCGGGTGCGCACCGAGCCCGCCGGACAGCCTTCGCACGCGCACGATTTTACGGAGACCGATCATTACCATGATTTCTGTGAACTGGTCCTCGTGCTGAGCGGCCGAGGGCGGCACGTGCTGGAGGGGGAGTCGTTTTCCGTCGCGGCGGGCAATGTGTTCGTGGTGCAGGGCCAGCAGGTGCACTGCTTCCGTGACCGGGAGGATCTGGTGTTGGTTAATATCATGTATGACCCCGTTCGCCTGCCGTTGCCGAGCGGCTTGCTGCGGCGGCTGCCGGGCTACAGTGCACTCTTTATGTTGGAGCCGAGCTTCCGCAGCGCACACCGCTTTTCCAGCCGTTTGCAGCTCGACCGCGAGGGGTTGGGTATCGCCGAAGCGCTGTCCGGGCGCATCGAAAAAGAGGCGCTGGGTGCCCAGCCCGGCCATGAGGCGGTTTTGCTCGGGCTGCTCGTGGAACTGATGGTTTTTCTTTCCCGCCGCTACGGTGAGAGCGAGGTCAATGAAAGTCAGTCGCTGCTGCAGATGGGCAAGTTGATCAGCGCGTTGGAAAAGCGCTACGACGAGCCCTGGACGCTGGCGCAACTCGCGCGTTTCGCCGGCCTCTCGCGCACGGGTTTGCTGCGGGTGTTTCGGCAGGCTACGGGTAAGTCGCCCATCGATTACCTTATCGGCCTGCGTATCGAGGCGGCCAAGCGCCTCTTGCGCCAGAGTGATTTCGGGATGACCGAGATCGCGCTCGAGGTTGGTTTTGGGGATAGTAATTACTTCGCTCGCCAGTTCCGCGTGGTCGCGGGGCGCACCCCCTCGGAGTTTCGTCGCACTGAGCGACTTTAAATTCGGTCCTTTTGTGCTAATTCCCGGATTAATCGGTCTCTTTGTTAAGGCGGGAAGCCGGCTTGTCTTGATAAAGTGGGAGCACATCACACCCCACCATGTTACTCCTCGGACTCGATCTCGGTAGTTCTGCCGTAAAAGCATCCCTGCTAGATGCCGCGACCGGTCGCGTCATCGCCGCCGCCCAGTCGCCGCAGCAGGAGATGCCGATTTGCGCGCCGCGTCCCGGCTGGGCTGAGCAGGATCCGGCCCTGTGGTGGCAACACACCGCCCTCGCCATTCGCGCCGCCTGTGCCGGCCAGGACGTTTCCCTGATCGCCGCCATCGGCATCTCTTACCAAATGCACGGTCTGGTCACCCTCGATGAGCGCAACCAGCCGGTGCGTCCCGCCATCATCTGGTGCGACAGCCGCGCAGTGGAAATCGGCGCCCAGGCCTTTGCCGAGCTCGGCACCGACGTTTGCCTCGGCCGGCTGCTCAACTCCCCGGGAAATTTCACCGCTTCGAAGCTGCGTTGGGTTCAGCAGAATGAGCCGGATAATTTCCGTCGTATCCGCAAGATCATGCTGCCCGGAGATTACCTCGCGCTGCGCCTGACCGGAGAAATCCAGACCACCGCCTCCGGCCTGTCCGAGGGTACGCTGTGGGATTTCTCGAAAAACGCTCCGGCCGAATTCCTGCTCAAACACTGGGGCCTCGACGCCTCCCTTCTGCCTGCTCTTACGCCCACCTTTGGCCAGCAAGCCGGCGTGCTCGCCTCGGTCGCGGCCGAACTCGGTTTGCCCGCCGGCATCCCGGTGGCCTACCGCGCCGGCGACCAGCCCAACAACGCCTTCTCGCTCAATGTGCTCAACCCTGGGGAAATCGCTGCTACGGGCGGCACCTCGGGTGTGGTCTACGGCGTCACCGACCGCCTCGCTTACGACCCGCAGAGCCGGGTGAATGGCTTTGCTCACGTCAATCACACTGCGGCCGACCCGCGCATCGGCGTGCTGCTTTGCATCAACGGCACCGGCATCCTTTACGCCTGGTTGCGCCGCACCCTCGGGGCCCATCTCTCGTATCCGGAACTCAACGCCATGGCCGCCGCCGTTCCCGCCGGCAGCGAAGGCCTGAGCGTGTTGCCCTTCGGCAACGGCGCCGAGCGCATGCTGGGCAACCGCCGCATCGGCGCGCAGTGGCTCGGTCTCGACTTCCTCCGCCACCAGCCCGGCCATCTCGCCCGCGCCGCCCAAGAGGGCATCGCCTTCTCGTTTAGTCACGGGATCGCCGGCATGAAAGCAACCGGCCTCACACCGAAGCGCCTGCGCGCCGGTGACGCTAACCTGTTTAAGAGCGCGGTGTTTCGCGACACGCTGGCGGCCACCCTCGGGGTGAGCATCGAGCTGATCCGTACCGACGGCGCCGCGGGTGCCGCTCGCGGCGCTGGCCTGGGCGCGGGGATTTATGCCACGCCGGCCGCAGCTTTCTCCGGCCTGGAAGTGATCACCACCATCGAACCCAACCCCGAATGGGTCGGCCCTTGTCAAGAAGCGGCCGCCCGCTGGGAAGCCGGCCTGGCCAAGGCCCTCGGCTAAAATGAGCTAAGAGCTGAGAGCTAACAGCCGAGAGCTCCAAGCTCCCAGCTCCAAGCTCCCAGCTCCAAGCTCATAGCTCATAGCTCCAAGCTCATAGCTCCCTGCCCCCCAAAAAACCTTTCCCTCAAATCCACCATGTCCATCGCTACCACCAAACTCACCCTCGGCTCCAAAACTTATTTCCCCACCATCGGTCGCATCGCCTACGAAGGCCCCGAGAGCACTAACCCGCTCGCCTTCCGCTATTACGATGCCAGCCGCATCGTCGCCGGCCGTCCGCTTCAGGATTGGATGCGCTACGCCGTTTCTTACTGGCATAGCTTCTGTGGCAACGGCGCCGATCCATTCGGTGCTCCCACCCGCCCGATGCCTTGGCTGACCGCAGCCGACCCAGTGCAACGCGCCAAGGACAAGGCCGACGCCGCCTTTGAGTTTATCACCAAGCTCGGCGTGCCCTATTACTGCTTTCACGACACCGACATCGTTGACGAAGCCGGCACCCTGGCCGAGTCGGAAAAACGCCTCGCCGCTATCACCGCATACCTCAAGGAGAAGCAGGCTGCTTCCGGCGTGAAACTGCTCTGGGGCACCGCCAACTTGTTCAGCAACCCGCGCTACATGAACGGCGCCGGCACCAACCCCGAGTTCTCCATCCTGGCTCGCGCCGGCGGCCAGTTGAAGACCGCGATCGATTCCACCATCGCCCTCGGCGGCGAAGGCTACGTGTTCTGGGGCGGCCGCGAGGGTTACCTGTCGCTGCTCAACACCGACATGAAACGTGAGCGCGATCACCTCGCCCGTTTCCTGACCATCGGCCGCGATTACGCCCGCAGCCAAGGTTTCAAAGGCAAGTTCTTCATCGAGCCCAAGCCCTGCGAGCCGACCAAGCACCAGTACGACTTCGACGCGGCCACCGTGATCGGCTTCCTGCGTGAGTTTAACCTCCTCGGCGACTTCGCCCTCAACATCGAGGTCAATCACGCCACCCTGGCCGGTCATACCTTCCCCCACGAGCTCCAGGTGTCCGCCGACGCCGGTCTACTCGGCAGCGTCGACGCCAACCGCGGCGACGTGCAAAACGGCTGGGACACCGACCAGTTCCCGATCGACCCGCTCGAGCTGACCGAGGCCATGATGGTGATCCTCAAGGCCGGCGGCTTCACCCATGGCGGGGTTAACTTCGACGCTAAGATCCGTCGTAACTCGACCGACCTCGACGACCTGTTCATCGCGCACGTTTCCGGCATGGACGCGTTTGCCCGCGCCGCGATCGCCGCCGAGAAGGTGCTCAACAAGTCGGAAATCCCCGGCCTGGTGAAAACCCGCTACGCTAGCTTTGATGCCGGGCAGGGCCAGGCTTACGAGCAGGGCAAGCTCACGCTCGCCGACCTACACAAAATCGCCCACGAGCAGGGCGAGGTCACCCCGAAAAGCGGCAAGCAGGAGCTCTACGAGAGCATCCTGCTCCGCCACATCTGAGGCTTAAGCGCCCGACGCGGATTAAATTGATTCCAGGAATGGGGCTGCAGCCGACTGTGGCCCTATTCCTGGTTTTCCGTTTTTTTAGAGCCGCCCCTTAGGTTTGCCGGCCGGTACCACCCTTCCTGGTGGCTTTTATGGTATCAGATCCTCGTTAGGAGCCTGCCCTACGAGATCCGTATCCTTGCCACCGAGTAACGGAACGCGGAGGGGCGGAAACCCTATGACGAGCTAAAGAACCAGTGGAGCTGTTCGGGCTTTACCACGCAGGAAATCAACCCGGACCGCACCACGAGGCGGTGAGTACACGCCCCCGCCTGCTTTATGGTGCGACCCGTCAGATCGAACTCTTCGGTCAGCGCCGTCCGGACGTGCGCTTGAGCCATGCCGAGGCCCCTCGCCTGAGTGAATGCATCAAAATTCCGACCTTTGGGTTACATGGCATCCGGCATAATGCGCAGGATAGACGCGACGGCAGGAAAGCTCGCCGGTGGTTAAGGCCTGGGTCGCCCGCTTGCGGGGCGCGGCTTTGGGTCGATCTCTGGGCACCGACTACTGGTGGTGTTAAACGGCTCTAAACCGCTGGATAATGCCATACAGGCGCGCTGGCCCGAGGCGTTGATCCAGCGCTGCGTGGTGCACAAGCAGCGCAACCGGTTCGGCGATCTGCGTTAAACTGACCACCCGGAGTCCAAACGCCTAGGGCGGCGACGGCGCCTGGCTATGGTTGCCCAGGCCGGACGTAAGGCCCTGGCTGATCTACGCGACTTCGTCGCGACCCGCAACGCGGCTGCTCTCGCCAGCTTGGACAAGGCCGCCGAGTCACTTATCACCCTGCACCTGCTCAACGTGCCGGCTACGCTTCACCTCAGCTTGCTGTTCACCAACGTTATCGAAAACCTTATGCGAACTACCCGGGACAGATCGCCAACATCACCCGCTGGCGAGCCGAGACCGCCTAAATCTCTCGCTGGCGCGCCACCGCCCTGCTCCACGTTGAGACTGGATTCCATCGCATCAAGGGACACGCCGATCACCCCAAGTTGGTCCACACCCTTCTCCTGACTCTGATTAGTGCCGGAATTGGAGGGGCTTCGCCCCTTCAAACCACCCCGCGCAATATTGCTCCTGTTCGATCCCCCCAACCCTGAAACCACTCACTTTTACCATTATCTATTCGGTTCATTGAACGACGGCTGGGACATCCCCAAAAATCGGTGTCCAGCGCTCCGAGTGGAGCCAACTCGCCTGCATGGCGCTTCTTAGGGCTTGTCAGCAAATAAGTGTAGCAATTAAAGCGTGGGCATGCAGGCTCGGAGGATGCATAAAACCGACCCAGTAAGGCGGCGATTTGAGCGACTTTCTCCATGGCTTGATGAGCGATTGAGGCG
>JBILBW010000145.1:0-6262 GCA_044353465.1 Rariglobus sp. | reverse complement strand
TCATTGAGCGTCGGCTGAAGAAGCTCAAGAGCGCCGCCCGCGATCAGGAAACCGCCTCGCTGGCCGAGTCGATTCGCATCTGCCAGGACGAGGTGCTGCGGCTCGACGGGATCGTCACGCATTTTCTGGAGGCGATCCGCCCGCGTCCGCCCGATTTGGCCGAGACGCAGCTGGGCGAGGTGATTGAAGAAGTGGTGCGTTTCCAGGAGCGCGAGTTGGCCGACCGCAGCATCCGAGTGGAGGCGGCGATTGCGCGGGATTTGCCGGCGATCATGGCGGACCGGAACCAGCTTAAGCAGGTTTTTTTTAACCTGATTAAAAATGCGATGGAGGCGATGCAACCAGGCGGGGTGCTGCGGCTGAAGACGTATGCCGACGACGACAGCGTGTACCTGCTTTGTGGCGACACGGGCAGCGGCATCAAGCAGGCGGATCTGGTGAAACTGTTTCAGCCCTACCACACGACCAAGCAGGGCGGCAACGGGCTGGGGCTGATGATTGTGCAGCGCATCATGCGCGAGCACGGCGGCCAGGTCGGCGTGGAGAGCAATCCCGGGGTAGGCACGGTGGTGACCTTGCAGTTCCCGCTGAAAAACCGCCGGGTGCGCCTGCTGCAGTAGGGAGGGGCGGGGTGGCGGCGGATTGCGCCGGCGCCTTGACCGCGCGGCGGTTACGCGTGTTATAGCGCCATGCTTTCCAGCGTGCTCATCGTCGATGACGAGAAACACACCCGTGACGGACTCCGCCAAGCCTTGGAGGAGGACTATGACGTGTCCGTGGCTGCCAGTGCCGAGGAGGCGTTTAACCAGCTCGAGGCCCAAGAGTTTGACGTCGTGCTGACCGACCTGCGCATGCCCGGCAAATCCGGGCTGAAGGTCATCGACCGCGCGCTCGCGCTGCCAAGCAAACCTGCGGTCATCATGATGACCGCCTACGGCAGCATTGATTCGGCGGTCGAGGCGATGAAACGCGGCGCCGTCGATTTCCTTACCAAGCCGGTGAACATTGAGAGGCTGGAGGTGCTCATCCAGCGTGCGCTCAAGGCCCGGACGTTGGAGGTCGAGGTCAAGCAGCTCAACGAACGGCTCGACGAGAAGTTCAACGTCGAGGGGCTCGTCGGGCATTCCGCGAAATTGAAAGCCGTGATCGAGCGCGTCCGCTTGGTGGCTCCCTCCAAGGCCACCATTTTGATCGACGGGGAGTCGGGCACGGGCAAGGAGCTGATCGCCCAGGCCATCCACCAAGCCAGTCCGCGGGCGCGGGCGCCGTTCATCGCCGTGCACTGCGCGGCCCTCTCGGAAAACCTGCTGGAGAGCGAGGTCTTCGGCCATGAACGCGGGGCCTTCACTGGTGCGATGGAGAAGCGGGTGGGCCGGTTTGAGGCGGCCGACACCGGCACGCTCTTCCTCGATGAAATCGGGGAAATTTCCAGTTCGACCCAGGTGAAACTGCTGCGCTTTTTGGAAACCAAGTCGATCGAGCGGGTGGGCGGTTCCAAGCCGATTGCGCTCGATGTGCGCCTCGTGGCGGCGACCAACCGCGACCTGGAAAAAATGGTGCGCGAGGGGAAGTTTCGCGAGGACCTGTTTTTCCGCCTCAACGTGGTGCGCATTACCCTGCCGTCGCTGCGGGAGCGCCCCGAAGACATCCCGCTGCTGCTGGCGCATTACCTCAAGTTTTTCGCCCAGGAAAACGGCGTACCCGTGCTCACGCTGGAGCCGGGGGCGTTGCGCTACCTGCAAGCTTACGCCTGGCCGGGCAACATCCGCGAGCTGCGCAATTTCACCGAGAACGCGGTGGTTCTGCACCGGGCCAGCACGTTGACCGAATACGACCTGGATGCGCGCTTCCGCGGCGAACGCCTTGCCTTGCCGGCTCCCGCCAACGGCGCGCCCCTGCCCGGGGTGCTCACGGGGGCGGATACTGGTGGAGACACGGGGCCGCTTGCGCTTACCGCCCCGTCGTTTTCGGTCGCTCAGAGCGAGCGGCGGTTGTTGCGGGAAGCCCTGATCAAGGCCCGGGGTAACCGCACCCAAGCCGCCGAACTGATGGGGATTAGTCGGCGCACCCTGCATCGCAAACTAGCCCAATGGCCGGAGCTTGATGTGATTGACGGTTGAGCGGCCGAGCCGGCGGTGGCTTAGGGGTTGCCTCCAGGAAACGGCGATAGTTGCATGGCCCAACTTAAAGTTATGCGCCCCCTTTCGTTCTTCCTGATTGTGGCTCTGAATTTCTCGGTGGTACGCGCCGAGGTGCGCGTGGTGGGTTCCGATCTTCTCGGTTCCGACTTTGTTCCTGCAGTTTCGGCGCATTCCCAGCGGCACAACTTGGGGCTCACACTCAAATTAGAGGGCAGCCGCGCCGGGCTGGAAAAGCTGGAGGGCGGCCAAGCCGATCTGGCGGTGGTTTATTTTTCACCGAATGAGAAGTTGCCCGGGGATCCCTTCGTGGTGTGGCCGGTGGCCTACCAGACAGCGGTGGTGGTGGTGCCGGCCGGCTTGCCGCTCACGCAGATCACTTTTGAGCAGCTTAATATGATTTACGGGGACAGCGCCCAAGCCGGGTTGAAGCGCTGGCAGGACTTGGGGGTGAAGGGCGATTGGGCGCTTCGCAATATTTTGCCCAACTTGCTCGGGTCGAGTGGCGGACTGACCTTTGATTTGTTTCGCTACACCGTATTGTCGGGGCCGACCTTGCGGCCGACGGTCGAGGTGCAAGTGAGTATGGGCGATAGTGTGACGCGGATCCTTGGGGCGGAGGGTGGGGTGGCCGTGTTGCCGGTGCTGCCGGAAAATCAACCCCAGCTGAAGGCCCTCTTGGTAGCACGGGGAGGGGCCGAGGTCGCGTTTGGGCCCAGCGCGGATAACCTCCACACGGGGGATTATCCGGTTCGTTTGCCACTGTACCTCGTATTCCGCAAGGATGCGGCCAAACGGCTGCAGGCAGGGATTAATTATTTGTTGAGCGAGGAGGCGGTGCCTTTGTGGCAGAGGGCTCAGCTGGTGCCCCTGCCGCTGCGTATCCGCAATCAATTGATCATTGATTTGTCGGTCCTGTAGATTTTTTAAAAAAGCTATTGACGAGCGGTGGTGGAGTTCATGTTCTTCACCTCTCTCACGCAGGCGTAGCTCAGTTGGTAGAGCACCACCTTGCCAAGGTGGACGTCGAGAGTTCGAGTCTCTTCGCCTGCTCCATTTTGATGGAAACCCCGTAATCCCTAGAGGTTGCGGGGTTTTTTATTTTCTGTATTCGAGCCAAGTCCCAAAAGATACAGGGGGTAAGTTCCAAAAGTCCGCCCATGGACGCAGACAGCGCGGATGCTTTTGGTTGCTCCGTTGCGAGCGAGGTAGGGGGGCGTTCACCTCTGCCGTTTGCTTGGAAATCGCGATCGGCTCGGTCGGTGTTAAAAAAATCTAGGTAAAGCCGCTTCGAACCAGCCCAGAATAAGCCTCATTCCCCTCGTGCGTTCGTGCGTGAGAGGTGACGTGAATTGGGTGTCGGGGAACTATTCAGCCCTTAGAATCCCTTACGCGCTCGGGCGCTTCTGGCTGTTTCCCAATCGACTGAGGCAATGGTTTCGCTACTGGTGTCCTCATCATGGGAGCAAACCTTCCAGATGAATTAGGGCTTAAATACAAGCGTTGGGGGACGACTCAACTTTGCCATGCATTGAAAAACAGGCGGTCGGAATACGCAACCGAAGAGGTAGAGTGCATGCAGGAGGTCATGCGTAATAGGGTGAAGAAATTTTCCGATGATGAAATTGCCGCAGCCCTAGGCGCGCCAAGAACCCCAGATGATTTCAATGAGCTTTTACGCGAAGAGCTAAGAAAACGAGGGCTGGCTCAAGTAGGTGAATCTACGGATCAATTAGGCGCGAGTAAGGCGTCGGCGGAGTCTGTAAAAGACGATGAAGTTAGGGGTAAATCATGGCCTGAGCGTGTAGTTGATGGAAAGTCATTCCCTCCACCTGAAAATGAAACCGAGAAAGGTTTTGGAGTGTCATTTGCTTTAGTTGTTCTTGCGCTGGTTTTTTGTCATTGGTACTGGCGGGCGGTGGCCAGAAAAAATCAAACACTTCGGCATCATCTGTAAAAAAAGATCCTGCATATAATATTCAGGATAAAAATGATGCGGAGAGTTTTGCGAAAAAGACGGGGGAAGTGATCGGCAAGATTAAAAAGTCCGAGCTTTCGAAAAAAGTAGTAAATCAAGTGGAGGAGTTCAAAAAGTTATATGAAGAGGCAAATCGTGAGAAAAAATAAAGAAGTGGTTTCGCAGGGTTGTGGAGCGGGTGAATGCTGATGCGCAGTTTATCCTTGGTTTCGGCTTATTCTACATGCGAAGGAGTGGCTTGTGACGATCAAACAGTCTCGGCGATACTAGGTACGAAGAAGCCCTGCCGATAAAAGCAGGGCTAGTGGCAAAGGCGAAGTCGGGCTTGAGTTACTTCAGGTTCCGCCTTGGCCACTCATAGGACTCACAGGAACACGTCGGGCCATTGATCGGCGCGGCGATGCGCCTTGCCCAGCAAGCGGGGCAAAGGCCTGTGGGCGTCGTTACTGCGGAGGGTGCGGAGGGTGCAATTTCCAACTCTAGCGTGCTAATGTGTGGTTTGGGCTGAGGAAAGGCCCCCGCCTCCGAAGGGAGTTCGAGGGTTTTAATGGGTAGGGGGTTTATCGACTGCTCCAAGTTATTCAGCCAATTTGCGAGTTCTTGGCCGTTCATTCGGTCGGTCTGGTAATGACCCAAACTTCCTTTTTCCGATTTACTTTCCGTTCACCCTCTCGGCGCTGCTCCTTTTGGATGATTTTATCCCAGTAAGGTTGTCGGCGTAATTTACTGAGTTGATGCCCAAGGTGATTGGCTCTGCTAGAAATGCCTCTGTTTTTCAGTGAGTAGCCATGCGTATTATCGAGACCACTGTAAAATGCCACACTGGAGCCCTCCCACACAGGGCTTTGTTCTTCCCACTGGCTAATCCATTGACGTCCGCAACACCCGCCGCACCGCCCACCGCCTGGGATGAGCGCGCACCGGCGTCCCATCAGCCCATGAGGCCCTGGTTGAAAGCACCGCCATCGCGGAGGTTGAGTTGAAGAAACTGTTTCGCGATCCGACCGAGCTGGTTTCACGGGAGATCCAGCCGATTCTCTGGTTGGTGATCTTCGGCCAGGTGTTCAGCCGCGTCCCCGGCATGTCAACCGGGGGCATTCGATATCTGGACTTCCTGAAGCCGGGTATTCTCGCACATAGCGTGCTCTTCACCGCCATTTTCTACGGGATCGGCGTGATTTGGGAAAAAGACCTCGGCATCGTGCAAAAACTCCGGGTTAGTCCCGCCAGCCGAGGCGCGTTGGTCGCCGGCAAGGCAGTCGCTGCGGGGCTTCGCGGGCTGGTGCAGGCGGTGATCATTTATGGGGTCGCCCTCGTCATGGGTATCACGCTCCGACTGGAACCAGCTGCGATCATAGGAGTTTGCTTCGCCGTCGTGTTGGGCGCGGCGACCTTTGCGACTTTCTCGCTGATCATCGCCTTTCTGGTGAAAACGCGTGAGCGTTTGATTGGCATCGGCCAGGTCCTCACCCTGCCGCTGTTATTCGCCAGCAACGCGATCTATCCACTCGATCTTATGCCGGCGTGGCTCAGGGCCGTCGCCCGCCTTAACGCCGCTCACCTACTTGGTTGACGCCTTGCGAGGCTTGATGATCCGAGGCGGCGAACCGGAACATTGTTATTTTTCGACTGATGCCTTCTCGGCGCCTGACTAATGGGACTTTTGGCGCTGGCCGCCAAACTCTACCCAACGTTGGTGAGCTAACTTCTCCGGTATGTGCCTAACCAAACGCTCCCGGTGGCGAAACGGCACTGAGCGCGAACTGAGCAACCGAGCCCCCGTCACAGCACGACCACGGTGAGTTCCGTTGGGCCAGTCATAAGCGCACCCCCGGCGATCGCCGAGGGGGATAAAGGATGTGGGTAAACATTGAGGTGCTGAAAAAAGTAAGTGGGGCGGGTCCGCTGCAAGGCCGATAAAGACGGGGTGGACTTGGGTAGCGCAGATCGCGGTGATTAAGCGCCGGCCGGAAATCAGCGCCCTCGCCACTAGGTTAGTCGGCCCTGAAAAAGGCACCTTACGGCATCACCGCCAAAAACTGATCCCGGGATGCCGGGACGAACAAGGAACGCAGGAGGTGGAGTAAACGGCACAAAAAGAAGCCGAGGAGCTTCTGGAAGTTCATGGCGGCGGCACTGAGCAGGG
>JBILBW010000048.1:0-19310 GCA_044353465.1 Rariglobus sp. | reverse complement strand
GTGGGTGGAGAACCCCTACTGGCAGCATTTTAGCGGACGGCAGTTTTTTGAGCACGAGCTGCCGATCCATCCCTCGAGCATGACGCGGTGGCGCAAGCGGCTCGGGGAAGCCGGGGCGGAGGCTATGCTCAAGGCAACGATAGACACGGGGCTAAAGATGAAGGTGATCACGCCCGCGCAGATTAAGCGGGTGAATGTGGACACCACGGTGCAGACAAAAGCGGTGCGGTTTCCGACGGACGCCCGCCTCTACGACCGGGCGCGAGAGCGCTTGGTGAAAACGGCCCGCAAGCAGGGGCTCAGTATCAAACAAAGTTACGAGCGGGTAGGCAGGCGTTTACTCATGGCGCAGAGCCGTTACGCCCATGCCCGCCAGATGAAACGGGCCCGGGCGTGCACCCGTAAACTTCTCACCCATCTAGACCGAGTGATCTGCGAGATTGAACGCCAACAATCACAGCCACAAGGTCTGCTCGGCAAGTGACTGCAGACAGGCAAACGCATCCATGCCCAAGAGCGCGGCGATGGGCAAAAAGTGTACCGTGTGCATGAGCCCGAGGTGGCGTGCATCGCCAAAGGTAAGGCCGGTAAAAAGTACGAGTTCGGCAACAAGGTCAGCCTGGCCGCAACCAGCAGGGCAGGGTGGTGACTCGGAGCGTTGAGTTTATTGGGCAATCCCTATGACGGACACACCCTGGATGCGCAACTGGCTCAAGTGCGCCGGTTGGTCACCACGCATGCAGTAAAAGAAGCCCATGTAGACATGGGCTACCGGGGCAACAATCATCGGGGCCCTGAGACAATCATCGTCGATAAACGCCGCCGGGGAACGCTCCCCAAGCGGGTTTGGAAAGGGATGAAACGCCGCGCCGCCATCGAACCGACCATCGGGCAGCTGAAGGCCGAACACCGATTGGAGCGCAATCGCCGCAAAGGCACGCAGGGCAATGCATCAATGCCCTGCCTAGTGCCGCCGCCATGAACTTCCAGAAGCTCCTCGGCTTCTTTTTGTGCCGTTTACTCCACCTGCTGCGTTCCTTGTTCGTCCCGGCATCCCGGGATCAGTTTTTGGCGGTCGCGGCGTAAGGGCCTTTTCCAGGGCCGACGAATTATTCAGGGCGACGATTTACTCAGGCCGACTGCGCAGGCGCGTCGCCTCCCCTCCGACACCCACGTGGCAAACGTCTGATATTTGACGCCCTCGCGCCGGGCAAACGCCGCCTGCGTCAGCCCGCTTTGCTCATAGGCTGCGAGCAATTCCTGGCGCCGCGCTTTCGGCTTAATCCTCCGCCCCTTTGAATCCCGCTTAGTTTCGTCCACCACCAAATCCACTGTGATCATTCTCATCCAGCCACTTTACCTCACCTAGCCCTTCAGCGGTAGTGGGTCTCCGGCCAGACGCTTACGAACATGTAGCGGGACGACGGAGTCGTTTCGATTCCGAAACTGAGGCGCGCCGCGCAGCGAAAGCACTCCGTGCTCCCGCTACGTTGCGGAAGCGGCCCGCGGGCGACCCAGCGTTCCGGGGCGTAGCGGAACGACGGAGTCGATTCTTTTGGTAAAGTCTAATTTTATGTAGCTGCCGGCATCACTCCCTCTTTGTATATACATTATTTTTTCCTGCACTGCCGATGTTAGGGCTCTGTGGGTTTCAGTGTCATAGCTCAGGCTCGGCCCTGTGACACCCTTCGGGTTCTTCATTGCTTGATTTTTTACCCATTGGATGTCGAAGAACCCCAAAACCATGCAGAGATTGGTATTACGCCTTCACTTACGGTTTAGGGGGAGTCCCAAACGACAGCGTTTGCGGTTCTCCCGCTTTTTTTTCGTAAACCGACCCGAGGGTAAAGCGACCCTCAGCCGTTCGCTCCAACTTCAGCCGAGTCCCCTCGTTGGCCCAGGGATCCTGGGGCGGTACCAGCGGCAGTCCGGCCAGCTCCTGCCGCCTGATCAGCAAGGCGGCATCCAGCATACAAGCCTCCAAATTCGCACTATTCATGGTGCGACCGACCATTGAAAATGCAGGAGTCATTTGATTCAGCAGGGGATCGTCCAAACTGCCTAAATTTGCAGACGCCGTGGGTACTTTGACCTGATCCGCATCCTGCACGGCTTGCATTAACCGCTTGTCATATTCTAAGCGCAGGTGATCCAGATACCCCTTGAGCCCATTCGGATAGGTACTTACAGAACGCATGATTTGGCTGATCCATTCATCCTGCGAAGGGCCACTCTTATCCAACATATCTAACAGCGCCCGCAGGCGTTTTGCATCTCCACCAGGCCGGGAAATCAGCACCTGCTTGGACGCCAACTGTACCACTGCATTCTGTTTTCCTATAAGGATATAGGCCAACTTAAGGGATCGATCTATCGATTGTAGTTTCACGCCTTGCACCGTTTGCCCTTCGCGCACCCAAAAACTGCTTCCATCCTGCGTTCGCTCCAGACCGATCATGTTATCACCTCCGGTTATGATGCCGCTAAGCCGCAAACTGGTCACCACCTCGTCCTCCAAAGCCGGAGCTGCCCCCTTTTCCAAGCGTGCCTTCTCCTCCAAAAGAGCCGCCAACCCAGGCCCGAGTAACCGATCGAGCATCGGGTAAAAAAACTGATTCCGTTCACCTTCGCGTAAAGCCGTCTCTAAGGAGGGCACCGGCTTCAACCCAGCTCGAACACGGGCCAACCGGTCTAAATCGGCAGCGGAAAACTCCCCCAGTCGGTCGGCCATTGCACGATTCGACTGCCTCTCCAGGTTAATCCCGGTAAGTTGATAGATCAGCGGGAAATTTTGCTGTAACGGGCGCCCCATTTGGGTAACGGCCAGGTAACTGTTAATCGCCTCTGAGGGGGATTCGGTCGCCGCAGTTTTAATCGTGATCTTCCCCAACGCCATTAGCGGCGATATATAGGGGTTAATGATGGCTGCAGGGTCATCCGGATCGTTAGGATCCACCGTCGCGAGCCACTTGGCCTCCCTAGGATCCTGGGCCGCACGCCGAACGGCCGTCGCAAGATTGGCCACGATTTGCTGCTGTTCGGCGGAGAGCGTCGCGCCGGCCTTATCCTTAGCGCCCGAAGCCGGCTGACTCCAATCGGAGATGGCATCGCGCTGGGCGCTGGGAAGAGCGAGCCACTGGGTGACCACCTCCTGATACGGGTTAGCTTCATCCCATGTAATCGAAGGCGGGGCAGCCCTGAGCGGGGTGACCTGCCCCACCGTGAGCATGACGCCAACCGCAACCGTACGCCTGAAAATTCGGGAAAGATCACTCATTAAGGGACAAACCAGCGCACCGCAGCGAAAAGATGACATGGGGTGGTCAGAGGGGCGAGGAGCGTACAGCCCGACCACTGATTATAATGACTAAAACTTAGTAAAACAGCAGCCCTGAACATGCCCCGCAAGGCGAAAAAACCACCGGGGTCAAACCGCAGCGACTGAAGCAGGGGATCGAAGTGCACTGGGCCCAATACGCGGTGGTGGCCCAGTTCGACGGGGCCTCACCCCACCCAGCTCAGCGCTTCACACCGAGTGGCTTTTTCGAGTGGGTGAAGGGATATCTCGATGACGCGAAGAAAGTGCATAGTTGCTACGAGGTCGGTGCGTTTGGCTACGTGCTGCATCGCAAACTCGTCGCCTTGGGTGTGTGCAATCTGGTGTTGCGCCCGCGTAAAAGGGACGAAAAGGGCAAGAAGCAGAAACCCGACCAGCGCGACGCCCTCGCCTTGTGTGGCATGCTCGACCGTTACATTTGCGGCAACACGGAGGCGTTGGCGGTAATCCGCGTGCCCAGCGAAGAAGAGGAGCAATCTCGCTGGAAAACCCGCCAACGCGGCAGCCTGGTGAGTGATCGCGGGCGGGTGAGCAATCAAGGCCTGAGCAACGCCCGCCACTATGAGTTCGACCTGCCGGATCAGTGGTGGCGGCCACGTGCGTTTAATCGCTGAGCCGACGAGTTGCCCGCTTCGCTCAACGAACTGCCGGGCCGTTTGCAGGCTGTGCTGCTGGTGTTCGACGAGCAGATCGGCGCGCTTGGAAAACTCATCGAGGCGGCACGCCTGGAAAAACTTCCCATAGGCATGGGAGCGTTGACCGCAGAGGTGATCGTTCGTGAAGTCGCTGATTGGCACCGCTTCAAAAATCGGCGGCAGGTGGCAGGTTATACCGGGCTTATTCCGAGTGAAAACTCATCGGGTGAAGGCCACAAACAAGGCAGTATGAGCAAACACGGAAAGCCTCGGGTAAGGCACCTCAACAAAAGCGCTCACTCACCAGCGCCACACCCGGGCCCACACGTGGCGACGTAACGCCCTAGCCGGGAATTCCACGTCCTGCTTTGATCGCGGCCCGGTGGCGCTTACCCGCCACCGCAATGGCCTTTTGCCGCTGACTACGCGGACGATGCGTTCGGCGTATCTTGGCGGCGGCCTGCTGGCGGCTCTGTTCCGCCTGCCGCAGGCGCACTTCCAACTTGCCGCACAACTCCTCCCATGCGGTCTCCCGGTTGGCCGCTTGCGAACGCTCACGCTGACAGCGAACCTCGACGCCAGAAGGCAGATGTTTCACGCATACCGTCGAACTCGTCTTGTTGATTTTCTGGCCGCCAGGCCCCGTGCCGCGCACAAACCGCTCCTCCACGTCGGCCCGCAAAACTCCAAGCGAGTCCAAGCGTTGTTGAATTTGGGTTGGTAAATCCACGATGGCCCCATTTTCTCGATGAAACATTTTATTCGCAAGCCAGTCCCAAAAATCCGCTTAACACCGCCCTCCTCCCCGTTCCCTTCATGATTACTGGTCCCACTTGGTCCCAAAAACTCCGTGACGAAATCGGCAAAGCCGTGATCGGCCAAGACGCCGTCGTCGAACGCCTGCTGGTTGCCCTGCTCGCCAACGGCCACGTCCTGCTCGAGGGCATGCCCGGGCTGGCCAAGACGCTACTGATCAAATCCCTTGGCACCGCCCTCGGCGTTCAATTCGAACGCATCCAATTCACGCCGGATTTGCTGCCCAGCGACGTGGTCGGCACGATGGTCTTTTCCCCCAAAGATGGCGGCTTCACCGCCCATCGCGGGCCGATCTTCGCCAACCTCGTGCTGGCCGACGAAATCAACCGTGCCCCCGCCAAAGTCCAATCCGCTCTGCTGGAGGCCATGCAGGAGCGGCAAGTCACCATCGGTGGGCAGACCCACCCCTTGCCAAGGCCGTTCTTCGTCATGGCCACGCAGAACCCGGTCGAACAAGAGGGCACCTACCCGTTGCCCGAGGCCCAGACTGACCGCTTCCTGTTTAAACTCATCGTCGACTACCCGTCCCTGGACGAGGAGGCTACGATGATGCAGCGGTGGGGCCAAGTCACCCGCCAACCGGCCCTGAAGGCCGTGGCCAATGGTGAGGAGCTGCTCGAACTGCGCGGCGCGGTGGACAAGATCCACCTCTCCCCGGCCATCCAAGCCTACATTCTCGCGCTGGTGCGGGCCACCCGCGACCTCGCCTCGCCGGCGGCCGGGGCAAAACGTTACCTCAGCTTTGGCGCTTCGCCGCGCGCCTCGCTCGCGCTCTACCAAGCCGCCCGCGCCCTAGCTTGGTTACGCGGCCTCGACTATGTTTCCCCCGGACTGGTCCAGGAGATAGCCCCCGATGTGCTTCGCCACCGCGTGGGCTTAACCTATGAAGCCGAGGCGGAGGAAATCACCAGCGACCACCTCATCGCCGAAGTGATCCGCAAAACCCCGGTACCCACCGCCTGAACCGCCCGCTGTTCGCCTTCTCGCCGCTCCGAATCGTCCCCGGCCGTTTAGTTGTCCGCGATTCCCCGATCCGGTGATCGGCCAATCCACACAAGTGCAAACAAGAAACCGGGAAGGCGTACGCGAACCCTATTAAAACCGTGCCCACTCCGTTGCCCCTTTCCTCTGGCACCGCCTCGCCGCTTGCCCTACTCCGTCGACTGGAATGGCGCGTGCGCCATGCGGTGGAAAACGTACTCAGCGGTGAATATCGCTCGGCGTTTCGCGGGCGCGGCATGGAGTTTGACCAGGTGGTGAAATACGAGTTTGGCGACGATGTGCGCGACATTGACTGGAATGTCACCGCCCGACTCGGCGAACCCTACCGCAAGAAATTCGTCGAAGAGCGCGAGGTCACGGTGATGATCGTGTTTGAGGACACACCGAGCCTTCAGTTCGGTTCCGGGGCCCAATCTAAGCGCGAGGCGCTGCTGGAGCTGGCCGGGCTGGTCATGCTGTTGGGGGCGGTCAATCGCGACCGGGTCGGCTTCCTTCACGTCAAGCCTGACGGCTACACCCTGCGTGAACCGGTGCGGGGCCGTGGCGCAATTCACCACGCCGCCGCCTCGCTGCTCGGCGCCGCAGCGCCTGCGCTTCAATCTCAAGTTTCAGATGTCAAATCTCAATTCCCCTGGCGCCTGCTCGCCCGGGCCGCGCCGCGCCACAGCATACTCATCTGGCTGGGTGATTTCGCGCCTCGCCCAACCCCGGACGGTTGGGCGGTAATGCGCAAACGCTATCAACCGATGGGCTTTCGTGTCGACGACCCTTGGGAGCGCGAGCTGCCCACGGACGAACCCTTTGCTGCTTACGATCCGGTCAACGGGCGCTTAGTGACACTGGAAAACTCGGCCGCTGAGCGCGCCGCCCACGCCCGCTGGCGCGAGCAGCGCGAGGCAGCGTGGCGGGAGCTTTTACCCGATGCACTCACCCGTTTGGTCGTGGGGACCGACGAGGACCGGCTCGAAGCACTGGTGCGGTTTTTCCATGCCCGCCAAGCGGGCTGCCGCCGATGAATGCCCCCAAGTTGACCCACGCAATTGCCCCTGGCCCGAAAGGCGGTTTCCGCCCAAGCCACGACCCCGAGTTCGACCGTGAATAACCTCATCCTCCAGTCCCCATTTTGGCTCCTGACCCTACTGCTCATCCCCGCAGTGGTTTGGCTGCGCGGGCGCCGGGCGGTGCCGGTGTTGCTCGTCCCCTTTGCGGCCGCGTGGCACCGCCCCACCCACCTCTCGCCGTCACGCTGGCCGGCGAGTCTCACCATTCTCGGACTGGTTCTGTTGATCGTGGCTCTGGCCCGTCCCCAGAAAGTCGAAGATAAACGGGAAATTCACAGCCAGGGCTACGACATCATGCTGGCCATCGACTTGTCGGGCTCCATGCAGGCCGAGGACTACGAAAAGAACGGCGAACGCCTCAACCGCCTCCAAGCCATCAAGCCGGTCATCCAGGCCTTCATCAGCCAACGGCCCAATGATCGCATCGGCATCGTCGTGTTCTCGGGCCGGGCCTACACGCTCGCCCCGCTGACTTTTGACCACGACTGGTTGGCCCGCCAAGTCGAGCGCCTCAAAATCGGCTTGATCGAGGACGGCACCGCCATAGGCGACGGACTGGGCCTAGCGCTGACCCGCTTGGAGCAAGCCGCGCGGGAACAAGGCGGTCAACGCAAGGGCGCGTTTGCCGTCTTGCTCACCGACGGGGCCAACAACCGCGGCGCTCTCAACCCCATGCAGGCCGCGGCAGTCGCCAAGGGCCGCGGCATCCCGGTCTACACCATAGGCGCCGGCCGCGACGGTTTGGTCCCGTTTCCGGTTTTCGATCAGGCGGGCAACCGCGTAGGAACCAGCCGCATGGCCTCCGACCTCGACCAAACCATGCTGATCGAAATCGCTCAACTCACCGGCGGTCAGGCCTACCGCGCCGACGAATCAAAGACCATCGAGTCCGCGTTCAAAGCCATCGACCGGGCCCAAAAAATCGAGTTTCAGGCCAAAAGTTTTCTGCTGACCAGCGAGCTTTTCACCTGGGTCGCGGTGCCCGGCTTGGGCTGCTTGTTACTCGCCGCGCTCGTTTCCGGGGCCGCCGCATGGCGCGCCTCAGCCCCCACCCCTCGCCCGCCGGTTTCCCCATGAGCTTCTACTGGCCCCACGCCTTTTGGTTGTTAGTTATTCCCGCTGGCTTGCTCGCGCTCAACTTGCGCCGGCGGCGCGCCACCTCGGCCAACGCCCGCCCCAAAATCACCCACGCGGAGGCCCGCCAGTCTTACCTCGTTCTGGGGCCTGCGGCTGCGCGACCCGGTGCCGCCCGCGCCCGGCTCCTGTTTAGCTTGGGCCTAGTCGCGGCGATTGTGGCCGTCGCCCGGCCGCAATGGGGCCAGTTGGAGGAACCCGTCTTCGATCAGGCCCGCGAAATCATCATCGCCCTCGATTTGTCCCGCAGCATGTTGGCGGAGGACGTGAAACCCTCGCGGCTGGAGCGCAGCCGCCTGCTCATCACCAGTTTGCTCGAACGCCTTAAAGGCGAACGCGTCGGCCTGGTCGTTTTTTCCGGCACGGCTTTCCTGCAAAGTCCGCTCAGTTCCGATTACGAGATTCTCCGCGAGTTTTTACCGGTGCTGAATCCCGATTTCCTGCCCGAGGGCGGCACCAATTATGACGCGCTGCTCGAAACCACGCTCGCCGCCTTCGGGACCTCCGGCACGGCCGACCGGTTCCTCATCGTGCTGAGCGACGGCGAAGCCCAATCCGAAACTTGGCAAAAGCACGTCGGCGACCTCAAAACCAAGAGTATCCGCGTGCTCTCCCTCGGGGTGGGCACCGACGAAGGCGCGATAATCCCCGACGGTGCGGGCGCTTTTGTTAAAGATGAACGCGGCGCCGTGGTCATGTCCAAACTCACCCCGACGAGCTTGCGTGAACTGGCCGACAAAACCGACGGTCGCTACGCCGACGCCAGTTCTTGGGTCGACCTTGCGCAACTCATCGAGAGCACCGTGGAGCAGGGCACACGCGGAGAGTTTAAGGAAAACACCCGCGTGCGCCTCGCAGAACGCTATCAGTGGCCGCTGGCCGCCGCCCTCGTGTTGCTCCTGCTCAGTTTCTGGCGCGAATTCCCCGTGCGTCCCCGCCCCCGGGCGATCCCACTCGCCACATCGGCAGGTAAATCTGCCGCGCTCGCGCTCGCTTTTTTGATCGCCCTGCTCTGGCCCGCCCCGCCCGCCGGTGCCGCCGAGCCGGCAGACCCGGCGGCGCCCACCCTCGCCGCGCCCGTAACCCAACTGGTTACCCGCCTCGCCGCACTTCCGCAGGCACGTGCGCCGGACTACGCCGAACTCGCCCAAGCCACCCTCACCTTTGGCGAGCGCACCCAAGCGGCACACCAGCCCGTGCCCGAAGGCGCAGTGCGCGATGCCCTCGCCGCAGTCGCTGCCGGCGCTGCTCTCGACCCCAAAAGCGCGGACTGGCCCGCGCTCCGCGAGCAATTAGAAGCCCTCCTCCCCAAAAAGGACCCGCCCAAACCCGACTCCTCAAAACCGGAAGAAAAAAAACCCGAACAGAACCAAAAGGATAGAGCCGACCTAAAGGATAGAGCCGACCTAAAGGATAAAGCCGACCTAAAGGATAAAGCCGACCAAAAGGATAAAGCCGGGGATAAAGGCGACGCGGCGCCCCAGCCAGAGCAAGAGCAAGCCGAAGGCCCAAAACCCGAGCCGGAGAAGCCCGACGATAGAAAGCCCGACGATAGAAAGTCCAACGAACCGAAGTCGGGCAAAGACGGTAAAGACGGCAAAGACGCGGACTCCCCCCAGCCGCCTGATGCCAACAAAAAACCCGACTCCCCCGGCCAAGCCGCCTTTGGCGACATGAAGGACGATCCGGCCCAACAGCCGCCCCGCAAAGACCCGAACGGGGCCACCCCCCCGGCCGATCCAACCCCGGCCAGCGAGATGCAGCAGGTCGGCGGTGCCCCTGCGCAGCCCGCCAGTGACCCGGCCCGCCAAGACCCCAACCTGACGATCCCGCTGCAGAAACTCGAACAAGTAAAACAGGGCGATTCACCCGCCCGGCTTTTTCAACTCCTGCAGGGTCCCTCCTCCACTCCGCCCGCCAAGGGCAAAGACTGGTGACACCCCCGATATCGACAGCCCGGTAGCACCTTACCTTCAACCTCCAAACCCGGCCTCCCCAGCAGAACGTTCAACATTGAAAATTGGCTGTTAAACGTTCCCAAAAACTCCCGCCCCCCCTTTAGTCCCGATGCTCCGCCGCCTCTTTTTTCCCCTCTCATTCTTTCTCGCCCTGCTCGCCAGCACCACCGTGCACGCACAAACCGTGCATTGGGAGCCATCCGCAGGCACCCTGGCGCTCAACCAAACCAGCGAGCTGAACCTCGTTTTCGAGCAGTGCGAACCGGCCGACTCCTTCAAATTACCGACCGTGCCCGGACTCACCGTTCTGGGCCAGCCCTCCCGCGCCTCAACCAGTTCCTATTCGGTGGTTAACTTCAAAGCCACCTCGCTTAAAACCACCACCCTGACCTACCGCGTGCGCCCCAACGAACGACGTTTGGTGCGCATTCCGGCATTCCAAGTCGATACCGACAAGGGCCGTCAGACCGTGGCCGCGGCCGCCTTCGACGTCGGGGATGCCACCGTCGGCCAGTCCAACCTGTCGATCGACTCGGTCATTCAGTCCAGCTTCACCCTGCCGCCTGGTTCAGTCTGGGCTGGGGAAGTTTTCCCGCTGAGCTATTCCCTGCAAACCACCCGGCGTTACTTCTACCAACTGGGCAGTGCCGAGCCCGAGTGGTCGCCGGCTCCCCTCAGCGTGGAAGCCTGGAGCAAACCCGAGGGAACCGAGACGACCGTAAACAACGAGCAGCGCCTCACAGTCGTGTATAAAACCCGCGCCTACGCCAAAAACCCCGGTGCAGTTACACTCAATTCGGCCAGCCAGTTGGTTAACTTAACTACCGGCGCCTCTTCCGGCTTTGGGCTGTTTGCACGCCAAAGCGTGGAGCAGTTCGCGGTCACCAGCCAGCCAGCCAGCCTCAACGTAAAGCCCCTTCCCGCCCCGGCGCCCGCCGGCTTCAACGGCGCTGTCGGTCAGTTCACGCTTAAGGCCAAAGTCATCCCCGCCACCGCCGGCATCGGTGAACCCATCACGTGGACGCTCACCCTTGAGGGCACCGGTAACTGGCCCGACCTCGGCGGGCTCCCCCCCCGCTCGGTGTCCAATGACTTCCGCGTGGTCCAACCCCAGGCCAAACGCACCAACAAGGAAAACACCCTTTTCGACGCCTCGCTCTCCGAGGACATCATCCTCATCCCGACACGCGCCGGCAACTACACCCTCGGCCCGCTCAGCGTCGTTATCTTTAATCCCAGCACGGGGGCCTACGAAACGCTGACCACTCCCCCACTGACGATCCAAGTCGCGACAGCTCCCGCCGGCGGCACCAACGGTCAACGTCCGGGCGCATCCTCGCAACCGGCAGCGGGCCCCGGCACGACCTTAAACCCCATCCTCACCCCTGCGGGAATCAACCGAGAAGCCGCACCGTCCGCGCCGATCCCGCGCGATCCGCTCCCGGAGGCCGGGCGTAGTTTTACCCCGCTGGCTAAAGCCTCGCTGCTGGTTGCACTGTTGTCCGCGGCCCTGCTTCCTTTGGGCGTGTGGCTCGGCCTGGCCCGAAGCCGAGCGCGGCAAACCGATCCCAACCGCCCCCAGCGCGACGCTCACGCTAGGCTCGATGCGCACCTCAGAACTCAACTCTCGCAGCCAAACGCTCCGATCTCCCCGAGCGTTCTCCAGTATTGGCAACGCGACACCGCCATCCTTTGGCAACTGGACGCGGCCGTGCCCACGCCCAAGGATTTCGCCGATGCCACCTGGTCGACGCTCTGGGCCGAAGCCGATCACACCCTCTACGGAGCTGCGGCGCTTCCCGTCGACTGGGTGCCTCGCGCGCAGCAGGCCCTCGTTGCCCGCCCCGCCCCGGCATTCTCGTCCTGGCAGCTCTTTATCCCGCGCAACTTGCTTCCCCTCGTCCTGCTCGCCGTCGTTCTCTTGCCCGCGCCCGCCAGCTTTGCCGCCGACGCCCACGAAGCCTACGCCAAGGGCGATTTTGGCAGCGCTGAAACCCTGTGGAGCGACGAACTAAAAACCACCCCGACCGACTGGGTAGCGCACCATAACCTTGCGCTTGCCCTCCTTCAGCAAAACCGCGCCAACGAGGCGGCCGGCCATGCACTCGCCGCCTTTGTCCAACACCCCCGGAATGCGTCGGTGAACTGGCACCTCGGCTACGCTTGGAAAACCGCCGGGGTCACACCTGCTGCGCTCACCCCGTTCTTAGCCAACGCCCCGGCCGCCGCCCTGGCCCGGCTCGCCTCGCCCACCGGCTGGCAAGCCGGCCTCTTGGCCTCGACCTGGTTGACCGCTGCGGCCCTGGCACTGCTGATTTACGGCGCCTTCCAACCGAGCACGCACTCTTGGCGCCGCTGGCTTCCCCGCAGCCTGCTCGCGCTATCGTTGTTTTTGGCCCTGGCCGCCGGAATAAGCCTTAAAACCTACGGCCCCTTCACGGACGACCACGCCGTGGTGGTGGTCAGGGCAACCACCCTGCGCTCCATCCCCACTGATTTGGACACCCCGCAAAAATCGACCCCGTTGGCAGTCGGCGTGGTGGCGTCCAACGACAAGTCTTTCCTCGGCTGGCGCCGCCTGGTTTTTACCGACGGCCAGACTGGATGGGTTCGCGCCGAAACACTCGTCCCCCTGTGGTAGAGCTTAAACCATAGGCGGGGTGAATTGTCCTTTCCCTGCAGAACAAGCTCCGCCGTCTCGCTGCGGTTTCGAGCGGTGCGGAGCTCCGGACGTAGCGGGTTCGCTGCGCGATTTGGATTCACGCCCATGAAGTCCACAAGCACCCAACCCTCGGTATAAAGTTGGCCGCCGCACCGGGCGCCGGTCACGGTGATGGCTAGTTCTTGTTTTCGCCAAAAAAAATCCGCAAGGTTTCGCTTCATGTTGAAAATCCTCATCTGGGGCGCCGGCCTCGCCCTAATCACCTTCTCGGCCCAAGCCCAGCAATCGGTGGGCGTCGAACTGGCAAACCTACGCGAGGATGTGCGCATGCTCACCCAAAAAGTGGGCGGGCTCTCCCTCGCTGTCGAAGACCTGCAACGCGAGAATGCCAGCCTGCGGGCCCAGGCCGCCAGCGCTCCCACCCAAGCTTACGCCACCGTGCAACAGCTCAACGAGGCCCTCGCCAACCTCGACCACGCCATCAAGTCGGGTGATGCCGCCACCAGCGCAAGCGCCGCCGCTCAGATTAAAAAGCTGGGGGAGGCGACCAACGCCGCCCTGGACTCCCTTGCTAGAAGCCAGGCCCAACGGGCAAGCGCGCCCGCACCGGCCAATTTCGCGACCAACTACCCCTCCGAGGGCATCAGCTACACGGTACAAAAGGGCGACACCCTCTCGATCATCGCCCGTAAAAGCGGCGGTAAACTTTCCGATATCATTAACGCCAACAAAATCTCCGACCCCACCAAGGTACGCGTCGGGGACACTCTCTTTATCCCCGGAGGCAAATAAAACTCATGTGCGCAGCTCCCAAATCTCGTCTTGGTCGTGGCCTCGGAGGCCTCATCGCCGCTGCCGCTACGGCTAAACCGCCCGAACCGGCTCCTCCGACCGCCGTCCCCA
This sequence comes from Rariglobus sp., assembly GCA_044353465.1. GTDB lineage: Bacteria > Verrucomicrobiota > Verrucomicrobiia > Opitutales > Opitutaceae > Rariglobus. The sequence continues at coordinate 5,802 of JBILBW010000048.1, read as the reverse complement.
GTTTCCCCGGCTTTGCCGAAATCGCGGTGAATTTGATTGTCCCCAGCCCCTATCAGGCTCGCCGGGAAATCTCCCCGGCCCATCTCTCCGAATTGGCCGAAAGCATCCGCAGCGAAGGACTGCTGCAGCCGATCGTGGTGCGCAAGGCCGGCGACAAATATGAGCTGATCGCCGGGGAACGCCGCTGGCGCGCGTTTCAACTGCTCAAGATCAAGACCATTCCGGTTCGCCTGCACGAGGCGAGCAACGCCTCCTCGGCCGCCCTTGGCCTGATTGAAAACTTGCAACGCGAGGGCCTCAACCCGCTTGAAGAAGCCTACGGGTACGCCAGCTTGATCCGCGATTTCGACCTAACCCAGGAAGCTGCCTCCGAGCGCGTGGGCAAGGGCCGCGCCTCCGTCGCCAACGCCCTCCGCCTGCTCACCCTCGACGCCGAGCTGCAGGGTTACATCGCCAAGGCCATTATCACGGTGGGCCATGCCAAGGTACTGCTTGGCATCGAGGAACCCGCGCAACGAGCCCTAATCGCCCGCCGGGTGATCGAAGAGGGCCTCAGCGTGCGCGCCACCGAAAAACTGGTGCAGGCCAAAAAAACCGGCTCCACCGCCCCGTCGTCCCAGTCGTCGGCCGTGCGTAAACTCGCCGCCTCCGACGCCTCCGCAGTCGCTGGAATCGAGAAGCGGCTGACCTCGCACCTCGGCGCGCGCGTCGCCCTGCAGCACACCCCCAAGAAGGGCAAAATCGTCATCGCCTACGCCGGCAATGACGACCTGCAACGCATCCTCGAAAAACTCGGAATCGAGGCCTGATCATGGCCACACCGACGGATGCCTCGACCCTGGATAACATCCAGCGGCACTCCCGTCGGTGGCTTGGTGAACGTTTCCCGCTCCGCGACGAGTTGAAGCGGTACAGTTGGGCGAAGTTGAAAGCTGATTTTGCCGCTGGCGCGACCGTCTCGCTGGTTTCCATCCCGCAGGCAATCGGCTTTGCGCTCATCGCCGGGCTGCCGCCGCTGATGGTGATCATGGCCGCAGTAGTCGGCGGGTTTGTGTGCGCCCTGTTTAGTTCCTCGCACCACATGGTTTTCGGACCGACCAACTCGGTCAGCATTATCTTGGCCGCCACCCTCCACGCGCTCAGTGGGGGCGCGCTAAGCCCGGCCGAACTGGCCCTGATTCTCGCGCTGCTCATTGGAATTTTCCAGTGCCTCGCTGGCCTATCGCAGATGGGCAAACTCACCCAGTTTATTTCCCGCTCGGTGATCATCGGCTACGGGACGGCAATCGGGCTGCTCTTGATGGCAGGGCAAGTGCCGCACTTGCTCGGCACGGCCGTGGCCCACGGCAGTACCCTCGACTCACTCCTCGCGGCGGCCCAGCACCTCACCCAGCTAAATTTTAATCCCTACCCGCTTTGCATGGGCGTGGTGACCTTGCTCATTTTCTGGGCGCTTGAGCGGTTCTGGCCCCGGCTGCCCGTTGAGTTGATCGGCTTGGTCGGCCTCTCGCTCATCACCCAGCACCTCCATTTAAAGGAACTGGGGATCCGCACGATCGCCGACGAAGGGGCGCTCACGGCCGCACTTCCCTCTTTTATCGGAATCCCTATTGCGCAATCGGACTGGTCGGTGGTCCCCCCGCTGCTCAGCGCCGCGCTCGCCATCGCGATCCTCGGCATGCTGGAGGCCATTTCCATTTCCAAGACCCTGGCATCCCAGTCCGGCCAGCGCCTCGACGCCAATCAGGAGTTGGTCGCGATGGGCTCGGCCAACATCGCCAACAGTTTTTTTGGCGCCATGCCCGGCTCGGCCTCCTTCGCTCGCTCGGCGACCAACCTGCAAAGCGGCGCGAAGACGCAGGTCTCCGCCTTGCTCAGCAGTTTGATGGTGTTGGGGGCGCTTTTTTTCGTTGCCCCGCTGATCAACTTTATCCCGGTTGCCAGTCTGGCCGCCCACCTGATTCGCATCGGCCTAAAAATGCTCAACCGCGAGCAGATCCGCATTTCGTGGCGCTCAACCCGCTCCGATGCCGTCGTCTTCGCGGTGACCTTGTGCTCGGCGTTTTTCCTCAGTTTGGACACCGCCATTTACGTGGGCGTGGGGGTGTCGCTGGCGCTGTTTCTGCGCAAGGCCAGCGCGCCCGCACTCGTGGAATACGGCTTTAACGACCAGGGCCAACTCGCCGAACTCAATGGCGGCACCCAGCGCAGCAACGCCGCGATTTCAATTGTTCACGTCGAGGGTGAACTGTTCTTCGGTGCCGCCGACCTGTTTCAGGAACAGGTCCGGCTGCTGGCAGACAACGACGGCCTCATCGTGGTGATCCTGCGAATGAAAAACGCCCGTCACCTCGACGCCACCGCAGTCATGTCGCTGCTGCAACTCCACGAGTACCTGCGCAAAACCGGCCGTCACCTGCTCATCAGTGGGATCAATCCCGACGTCGAGCTGGTGTTGAGGAAAAGTGGCGCCCTAAAAACGGTGGGGGCCGAAAATGTTTTTCCCGCAGAGGCCAACCTGACGATGAGCACCAAACGCGCGCTGCTGCGGGCCTCGCAACTGCTACAGCAAGCAGGCACCGCACCGAAAAGCGGGGTGCGCATTTTCTATGATCGCAATCGCGACAATGCGGCCGGAGTCGATGCCGCCAGCCCGATCGCCAAAGGCGACCACGACAAACCGGGCGATTATCAGATTTAGCCGCGGACGGATCCGCCACCCCAGGGTCTTTTGTTTTAGCGGCCAGAGTTTGGGGCAAAGGAGAGACTGCGAAAGAGCATTATAGCGTTTAGAAGATATTAGGGGTCGGGGTGGGAAGAAAAACAGGCGCAGGAGAGCATTAGGAGAAACCATCCGAGGCCAGAGAAAGTTTGAGGGCCACTTTTTGCCAACCCGACCGAGAATCGGTGCCCGATTAAAGTCCGCACTCGGCGCAAGACAGGAGCACCATTCTAAAATTAGACTTAAAAAAATCTTTCTTTCGGTAGGGGCTGCGATCTTATTTTACTTGTTACTCTTAGAGAACCCCCGCCCCACACATTCTGATTCGGAGAGGCAATCTCCGTTGAATTGAATTCGCCCCATCGTGTGCGTTAGCATACGAATTGGAAAACCCAATCGAATTCGCATTCAATCACTACAGGCAATTTCATAATTCTAGCTAGAGCCGATCGTAGAAGACTGCTTTCACCCTAAAAACCCCATGACTATTAGCTACATTAAAATGCTGCGCACGCTTTTCTTTTGTTATGGCGTAATCCTCATCTTGGGCCCAACCAGTTTAATCCACGCAGTAATTCGTACTTACCCCGATCCAGCGGACCTGACTGGCTTACATAATTTAGAACTCAGCACCTGGTACAAGGTAGAAGTCGGAATCGGAAATAACCCGACAAGCTACACTAAATGTTTCGTCTACAGCTCTAACAACGTATCTCTTGCGGATACTCAATATGATCATCCAACCGACGACACGAAAGATAAAAAGTTTACAAAGCGTGCAGAATCGGCCGTTTCCTTCACCTCCTTCACCTGTGAAAATAATGATGCCGTAACCGTAAAAGTCACCCTCCTCAATGATAAATACATTACTAACACCCCGAAAATCTACCCGAACCGCCTAGGAATAACACCCGTCACAATTACTGAAAATAATGTTATAAACGCATTCACTTTTAAACTTACAGGGCATGCGAAAGTCATGGTGCAGATGAAGATTGGTGACGAGTTACATCCCCTACTTATCTTCGCAGAATCACCTGAGACCCAGCCAGTTTTACCCCAAACGAAAGACACTCGGAATTCTCCCTCCATAGATTCCCCGATAGAAATTGAGCCTAATAAATGCGTTGTTTTAAGCGGCAACACGACACTTAACGCACAAATTAGAATTAAAAACGGCAGCACGCTCCATATCGGCCCTAACGCGGTAGTAACTGGCGGAATCGCTGCCATTATTGAAATCCAGCCAGGCGGTCTGCTGAGTTTAGCCCCTGGGGCAGTTTTGAAGCTAATTCACCGTCCGATCAAAATCAAGGGATCTCAATTGGATGATACTAGCTTACCTGCTGGCGCGGTTAACATTGCCGGTGGCGCGATTTTGGAGGGGACTTTTGATTTCGACGGTAATAATAATAAATTCACGGGACGCGGCATCCTAACTTCCGGCCACATTAAATGGGTTGACTTCAGAATAAGTGAGCTCGCAGGGGATCCCACTAAGGTTCAATTCCATACGCGTTGGAATTACGGAAATGGGCATCGATTCGATGGTCTCATGTTGCTTAACACCCCTGGGTATACGTCAAAAGAAGAATTAACGAACTCGTCTGTGCGCAATATCAAACAGATTTCATGGAACGGAAACTCGGACGCGCTCCACCTCAATACTAATTGCACAATGGAGGACAGCTTTTTTTTCATCAACGATGATGCGCTCATACTGGGGACCGCACATAAACCAGAAAATACGGTACCGATGCTCGCACGTAACAATAGGTGGAGCCGCTGTACGGTTTCCCCCGGAGAGTGGGGGCATCCCATCATTGCGTTCCCTACTAAAAACAAAGCGAGTGACAACACATGGGATGATATCGACATCATTGGGGACTTTACCAGCGAAGCCCCCGTGATTAACATTAAGGGAGGCTATTTCAAGGATATACTCCCAGGTGGCTCAATGATTAATTTTACTGTGCGAAACGTACGGGTGGATTCGCCGCGCACCGGACCTTTATTCCGCCTATACACCGATGACAATAAAAACCCCGGCTTCATAATCAATAACTTTGTTATAGAAAACATCACCGCTACACGAATTCTCCAAACAGGATCTCCGCTTCCTGAGATGGATCTCTATTACAATGATTCAACGGAAGCCACTCAATCGATCACTTTACACAATATTATAATTGGAGGCACGACTTTAACCCAAAGCGACTTAAGTAAATCGAGCTATTACACAGTGCGATCTGTTGACTGGCCCTACATAAAAATTACGAACCCAGACCCCAAGCATTTAAAGGTGACGGTGAGCCCAAATTCATCACCGACTTTAAACCCGATCGAGCCCCAGACGATCAATGAAGACGCAGCCCCACAAACGGTGCAGTTTAGCGGTATTACCGCGGGGCCGACCAACGCGTCGGCCCAAACGCTCACAGTTACGGCGCGTTCGGATAACCCTTCGCTCATCCCAGACCCGACCGTTACTTATAAGAGCCCGGATGCGAACGGTTCGTTGAGTTACACACCAGTGCTCAACGCCAACGGCACGGCGACTATTACGGTGTCGGTCAGCGACGGCCAGGCAACTAACGCAACATTCAGACGCCAGTTTACTGTGAGGGTGAACCCGGTGAATGATTCCCCGACGCTAAACCCGATTACGAACCCGGCGGCGATTAATGAAGACGCAGGCCAACAAACGGTTCAGTTAAGCGGTATTGGCACGGGGGCGGCCAACGAGACCCAAACGCTCACGGTCACGGCGAGTTCGGATAACACTGCGCTCATCCCAAACCAGGCCGAAAACCTGTCCGTTAGATATACGAGCCCTAATTCGACCGGTTCGTTGAGTTACAAACCAGTGCCCAATGCCAGCGGCACGGCAACTATTACGGTGAAGGTTAGCGACAATCAGGCAACTAACTCAACGATCACACGCAGCTTTCTGGTGACGTTGAACGCAGTGAATGATTCCCCGACGCTAAACCCGATTACGAACCCGGCGGCGATTAATGAAGACGCAGGCCAACAAACGGTTCAGTTAAGCGGTATTGGCACGGGGGCGGCCAACGAGA
>JBILBW010000047.1:0-19316 GCA_044353465.1 Rariglobus sp. | reverse complement strand
CGTGGTAACCGGCATCACTCAGCGCCGCTCCCAGCATCTCGCGGATCGCCGACTCGTCATCGACCAGCAAGACGCGTTCGCTGCCCGCCGGCAATTGGGACTGCCCCCAGCCTCCCGGATTGGCCACGGGCGGGTTGGCGCGAACTTTAAGGGGGATGTAGACGTGAAACACCGTGCCGCTGCCGGGGACACTCTCCAGATCGATCACCCCGTGGTGATTGGCCACAATGCCATAAACCACGGCCAAACCCAAACCGGTGCCGCCGTGCTCCTGTTTGGTGGTAAAAAAGGGTTCAAAGATGCGCGCCCGCACCTCCGGGCTCATGCCGATACCCGTGTCGGCCACCCGCACGTGGGCGTAGTCCTGGGCCGGATCCACCTTGAGACCGCTCAGGGTTTGTCCGGCCACGCGGCTGGTGGCGATGGTGAGAGTGCCCCCGTCGGGCATGGCGTCGCGGGCGTTAACACACAGGTTCATCAACACTTGGCGGATCTGATCGGGATCGGCGGCGAAGGGCTCAATCGAATCGTCCAGCTCGTAGCGTTGCTCGATGTTGCGCGGAAACGTCTCGTAAAACAAACCGGCCAGCTCGCGGACCTGGTCGTTAACCTGCACCGCCCGGTAAGCGACCTCGGTCTTGCGGCTGAACGCAAGGATTTGGCTGACCAGCGAGGCGGCACGCACCGCGGCGGCATGAACTGAGCCGAGATACCGGGCCAAACGGGGATCACCCGGAGGCAAGATCATCGAGAGTTCGGTGAAGCCGCGGATGATCGAGATGATGTTGTTAAAGTCGTGGGCGATGCCGCCGGCGAGGGTGCCGAGACTTTCCATCTTCTGCGCCTGGCGTAACTGGTCCTCCAGCGCCTTGCGCTCGCTGATGTCCTCACGCATGCACAGCAAGTAGGTGATCTCGTCGAGGTGATTGCGAATCGGCGAAACCTGCACGAGTTCCCACGCCTCGGTGCCATTTTTGCGTTTTGAACAGAGTTCCCCCGACCACTTTTTGCCGGAGGCCACTAAGGCACAAAAGTGGCGGTAAGCCGCCTCGCTCGGGTGACCTTCGCGCAGCAGCGGAATCTTGCCCTCGAAAATCTCCTCCAGGGTAAACCCGGTGATCTCGGTGAACCGCGAGTTCACGTATTGGGGCGTACCGCCCGGGGTGGTCAACACGATGGAAACCGGCGCCTGTTCGACCGCCTGCGCGAGTTTGCGAAAATGCTCCTCGGCCAGACGGTGCTTGGTGACGTCACGGCCGATCGACCGCACCGCGCACACCTCCCCCTCGGCATCGCGCACCGCGGTTTCTTCCCAGGCAATCCAGCGCCACCCTTGGGCGGTCTGGAACCGGTGCTCGCGGGCGATATGAAAGGGCGGCCGGGCCAGCCGGGGAAAGGCCTGGGTCCACTCCGCCACGTCCTCGGGATGGATCAGCGCGGCAAAATCATGCCCGGACCAAGCCGGGCCAGGCTGGCCGAACTTACGAGCGAAGGCCCGGTTAACCTCGAGTATGCGGTTGGCGCCGGGTTCAAACAGCACCGCAAGCTCCAGGCTGTCCGCCCAGGACAACAACGCGGACGTGGGTGCGGCGGGCTGGCTGCCGGCTTCCAACTTGGGGCGGGGTTGAGCGGGGTTCATACTTAGAACATACTGTTCAACATGCCGGGCAGCCGAGCCAGGCCCCGTTCCAACGTGGCCCTAGCCTGAGCGGAATCGCGGGATTCGTTCTCAAAGAGGATGCGCCACCCCTCGCAGCGGGACCAATGGCCGGTCGGCTGAGACGGCACCCGCTCGAAGCCGCTGGTAATACCGACTTCGCGCACGGCCAAATCGGCGACTTGCACGGCCGCCGCATACAAGCGGTGTTCACCCGCCGCTTGCGGATTCGCGTGATAGCGCACGGCCTCGACAATCTCCGGAGCGAGTTGATGGCGCTCCAAGTAATAGGCGCCGATTTCGGCGTGATCCCAACCTATAGACTCCTGCTCGGCGACGCAGACCGCCTCGGGATCAGCGTGTTCACGGGACAGCACCGCTTGAAACTCTTTGGACCAAGCGGTGGCCTGCACCACTTTGCCCACGTTGTGCAGCAAGCCGATGATGTAATCGGTATCGTCGTCGATCAGCAGGTTGGTGTTGGCCAAGACATCGCGGGTCATGATCGCCGTGCCGATCGAGTGCTGCCACATCTCGCGCCAGGGAAGCTGGATCGAATTGGGGCTGAGTTTGGCCATGTCGTCGATCACCGGCGTCGCCATGGATAATTCGCGGATCTGCCGCAGGCCCAAGTAGAGCACGGCCTCGTCGATGTTGTTCACCTTGGCACTCAGCCCGAAGTACACGCTGTTGACCATGCGCAGCAGGCGGGCGGTCAGGGAAGGATCGTGGCGGATGATCGAGGCGATTTCCGCCGTTCCACTTTTGTCGGATTTTACGAGGGTGGCCAATTGGCTGTTGATGACCTTGAGGGACGCCAGCTTGGGACAATGCTCGATCCGGCTGCGAATCTCCTCGGGGGAGTAAGGGCCAACATGGAGGTGGGGTTGGGAGGAGGACATTATCGTCAGGCCGGAGTGAGACGGGGTGTAATGTCATTCCATCGACACATAACAGGAGCGGTTAAGCGAAAAAGCGTTTCGGGACATAAGGAATAAGAACCTTCGGGGGACTTTGGGCTCTCCCCAAGGAGCTGGCCTGGCCGCCCAGCGGGCCGCAGTATCGCCGCCAGCCAAAAAAAGCGCCCCGCGGGTGCGGAGCGCGCGCCAAAAACAGGCAAACAACTATAATATAGGATCTTAGTCGCGAAAACTCAGCTTTTCATTGGTCCCGTGGCTAGCGGCCGGGGCTGGGTGTTCGGCATGGACCTCGATGCGGCGGACAACGGAGCGCTGGGCGGGTTTGGCGGCGTAGGCAGGCGCATACTCGGGTTTGGCAGCCGCAGGGTGGTTGACGAGGACGGGCGCATGGCTGACGGGGGCCTCGGCCGCCCCGCCCACCAACGCGGCCAACTGGGCGGCGGCGTTGCGTAGCTCTTCGGACTGGGCATTGAGCTCCTCGGCTGCGGAAGCGGTCTCCTCGGCATTGGCGGCGTTGGACTGGGTCACCTTGTCCATCTGACTGACCGCCATGTTGATTTGGGCGAGGCCCTCGCTCTGCTCGTTGGAAGCGGCGGCCACCTCGTTCACCAGGCGGTCCACTTCGCGGCTCTTTTCCAAAATCTGCTGCAGCCCGGCCGAGACCTTCACGGAGAGCTCGACGCCCTGGGCGCTGCGGGTGCAGGCGTCGGCGATCTTGTCGGCCGTTTCCTTGGCGGCGATGGCGGAGCGCTGAGCGAGCGAGCGCACCTCGTCAGCGACCACCGCGAACCCGGCACCCGCCTCACCGGCACGGGCGGCCTCGACCGCGGCGTTGAGGGCGAGAATGTTGGTCTGGAAGGCGATTTCGTCGATCGTCTTGATGATCTTAGAAATGTCGTTGGAGGACTGCTGGATCGCGTTCATCGCCGCCTGCATGCGCTCCATTTCGGCGGCCCCGGCCTCGGCGGCGTTGCGGGCGTGGCCGGCGGAGGTTTTGCCCGACTGGGCGTTCTCGGAGTTGCGTTTGGTCATACTGGCCAGCTCCTCAATCGAGGAACTGATTTCCTCGAGCGATGCGGCCTGTTCGCTGGACCCCTCGGCGAGGGACTGACTGGCCGAGGAAACCTGGCCGGAGGCGGCGGCCACCTGCATGGATCCTTGGGAGAGCGTTTCCGCGGTCAACGTGAGGGCGCGGTTGACGCCACGAATAATCAAGACCGCCGAAACCAGGCCCACCCCGACCATCACCAACAGGCCGGCAATCAGCCCGCGAGAGGAGTTGGAAAGACCGGACGCCGAGTCCTTGGCGTAGTCGAGGGTACGCTTGATCGACCGTTCCAACACGCCATCGACCACGGCATCAAACTCGGCGGCAGCCGCACCCCGGGCTTTCAAGATCACCTGGGCTTCGGCATAATTTTTCACCAGGGCGTCGATACCGGCCTTGTAAAGCCCGGCGGATTCGCCGACCACGCCCAGCTGCTTGGAATTCTCCGGGCCGCGGGTAACGGGGACGAGTTTTTGCCGGAGCACCTCCATCTGGGCGAACAGCGGCAGGGCCTTGTCGACCAACTCCGGCTGGCGCATGGCCTGCGACTTGTAGGCAAACACGCGAATGGAGTTACCCAGATCGATGATCTCGTTGGACAGCGCCAGCTTGAGTCGGCGCTCCTCCAATTTTTCGGCACCGGCACCGGCGGCGATTTCCTCGGCCATTTTTTTGTCCTGCGAGGCAATGAAAGCCTCTATCGCAGCCACAAAGTCACCGCCCTCGGCATCCAGTTGGCCGCGGATTTTATCCATCGCGGTTAAATTGGCCTCGGTGGCCTTGAACTGGGTAACGTAAGCGGTCAGCGCCTTGTCGGCGAGAGCGACCCCGTCACGGAGGGCGGTGAGCGTGGGCTGGGATTCGGCCAGTTTGCGGGCGGCATCAAGGGCGACATTGACCTCAGCCAGGTGCTGGAGGGCGAGGCCGCGGAAGGACTCATCGCCGGTCAAACCGTAGGTGCGCGCCGCCAGTTGGGTTTTGGCCGATGCGCTGGCCAACATGCTGGTGACCTCGGCCTGGGGGGCGACGGCGTCGGAGAGAAATTGCGCTCCATTGGCCCCGGCAATCATCTTAAAAGCGGCAAAACCGCCCAAGGCGGCGCCAAGTAGCAGCAGCAGGGAAAACCCGAGGGCAACCCGTTGCCCGATGGTGAGTGCGGAAAGTTTCATGTCAGGGTGAGAGCAAACGGTTGGGACTAAGCGATGTGCTCAGTTACTCCAAAAAATCGGCGCCTTTACCGCCAACTTAAGCTCAAGAGGTGCCGAGGGGAGCGCTTATTAGCCCACCCAATCGCCTTCAATACCACTCATTGCAACCCGCGCCTCGCTTGCCGGCGATCCCAGGTAAACACCGGCGGTGGCTCGCTTTGGCGCACCCCGGGGCCCGCGGTCCGTCAAAACTCGATGCCGGCCTGAGCCTGCACCCCGGCGCTGAAGGGGTGCTTCACCATGCGCATCTCGGTCACCAAATCGGCCAACTCGATGAACTCGGGGCGCGCCCCGCGGCCGGTCACCACCACGTGTTGATCGACTCGTTTGGTCCGCAGCGCCGCCAGCACCTCCTCGAGCGGCAGATACTCCAACTGCAACACCACGTTGAGTTCATCCAGCAGGACAAAATCCACCTCCGGGTCGGCGAAATGCTTCAGCGCCAGCTCCCACCCCGCCCGGCAACAGGCGATGTCGGCCGCCTTGTCCTGGGTGTCCCAGGTGAACCCCTCGCCAACGTGGTCCCAGGTGAGCAGCGGCCCGCGCAGGAGCCGCTCGACCGCGTCGTTACTCGACTTGATGAATTGCACCACCGCGCAGTTGTGGCCGTGGGCCAGCATGCGCGTGAGCATGCCGAAGGCGGCCGAGGTTTTGCCTTTGCCATCGCCGGTGTGGCAAATGATCAACCCGCGCCGCTCCTTGGCTGCCTTCATCTTGGCGCGCATCTCCAGTTGCAGTTCCTTCATCCGCTCGCGGTGCTCGGCTTCGGTCTCGGTTTTGTAGGTGCTCATGGTTTTAAAATTTATCGACTGTGGTCTTAGGTCCGCACGGACCTATCACGGTTAAACTGCCATGCGGAACGGGCAAGCTCATCGCCTCAGCCCAGCCAAGCCCGCGCTCCAACCCCAGCCAGGCACGAATCACCCCGGCGTGCGTCACCACCAGAATCGCACCGCCGCCCGCGTTGTTCGCAGCGGTCAACTCGTCGCGAAATGCCCCGACCCGCGCCCAGAGCGCCGCACCACTTTCGCCTGCAGGCGGAGCCAGTCGCCACGGGTCGAGCGCCCACGCCTCGCTCTCGGGTCCACGAAAATCCGCCCACTCCCGGTTTTCCCAAAGGCCAAAATCCAGCTCCTGCAGGCGCGTCTCGATGCGAATGGGCCCAGGGTTGGCGAACGCCTCGGCCAGCCGTCGGCAGCGCGAAGCCGGACTGCTCCAAATCGCACCAAAGCGCACCCCGGCCAGACCGGCCCGGATCACCGCCAATTCGGCTTCAAAACTTGCCGCCAGCGCCACATCGGTACGCCCGTAACAAAGCCCCGCAACCGCAGCCAGACGGGTATGCCTAAGGAGTATCACACTCATACCAGCGCCAACACCCCGAGATAAAAAACAACCTCCGTCACCTGCTGGGTCGCCCCCAGGCAGTCTCCGGTGTAACCCCCCAACCGCCGCCGAAACCACACCCCCATTACCAGCCACACCGCGAACACCCCAACCACCGCCCAATCCGTGCGTAGGGGCAACAGCGCCAGCGGGGCCAACCCGCAGACCAAAGCGACCACCAGTCGCCCACCGCTGAGTTCGGTGGCGAGCGGTTTGGCTTTCCCCATCTCTTCGCGCACATAAGGCAGCACCGCCATGAGCGACACCGTTGCGGTCCGGCTCACCGTGTGTCCCGCGAAGATCACCGCCACGGCCGTAAACCCCACCAGCGGCAGCGCCGCCACCGCCTGCCATTTTAACCCCAGCATGACCACCACCCCGATCGCGCCAAACGCACCGACGCGCGAATCACGCATGATTTCCAGCACGCGCTCCTTGGTGTAGCCGCCACCGAACCCGTCGCACACATCGGCAAACCCGTCCTCGTGAAACGCACCGGTTAGCAGCAACGTCGCTACCAGGCTCAGCCCGCTCGCCACCGCCGGCGGCCACACCTGCATCGACAACCACCACACGGCGGCCCCGACCGCCCCCACCAGCCAGCCGACAAGCGGAAACCAGGCCGCCGCACGGTGCAGATCCGCCGGATCGTATTTTCCCGACGTGGGCACCGGCAGTCGGGTGAAAAACATAACCGCTGCCCTCAGCGCCGCGAACTCGCGCCGAATCAAATTCACGCCAAACCCTCCTCGGCCCGTTCGCTGACCCCGGCCGATTCATAGGTCGCCATCTCCCGCAGAAACCCGCACGACGCCACCAACAACGGCCACGCCAACGCCGCGCCACTTCCTTCTCCCAAGCGAAGCCCGAGATCGAGCAAGGGGCGCAGGTCGAGCGCCGCCAAAAGGCGCCCGTGCGCCTGCTCGGCCGAACCGTGCGCACATACCACATAATCCAAAACGCGGGGATCGATACGCGCCGCGCACAGCAGTGCTGAAGTGACAATAAAACCGTCGTTCACAATGACCATCCGGTTCGCCGCCGCAGCCAACATCGCTCCCGCCATCATCGCAATTTCACAACCCCCAAAGGCCGCCAGCGCCTCGTGTGCGCCCTGAACGCCTGCGTGCCGGGCCCGCACCGCCGCCAACGTGGCCCGCTTGCGCGCCAAACCGTCGTCGTCATGCCCAGCGCCCCGTCCGACGCAGTCTCCAATCGGCAGGTCCAGCAACACGCTCATCAACAGGGCGGCGGCCGAGGTGTTGCCGATGCCCATTTCGCCAAACAGCACGACATTCGATCCGGCACGCGCCAATGCGTCCACAATCTCACGCCCCCGATCCAAACACAGCTCCACCTCCGCACCGGTGAGTGCGGGCTCGTGGAGAGCGTTACGGGTGCCAGCACGCACCTTCGCGGCGATGAGCGCTGGATGCGGTGCCAACTCAGCTGCTACGCCCGCATCGACGACTTTTAGAGCCAAACCGTTTTGCCGCGCCAAAACGTTAATCGCCGCCCCGCCCGCCAAAAAATTGCCGACCATCTGCACCGTCACAGCAGGCGGAAACGGACTCACCCCCTCGGCCGCCAGTCCGTGATCGCCGGCGAAAACGAGTACCGTCGGTTGACGCAGTTCGGGATCCGTCGATGCCTGCATGAGGCCCATGCGCAAAGCCAATTCCTCGAGGCGACCCAGCGCGCCGAGCGGCTTGGTTTTGTGGTCGATTTTGCGCTGTAGCGCAGTCGACAGGTGCAGGGCTAAGGCCGGAATAACAGGAGGGTTCATAGGGCGAATTTAAACCGAAGGTTCTTTGAGCGTCACCGGGCAACCCGCGACGAACAGGTAGGCCGCGTCGGCCGCCGCCGCGGTGCGCTGGCCGAGGGTGCCCGCTAGATCACGAAACCTCCGCAGCACCGGATGCTCGGGCACCGGGCTCCAGCCGACTTCGTTGCCCACCACCACCACCGGACAGGGCAAAGCCCGGAAATCCGCCAGCACTCGATCCCACTCGGCCAAAATCGCCTCGTCGTTGCACTCCAGCCGGTCGCTCAGCCACAGCGTCAGGCAGTCCAGCACCACCCCGCTCGGGGCCGGCTGCAGCTCAGCTAGGGCCGTGGCGAGCGAGTCCGCCCCCAACACGCCGGTCACCCGCAACGCCTCGGCTGCCCGGGGCGCGATCAACGTGCGCCAACTTGGGCGCTCGTCTTGGTGGCGGCGGACGCGCTCCGTCATCTCCGTGTCGGCGGGATCAGGCCGGTAAGTAGCGATGAACACCACGGCGTCGCCCCAGGTGCGGGCCAGCTCAACTGCGCGCCGGCTTTTGCCGCTACGCACCGGACCGGTTAAAAAGGTTAACGTTGCCATAGGTTTCTTGGTGCGGCGATTGGCTTAAAAATCAGAGGCCGAGGTACCGGCGAATTGACGAAAGATCCAGATGGGCGACGACGTGGTCGGCCATCGCATCGTAAACGCGGAGGCGTTTTTCCCTCCAGGTATAATCCGGCGGACGGTGGCCGGTGATGCCGGCAGCGCGGGTCAGGCGCAGGCGGGTTTCCGGCGCCTCAAACCAGCCGTGCTGGTAGGTCCCCCAAACCTGACCGACTCGATGGCCCTCGGGGCGCGCCTGGTCGCCGTCGAAAACCGTCTGCAGCGCATCGCACGGCGCAATCGCGGCGGTGCGGCCCATGTGGATTTCGTAGGTCGTCCAGCGCCGGCCGTCGCACGCGGTGGTGACCGGGCGGACGATTTTGGTCACTTCGAAGTGGGTCGCCACCGGCAGCAGGCCCAGGCCGGGCTCATCGCCGGCGTCCCCCGCCACCCCGTCGCGGTCGATCAGGCGTTCACCCAGCAGTTGATAGCCTCCGCAGATGCCGACCACCGGCAGGCCGCGGCGGGCGGCGGCGAGGATGGCATCGGCCAAACCGCTGGCGCGCAACCAGCGGAGGTCGGCGATGGTGTTTTTGGTTCCCGGAATGACGATGGCGCGGCAGGCGGCCAGTTGCGCCGGATCAGCGACCCAGCGGGTGCGCACCCCGGCGTCGTCCCACCACGGTTGGCAATCGGTGAGATTGGCGGCGTGCGGCAGGCGGATCCAGGCAATGGCGTCGCCGTTGCCCCGATCCTCGTCACCGGGGGCCAAACCGTCCTCCTCCTCCGGCTGAAGGTCGGGTCGAAAGGGCACCGTGCCGAGGATGGGGAAGCCGGGGGCGTGCGGCGCAAGCCAGCGATTGGGATCGGGGAAAAGGGAAATGTCGCCGCGGAAACGGTTAACAATCGCCCCCAGCCCGCGGGCTCGGTCCTCGGGCGGGAGCAGGTTCCAGGTGCCGGCGAGTTGCGCGTAGATGCCGCCGCGATCAATGTCGCCAACCAGCACCCAACGGCCGTCGAGGTGGCGGATCGGGCGCAGGTTGACCAAGTCGCGCTCCATCAAGTTGAGCTCCACCGGACTGCCCGCACCCTCCATTAGCAGGACGTCGCAGCGCGAACGCCAGCCGTCGAGTGTCTCGCGCACGACCTGCCAGTTTCGCTCAAAATCCCGGTAATAATCACGCCCGGCCTGATGCTCGCGAGCCTGGCCGAGGACGATCAGCTGCGACCCCATCGCCCCGCTTGGCTTGAGTAAAATCGGGTTCATCTCCACGCACGGCTCGAGACCACTGGCTTCGGCCTGGACCGCTTGGGCGCGGGCCATCTCGCCGCCGCCGGGGGTGACCCAACCGTTGTTGGACATGTTCTGGGCTTTGAACGGGGCGACCCGCACGCCCTCGCGGCGCAACCACGCGCAGAGGGCCGCGGTCATCCAGGTTTTGCCGGCGTTGGACGAGGTGCCGAGAACGCCGAGGGCTTTCATGGTGAGGCAAACCGACCGGAAGCAGGCGCGCAGTTGCGGGCGAATATCGGCGAAACAAGGGCCGTCGATGCGGGGCTCATGGCAGAGTCAGGATCAGACCGGGTTCAATCCGCGCCTGCACGCCGAACACGCTGAACAGCAACTCGGGGGTGAGAACGGCTGCGGGTTTACCCTGGGCGGCGATGCGCCCGGCCTGCATCACCACCACGTAATCGAAACAGTGCGCCACCCGCAGATCGTGCAGCGACACGAGCACCGTGCCGCCGCGTTTTTTTAAATTTTCCGCCAGCACCAAAGTCTGCAGGGCGTGGCGCACGTCGAGGGCGGCCAGCGGTTCGTCCCAAAGTTGCAAGGGCGCGCTGGTGGCCAGGGCGCGGGCGAGCAGCACCCGGTGGCGCTCGCCGCCCGAGAGCTGGTTGACCGGCCGCCCGGCGAGGCCGAGTAAATCCAGCGCCGCCAGCGCCGCCTCGACGCCGGCCTCGTCGTCGCCGTGGGCAAAGCGCCCCTGTGCCACCACGGAGCGGACGGAAAAACCAAATTCGAATTGCGCCTCCTGCGGCACCCACGCGGTGAGCTTCCCGCGTTCGACAAACGGAATCGCGCTCAGCGGCCGGCCGCGCCAGATCACCCGGCCCGTGGCGGGCAACAACCCGGCGGCCGCCTGCAGCAGGGTGGACTTGCCCGAGCCATTGGGTCCGACCAAGCCCACCAAAACCCCCTCGGGCAGATCCAGACTGACGTCCCGTAAACGCTCGCCCACACTCAGGTTAGTTAAACTCAGGGCGATCATCTTAAAAGGTAGGAGCCTGCTTGCAGGCGCTGCGTTGTCCTCATGTCGACCTCCTTAGCAACCAGAGGAAAAACGGACCGCCGACAAGCGCGGTGACGATGCCCAGCCGCAGCCCGCCCACGGAGCGACCCAGCACATCGCACGCCACCACGAAGGCCGCCCCGCCGATCAACGCGAGCGGCACCAACCGGCGATGCTCGGGCCCAACCAGCAGGCGCAGCAGGTGCGGCACAATCAGGCCGACAAAACCCACCGTGCCCGCCACCGCGGTGGCAAGCGCGGTCAGCAGGGTGGACAACCCGAGAAGTTGCCGGCGCAACCGACCGACGTTAACCCCGAGGCTCTGCGCTTCGTTGGCCCCCAGGCTGATCAGGTCCATTTGCCGGCCGAGCGGCCAAAGGACCAGCGCGCCAAGCCCGATGGGCAGGGCCATGACCGCGTGTTCCCAGGTGCGGTCCTCCAGTCCGCCGAGCAGCCAGAATAGGATCTGACCGTTGCGCTCGAAGGACACGTTGGCCTGCGAGAGCACGTAGCTGGTGACCGCGCCGAGCAGGGCGTTGAGTGCCACACCGGCCAAGAGCAGTCGCTCGGTGCTGGCGCCTTTACGCGCAAGGCTGAGCACGGCGGCGGTAGCCACCAGCGCGCCGCTGATCGCCGCCACCGGTAGCACCAGCAGCGAAGCGCCAGTCCAGCCCGCGGCGATCACAATCACCGCCCCGGCCGCCCCTCCGCTGCTCACCCCGAGCAGCCCCGGACTGGCCAAGCTGTTGCGAAAATACGCCTGCATCACCAGCCCGCTCGCCGACAACGCCGCGCCCACCAACACCGCGACCAACAGACGCGGCAGGCGAATCTGCCAGAGAATGATGCCCGCCAGGGAATCGCGATTGACCAGCCCGTAGCCGATTTCGCTCAACGAAAGCCGCATGTCGCCAACCGCCAGTGAGAGCAGCGCGAGCGCCACCAGCGCCGTCAAGGCGATGGGCAAGGCGAGGCGTTGGCAGGCGGAGGGGGGCATCACAATTACGGCGAAGTGAGCGAGGCGGCGGTTGGCTTAGCGACCGTAAACGCCTCCGGGTGCAGAGCCCGCGCCAGTTGTTCGTAGCCATCGATGCGGCGGTGGCTCACGCAGCTGAGTTGATACGACTCGACCCGCACCGCCCGCCCCTCACGCACCGCGGCGAGATAGGCGTAGGGCGGCAGTTTTTTAAACACCGCTAGCGCCGCGGGCAGGTCGGAGCCGTCGAGCACGACCGCGTCGATCGGCCAGGTGAGCATCTTTTCACTGGGCGGGGGCACATGGCCGTGCAACCCGCCGAGGGTGGCGCCGAGGTTGGTCGCACCCGCGTAGTCGCACAGATCCTGAAACGTGGTGCCGTCGCCCGCCATGACCCCGTAGGTCGAGGGAGCGATCACACGCTTGGGGGTGAGTCCGGCCAGGGCGGTTTTGAGCCGCTGGACGCGGGCTTGGCCCTCGGCGATGAGGGTTTCGGCGCGGTTTTCTGCGGTCGGTCCGAGTTCGCGGGCAAGACGGCGGAGATTGGCAAAGGCATCGTCGAGGGTGGCGTAGCGGTCGAACACCAGCACCGGCACCCCGGCGCGGCGCAGTTGAGTGACGAGTTCGGTGCGGCTGTAATCGGCGCAGAGAACAAGGGTTGGGCGGTGGCGCAGGAGGGATTCGGCGTCGCCCCCGGGCGGGATGCGCGGAAACGCCGCCGCTTGGGAGGCGACGGCGGAGTAGTTGGCGTTATCGGCGAGTTCGCTCAGGGCCACCACCTGCGAAGGCTCAGCCAGGGCCAGGAGCAGCTCGTCGGTGCCGACGGTTTGGGAGACGACGCGGAGGGGGGGCTGCGAAGCGTATGACTCCACCTGCCCCCAAGCTAGGAACCCAATCCAACAGAGGCCGAAAACCAAGGGATAACGCAGACGCAGCATAACGAAAGGACGGGGGCGGCCTTAGAACCGCCACTCAACGCTTCCGTAAGCGGCGACGGGCAAGGAAGCGTAACCGAAACTATCGGCGTAGTGTTCATCAAGGGCGTTTTCCACCCGCGCCTTGAAGAACAGATTACGTCGGACCTCGTAGCTGCCGAAGAGACGCACAGTGGTGTAATCCTCCATGGCAAGATTATGCTCTAAGCTGACACCCCAAGCATCGCGCGAGCGCCCCTGCACGCCATGCACGCCAAGGCCGATCAGCGCCGCCTTGGTTACCTGCGCACGCAATTCGCAATCGATCACATTCCGGGGCCGATACTGGAGCCGATTTCCATTACCGTCGTGCGCATTCAAGTGGGTGTAGGAAATACGGCTGGTTAACTGGCTATTGAATCTATTCTTCAAAGCCAGCTCGACCCCGGATGTCTCGGCCTTGTTAATATTAACGTAACGCCCTGTATAACTCGGCCAAGGCGTAACCTCCTGCCAATCAATCATATTAGTTACCTTATTGTGAAAATACGTAACCGAGGTGGAAATGGCCTTGGGAATGAGTTCCTGGTCAACGCCTACATCCCAACCACGCGATTGCTCTGGCTTAAGATTGGGATTCGCCAAAACACCCCAGCTGGGATTTTCGATTACATCATTGTCACTTGGCGCGCTAAAACCGGTTCCGTAAGTTGCACGTAGTTTAGTGGCGGACACCACTTGCCAAGCGGCCCCTGCCTTCCACGTTTTCGATTCGCCAGCATCGCCGAGGTCCTCATGGCGACCACCCAGAGTCAATGCCAGGGTATCAGTCGGATGACCGAGCAGATTCACAAACTCCGCCGTGCGTGGGTCGGATTTATTTGTTCCGCCATTCACATCGTGTTCCGCCAGTTCATGGGTAAGGCCACCCGCTACTTCTAAATGATCGGTAGCCTGCCAAGTGTTCTGCCAATCAAAGATTTCACGCCGATTGACCTGTTTATCCGGACTACCACCAACATCCTGCCAAATATATTCACGGCGATGTAGAGCCGCAGTCAGCCGC
Source organism: Rariglobus sp. (assembly GCA_044353465.1). Taxonomy (GTDB): domain Bacteria; phylum Verrucomicrobiota; class Verrucomicrobiia; order Opitutales; family Opitutaceae; genus Rariglobus. The sequence continues at coordinate 5,479 of JBILBW010000047.1, read as the reverse complement.
GATTGAAAAACTTCATCCGGGTGCCAATCGGCATACAGCGTACCGAGCGTATTACGATTCTTAGAATCCCCAGGCGACCCACTCACCACTTGATAATTAGCATTTTGATTACGTACCGTGCCGCCGAAATAAAAGAAATCGCTCAGCTCATATTGTAACCGGGAGGTGTAGCTCCAACTCGAAAACTCATTGCGTGGCAATTCATTCGCCGACTCCAAACCACTAGCCGACGCAGTGTAAGACAGCTTCCGCGCGCTGCCCTGAACATTCGCAGCACTCCCATAAGTATCAAAAGAACCTGCGGTGGTACTCAACTCGCCAGCGGCATTTCCACAGCCAGTAGCTGTATCAATACGAGTTACCCCGCCCATCGCAGAGCTTCCGTACAGTGCGCTTTGCGGTCCGCGTAAAATCTCGATGCGGTCATTGCTACTAAGATCAGCAGAGTAAAGGAAAGTAGCCGATGCGGATCGGGTATTCATCCGCACACCATCCACAAGAAAGAGGTTCTGGCTATCGTCTAAACCACGAAAAAACGTGGTTGCGCCACCACCAAGAGCCCCCGTGGTCTTCACATTCACCCCCGGCTGCTGGGCGAGAGCCGTTTTGAGGTCGGAGATCTGAGACAAAGCCAAATCGGCATTGTCAAACACGGTCACCGAACTGGCCGTGTATTTCGGATCCTGAGGTGTTCGGCTGGCCGAGAGCACGTAGGGCTCGAGCATCACGGCGTCGTGGCCACTTATGGCGTCCGTAGCGTCAGCGGGCAAGATCGCTGGCGCGTTCTGCGCCTGTGCCGCTGCGGCCGCAAGGGCAGCACCGGCAAGAGATAACAACCGGCGCGCCAAAGCGCTACGGGACGGAGTGGTGGTTTTCATGGGACAGGGTCTGGTCGCAGTGCGAGCAGACGGACGCCTGACGGCGTCCGCACCCTGCCCTCACGCTTCATTTTGCGATGAAGATTTCGCGCATGGGCACCCGCAAAGGTTAGCGACCACCGCGTGAGCATGCCCGGACGGGATATTCGGACTCCGTATGTCGTGCGCTCCACCCACGAATTTCAGATTTGAGATTTCAAATTTGAGATTCGCGCAGCGTGCGCGTCCTCGCCCCTCGCCTTCACCGGATGCGACTCCGATTGGCTTTGTCCCTGCGTTCGTTCGCAAGGTGTGGGTCTGGTTTGATACGTTACCGCAGCGCAACTGTGGCCGGCTTTCACGGCCTTCCCCGCTGCCCGGACAAAAATTGAAAAAGAACAACGAACCGTCGACCAACGTGGTGCCCGCCGCCGACCACTTCAACGCCCAAGCCTGTGCAACCGTTGCCAAACTCCACGCGTTTTCTGTAGCCGCTGTTGTTTACCTCGGCTTAATTGACGATTAAAAAACACATCATCGCATCTAAATGTAAAGATATGTTTATTGCCAGCCCCGTGATTTAACCTTGGTTTGGCCACTCAACTCGCAACGCTCTTCGCCCATGTCCGCCGCCATCACCCTGCACGAATCCACCTCCTTCGCCGCCCTCCGCGAGCTCTTCGCTGGCCGCATCGCCGTGCTCGACGGCGCCATGGGCTCAATGGTGCAGACCTACAACCTGACCGAGGCCGATTTCCGCGGAACCCAGTTCGCCGACTACCCCCACGACCTGAAGGGCAACAACGACCTGCTCTGCCTGACCAAACCAGCCGTAATCGAGGAGATCCACGCGGCCTACTTTGCCGCCGGGGCCGACATCGTCGAAACCAACTCATTTTCCGCCACCACCATCGGCATGGCCGATTACCACCTCGAGTCGATCGTCACCGAGCTCAACCACGCTGCCGTCGCCTGCGCCCTGCGCGCAGCCCGCGCCGCCGAAGCCGCCACTCCCGGGCGCCGCTGCTTCGTCGCCGGAGCCATCGGTCCGCTCAACCGCACCCTGTCGATGTCGCCCGACGTTAACCGCCCCGACTACCGCGCCGTCAGCTGGGATCAGGTTGTCACCGCCTACACCCAACAAACCCACGCCCTGATCGACGCCGGCGTCGATGCCCTCTTGGTCGAAACGATCTTCGACACCCTCAACGCCAAGGCCGCGCTGTTCGCCATCGAAGGCGTTTTCACCAAGAAAAACCTCCGTCTGCCGGTGATGATTTCGGTCACGATCACCGACGCCTCCGGTCGCACCCTTTCCGGCCAGACCACCGAGGCTTTTTATAACAGTATCCGCCACGCCAAGCCGTTTTCGGTTGGGATCAACTGCGCGCTCGGCGGCCGGGCCATGCGCCCCTACATCGAGGAGCTGTCCCGCATCGCCGATTGCCATATCACTTGTTACCCCAACGCCGGCCTGCCCAACGCGTTTGGCGGCTACGACGAGTCGCCCGCCGACATGGCGGAGATCCAGCGCGAGTTCGCCACCGCTGGTCTGGTTAACATGGTGGGCGGCTGCTGCGGCTCAACCCCACCCCACATCGCCGCCATCGCCCAAGCCGTGCGCGGCCTGCCGCCGCGCACTCCCCCCGTCATCCCCACCGCCCTGCGCCTCAGCGGCCTCGAACCGCTGACGGCCTAAGACTGGTTTAACCACTAATGATCACTAAAAGGCACTAAGCCCGCCTGCCGAATTTAGTGATCATTAGTGCCCATTCGTGGTTCAAAACTCCGTTCCCTCCCTCCGTGTCATCCTCCGCTTCCGCCGCCTCCTCCTTTCTCGTCGTTGGTGAACGCACCAACATCACCGGCTCACCCAAATTCGCCAAGGCCCTCAAAGCCGGCGACTGGGACGCCTGCCTTGCCATCGCCAAACAGCAGGTCGAGTCCGGCGCCAACATCATCGACATCAACGTCGACGAAGCGCTCATCGAGGGCGAGCCCACCATGGTCAAGTTCCTCAACTTGATCGCCGCCGAGCCCGACATCACCCGCGTGCCGGTGATGATCGACTCCTCCAAGTGGACCGTTCTCGAAGCCGGCCTCCAATGCCTCCAGGGCAAAGGCATCGTCAACTCGATCTCGCTTAAGGACGGCGAAACCGAGTTCCTCCGCCGCGGCAAACTACTCATGCGCTACGGCGCCGCCGCCGTGGTCATGGCCTTCGACGAACAGGGCCAGGCCGCCACCCGCAACGAAAAGGTCCGCATCTGCACCCGCGCTTACCGCCTCTTGGTCGACACCCTTGGCTTCCCGCCCGAGGACATCATTTTCGACCCCAACATCCTCACCGTCGCCACCGGCATAGAGGAGCACAACAACTACGCGGTCGATTTCATTGAGGCCACGCGGATCATCAAGGCCACCCTGCCCCACGCCAAGGTTTCCGGAGGCCTCTCCAACGTCTCCTTCAGCTTCCGTGGCAACAATCCAGTACGCGAAGCCATCCACACCGTGTTCCTCTACCACGCGATCCAAGCGGGCATGGACATGGCGATCGTCAACGCCGGCATGTTGGGCAACTACGACGAGATCGAGCCGACCCTGCGCCAGCTCTGCGAGGACGTCATCCTCAACCGCCACCCCGACGCCACCGAGAAACTAATCGTCCACGCCGACGGCCTGATGGCCGCCTCCGGCGGCATCTCAAATCTCAGATCTGAAATCTCAAATGTCGACGACTGGCGCAGCCAGTCGGTCGAAGCCCGCCTCTCGTATGCGCTGGTCAAGGGCATCGACACCTTCGTCGAGCAGGACACCGAGGAGTGCCGCCAGAAGTATTCGAGGCCACTCGACATCATCGAAGGGCCGCTGATGGACGGGATGCGAGTGGTCGGCGACCTGTTCGGCGCCGGCAAAATGTTTCTACCCCAAGTGGTGAAAAGCGCCCGCGTGATGAAGCGCTCCGTCGCCTATCTTACCCCGTTCATGGAGGCCGAAAAAGCCCGCGCCGAAGCCGCAGGCGAGGCCACCCGTGCCCAGGGTAAATTCCTCATCGCCACCGTCAAAGGCGACGTCCACGACATCGGCAAGAACATCGTCGGCGTCGTGCTCGCGTGTAACAACTACGAGGTCGTCGACCTCGGTGTGATGGTTTCCTGCGACAAGATTTTGGCCAAAGCCAAGGAGATCGGCGCCGACGTGATCGGTCTGTCCGGCCTGATCACCCCCTCGCTCGACGAGATGGTTCACGTCGCCAAGGAAATGAAACGCCAGGGGTTCACCGTGCCGCTTCTGGTCGGCGGCGCGACCACTTCGCCCGCTCACACCGCGGTGAAAGTCGCCCCCGAATATCCACACGGCGTGGTCCACGTGCTCGACGCCTCGCGTGTGGTCAACGTGGTCAGCTCGCTGCTCTCGCCCGAGCAGAAGCCGGCCTTCCTCGCCGAGGTGGTCGCCAAGCAGGAAAAGTCCCGCGAAGAATTCGCCGCCCGCCGCAACAAGCGCCCGCTGCTCTCGCTCGACCAGGCGCGCGCCCGCGCCCCGCAGTTCGACTGGGCCGCGACCGACCTGCCCAAACCCGCCTTCCTTGGCTCCCAGGTTTACCACGACGCCAGCGTGCAGGAGCTGCTCGAAAAGGAGTTCATCGACTGGGGCCCTTTCTTCAGCGCCTGGGAACTCCACGGCCGCTTTCCCGAGATCCTCACCGACGAGATCGTCGGCGTGGAGGCGACCAAACTGTTCGCCGACGCCCAGGCGATGTTCGCGCGCATCATTGCCGAAAAGCGCTTCCAGCCCAAAGCCATCCTCACCTTCTGGCCGGCCAACGCCGTGGGGGACTCGGTGGAAATCTACACCGACGAGACCCGCACCGAGGTGCTGCACACCTTCCACTTCCTCCGTCAGCAACTGGAAAAACCGGCCGACCAAGCCAACCACTGTCTGGCCGACTACGTGGCCCCGAAATCGAGCGGACGCGCCGACTACTTGGGGAGTTTCGCGGTCACGGCGGGCGACGGGGTGGAGAAGTTTTCCCACGAATTCAAAGCCGCCGGCGACGACTACAACGCGATCCTCGTCCAGGCGCTGGGCGACCGGATCGCCGAGGCGATGGCGGAGTTTTTCCACAAAAAGACCCGCGACCTGTGCGGTTACGGGCTCACTGAAAACCTGAGCGCCTACGACATCATCCGCGAAAAGTACCGCAGTATTCGGCCGGCCCCCGGTTATCCAGCCTGCCCCGATCACCGCCACAAACCGCAGTTGTGGGACTTGGTGCCGGTGGAGAAAGAGATTGGCATCGGGCTAACGGAGAGTTGCGCGATGTATCCGGCAAGCAGTGTGAGCGGGTTTTATTTCAACCACCCCGACTCGAAGTATTTCGCCGTGGGCAAGCTTGGTCGCGACCAGGTCAGCGACTACGCAGGGCGCAGCGGCTGGTCGCTGGCCGAATGCGAGAAATGGCTCGGGCCCTACCTCGACTACGATCCGAGCTAACTAGTCGGCCCTGAAAAAGGCACCCTACGGCATCACCGCCAAAAACTGATCCCGGGATGCCGGGACGAACAAGGAACGCAGCAGGTGGAGTAAACGGCACAAAAAGAAGCCGAGGAGCTTCTGGAAGT
>JBILBW010000046.1:0-19521 GCA_044353465.1 Rariglobus sp. | reverse complement strand
GTGCTTATGGCGCTGAGCCACGGCAAATCGAAGCTAATTCGCGCCACCAACGTGCCCTACCTACGCGACGTGGGCGAGAATCTGGTGCGCATTGAAACCCAGGCCGCATCCTGGGCCGAGCAGCTCATTCTCTCCTTCCGTATTTATCTCAACAAATCCGGCTACGAGGCCAACCAGGGTATCAAGGTGATTACCGCAATAACCGCGCTGACAATCCCGCCGCTGCTCATCGGCGGGTGGTTTGGGATGAACTTCCGCCACATGCCGGAACTGGCCTCACCCCAGGGCTACGCCCTATCAGTGGCGGCCACGCTGATCAGCATGGCCGGGATGATGGTGTTCATGCGCAAACGGCGTTGGATCTGAGCGGCCCGCCCGCATCCCGCCCGCCAGCTCACTTGAGTTTGGCGGCCTCGGCTTCAAGGCGGCTAACCAGTTCATCCATTTGGTCGATGACCGCCTGGACCGTCTCGCGCTTCGACAAATCCACGCCGGCTTTGCGCAGTTGCTCCATCGGGTGGTCGTTGCCGCCGCTCTTCAGCAGGGTGAGGTAACGCGCGGTAGCGGCGGCGCGGTCTTCCTCTGAGCCCGCGTTCATCGCCTTGTAGAGCTGAGCCGAGGAGGCAAAGCAGGTGGCGTACTGGTAGACGTAGTAAGGCGAATTATAGAAATGCGGAATCCGTGTCCAGGTGTAGCGGTAGAGCTCGTCGAGGGTGATGGCGTCACCGTAGTAAGCCTTGAGCAGTTCGCCGTAGAGGGCGCTGAACACGTCGGCGGTGAGCGGCTGGCCCTTCTCGGCCAAGGTGTGGGCGCGCAGCTCGAAATCGGCAAACATCACCTGGGTATAGAAGGTGCCCACGATCGCATCAATGGCGTGCTGGAGCAGCAGGAAGCGCTCCTTGGGATTGCTGCTTTCGGCCAGAAGTTTTTCCAGCAACAGGCGCTCGTTGGTGGTCGAGGCAACCTCGGCCACAAAGATCGTGTAGTCCGACGTAACGAAGGGCTGGTTCTCCTCGGACAAGCGCGTGTGCATCGCGTGGCCCATCTCGTGCGCGAACGTGAAAACCGCATCGAGCGTGTCGTTGTAATTCATCAACACGTAGGGGCCGACGCCGTACACGCCCGCGCTGTAGGCACCGGAGCGCTTACCGTCGTTTTCGTAAACGTCGAGGCGGTTGCGCGCCAGCAGCTCGGCGAATTTATCCTGATACTCGGTGCCGAGCGGGGCGACCGACTTGAGCACCAGCTCGCGCGCCGGCGCATAGGGCCAGACCGTCTCGTCCTTGAGCAGCGGAATCTGCCCGTCGTAAAGGTGGTAGGTTTCGAGTCCGAGGAGTTTTTGGCGAAGTTTGAGGTAACGCTGGAGCGGTGCGGTGCCGGCGCGCACCGTTTCCACCAAGGTCGTGTAAACCTCCTGGGGGATCGCGTTGCCATCGAGGGCGCGAGCCAGGGTGCTTGGGTAAGCGCGCGCTTGGGACATAAACCAGCCGCGCTCCAGCGTGCCTCGGTAAATCGCCGCGTAGGTGTTCTTGGTCGCTTCGTAGGTTTTCAGGTAGGCTGAAAAAGCCTTGGCGCGGTCGGCCTGATTATAATTGGTCGCCAGGATCGACTGGTAGGCGCCAGGGGAGAGTGTCACCGCTTGGCCGTCGGCCAGCGTGACGGAGGGGAACTTGATGTCGGAGGTGCTCAGCTCGGAATAGACCGACTGGGGCGTCTCGCAGAAGCGGGTGGCGTAGGAGAGAAGTTTTTCGCCCTTCTCGTCGAGCACGTGCTGCTGCTGGCGATAGGCGTCGAGGATCGTGAAGCGGTAGGGCGCGAGGTCGGTCGTGGCGTCGAGCCAGGCGCGCATGGTCGCCTCGGGCACGGCCAACAACTCGGGGTTAAACCAGGCGGTGGCGGTGCCAAACTTGGCGAACAACGACTGCACGCGCTGGAGGCGGCCGGCGATTTCCTGGTTGCGCGTATCGGTGTCGCGCTGGAGCGACGGGTAACGGTAAACGCGGTACTGGATGATTCCGATCTCGTCGTAGAGGCGGTAGGCCTTGAGCAGGGCGGAGGGGCCGTCCTTGAGCGTGCCCTTGAGCGCGGCGAACTCGTCCATTTTAACCTCCATGGTTTTCATCCCGGCTTCCCACGCCGACCAGTCGGCGTAAATCGGCGAAAAATCCCATTTAAAAGCGGCGTCGATCTCGGCGCGGTTACGGGTGGTGGGCTTGGTGGCGGCGGGGGCTTGGGTCATCAGGAAAAGCGAGGCGGTGGCGAGGAGCAGCGAACGCGCTGCGGTGGGGAGGGTTAAACCAGACATGAGGCCACTTAGAATCTTTTCATCGCTTGCGTCGAGCCAGCGGCCAAGAAAGGTGCCTTCATTTTAAAACCGATGTTACGCGCCCTGATCTTTGATTTTGACGGCCTGTTGGTGGACACTGAAACGGTGCTGATCGACGCCTGGGTGCAGATGCATGCCGAGGACGGCCTGCCGTGCGACCGCGCCGTGCTCCACGCCATCGTCGGGCATACCGACGTGGTCTACGATTATTGGTCGGCCTACGGGCCCGAGGTCAGCCGCGCCGGGCTTGAAGAACGCTACCGGGCAACCGCCCGCGCCCTCACCCTAGCCGCCCCGCCCCTACCCGGCACCCTCGCCCTGCTCAACGCGGCCCGTACCGCCGGGCTGCGCATCGGCCTAGCCTCCAACTCGACCCACGCCCACGTCGAGGGCCACCTCGAACACCGGGGCATGCGCGGGTACTTCGACACCATCGCCTGCCGCGACGACGTGGCCATCGGCAAACCCGAGCCCGACGTGTACCTGGCCGCGCTGCGCGGACTGGGTGTCGAGGCGGCCTCTGCGCTCGCCTTCGAGGACTCGGTGCCCGGCCACGTAGCGGCCCACCGCGCCGGCCTGCGCGTGGTTGTCATCCCCAATCCCTCGACCATCCACTGCGAGTTCGCCCACGCTGCGCTCAAACTGGACTCGATGGCCGAGACCTCGCTCGCCGCGTTGATCAGCCGCTTTTTTCCCTGCTCGCCGGATCGGTAAACACATAGCCGCGCGCCAATTGGGTGTAGGCGTGAACCTGCGCCCGCTGCCAAGCCTCGTCCCGCCCGAGTTCGCCCGCCAGCAAGCGAGCCACCACCGGGGCCGCCTCGATGGAGGCGCGCGCGTTGAGCAACAACGCGCGGGTCCGCCTCGCCAGCACGTCTTCAACCGTGCGCGCCATCTCGTGACGCGCCTGCCAGACGACCTCGGCGCGCAGAATCGCGAACTGCTGATGCAGAGCTTCGGCTAACTCAGGGTGTTGCACCGCCAGCGCCCGGATCGCCGCCGCGTCCGCACCGTAGCCTCCGTAGCCCAATTGGTCCGCTGGCTCCGCGGTAGCTGACGCGGCCGCCGCCGGCGAGTCCATCGCCGCCACCTGCCACCCATGGAGGCGCAAAGCCACTGTCGGGCTTTCGCCGGTGCGGCGAGGCAAGCCGGCCAGCACCTCGGCGCGATCGATCACCTCTTCGCCCATTTGCCGATAAGTTGTCCATTTGCCCCCCGTAATCGTCACCAGCCCACCCGCGCTCACCATCAAGGTATGATCGCGCGACAGCGAAGCCGTGCGGCCCGCCCCAGCCGCGAGCACCAGCGGGCGCAGCCCGGCAAACACACTGAGCACGTCGCCGGGAGTCGGCGCTTTGGCGAGGTATTTGGCCGCATGTGACATAACGAAGGCGCGTTCCTCATCGAGCGCGCGCGGTTCTGGCGTGGCCCGAGCGACCGGCGTATCGGTCGTGCCCACCACCACGCAATCGTGCCAAGGTACTGCAAACAGCACCCGCCCGTCGGCTGTTTTCGGCACCATCAACGCCGCCATGCCAGGAAGAAACCGCTTCGGCAGCACCACATGAATGCCCTGGCTTACCGTGAGCAGCGGGCCGGCCTGGGCGTCATCAAGCCGGCGCAGCTCGTCGACGAAAACGCCGGTGGCGTTGATCACCACCTTGGCCCGCACGGTCAACTCGCCGACGCGCTCTCCTGCCCCGCCGCCGCTGGCCGCCGCTTCTTCATCGCGCACCCGCGCGCCGACGATCCGGCCGCACTCGTTTTTAATAAAACCGGTGCACGTGCAGTAGTTCACGACCACCGCGCCGTGTTCGGCAGCGGTCTGCGCCAGAGCGATGGCCAGCCGCGCGTCATCAAACTGCCCGTCGTGATACACCACCCCGCCGACCAGTCCGTCCGGAGCCACGGTGGGGAGCAAGCGCAAGGCTTCGGCGCGGTTGACCCGGTGCGACGCCCCCAGGCTCAACTTGCCCGCCAACCAGTCGTAAAGGGTCAAGCCCGTGCCGTAGAAAAACCCGTCCCAATGCGAGTAATTCGGAATCACAAAGGGGAGGTTGCGCGTGAGGTGGGGGGCATTTCTCAACAACCGCCCGCGCTCCCTCAGAGCGGTGCGCACCAACGCCACGTTCCCCTGCTTAAGATAGCGCACCCCGCCGTGCACGAGTTTGGTCGAACGGCTCGACGTGCCCTTGGCGAAATCCTCGCGATCAATCAGCGCCACCCGATGCCCGCGTGCGGCCGCCTCCAGCGCAGCGCCCAAGCCGGTTGCGCCACCGCCGACCACCAAGACGTCAAACTCATCGCCCGCCCGCAACCGCTCCAGCATGGCGTCGCGTTGCATACTCAGGAGTGGTCGAGCTTTTCGCGTAACCAGCCGGGTTTGTCCGTGGTGATGCTGACGACCCCGGCCGCCGCCAATTCGCCGGCACGACGGGCGTCGTTCACCGTCCACACGTGGAGCTCCAGCTGGGCGGCACGCAAGCGTGACACCAGCGCCGCGTCGATCGGCCAACCCGCACTCACGTCGAGCCCGGCAAACCCCTCGGACCGGCAAAACTCAATCAGCCCGGCCAATTTATCCGGGGCTCCTTCGGGCGTATCGGCCAAAAAAAGCGCCGGACAACGAGGCAAAGCCCGCTTGGCCGCGCGCAGCGTGTCCGCCTCAAAGCTGATCAGCACAATCTGCTCAAGCGGCACCGCCCCTGCCTCCAAGGCGGTTCGCAAAGCGGGCACCAGGCCCTCGGCGGCCTTCAATTCCACGTATAATTTTCGTCCGGCGGGCACGGTGGCCAGCACTGCGGCCAAAGTTGGCACGCGCTCATGGCGGTAGGCGGCGCCTTTCCACACGCCCGCATCCAGCTTTTGGATCTCGGCGAGGGTTAACTCGTCGACACGGGCATCCCGTCCGGTGGTGCGCAGTAAGGTGGGATCATGAATCGCCACTACTTGGCCGTCCCGAGTGAGGTGGACGTCAATCTCGACGGCATCGGCGTGTTGCGCCCAGCCCAGCGCCACGGAGACCACCGTGTTTTCCGGAGCTTCCAGCGATGCACCGCGGTGGGCGACAATGGCAACGGGGTATTTCATGGGAAAAATCAGTCGAAAAGTCCGCCCTGACGCAACGCCGCACGTTTGTCGCCATCGAGCGTACTCATCGCCAGCAACCAGGCGCAGGATTGGCCGGCCAGCGTGGGCTCGGCGGCCAATCGAGTGAGCAACAGCGCCCCGGCCAAGGCGTCGTACAGCGCGGCGTGGTAGCGCCGGCGCTGCTCCGGACAATGGCGTTCGGCGAGCTCGTCAAGTTGGCCCTGCAGATCAAACGCGGCCACGAGCTCGGCCAGTTTCGCCGACGCCAGCGAGGGGTAGAGCTGCGGGTAGAGCCGGCCGGTATCGATCCACGGGCCCCAGTCGGTCACCGCCTGCCCCGGTCGGGCGAAATCGGGCGAAGTTCGCGGGTACGGCCAGGCGGATTTGACCAAAGTGTTTTCGGCATTGGCGAAGTGGGCCGCCAGCGGGCCGCTTTCCCGCCACTGGGCGAACGCCTCGAAGTCCTCCGCAAACGGTGCGTGTGGGGCGACTGTGGCGGCATCAAGACCGTGGAGGGCGGCGTCCTCGGGCCGGATGCGGCCAGCCGCCCGGCACAGCCGGGTTTGGGTGGAGATGATCGTCGACCCGCGCAAGGTCACCACACCGTATTCGAGGATACCAGAAGCGAGACTGCCCTCAAAATCGACGAAGTGAATAGGTTGTACGGTCCAAGTCATGGCTCCCCAGCAAACACACCCCACCCCCCAACTCCAAGCCTTCCGCACGCTCAATCCTCCAACGACTAATACAACTGGGGGGATTTTTTACGACAAGCGCGGGTTCGGTTTGGCGAGGGGCAACGCGGCCCCGTTTTGGCTTTTTTCGTGCATTTCGCCGGTTTTATGATTCCTAAACCGTGTGGTTCTTACCCCCTACCGCCTGTTTTTAAAAGAACTTGCCCTGCAAAGCGGCGATTTTATCCGCCCGTATTTCGCCAACCCGTCGCTGGCGGTCGAGTTTAAGGCTGATCACTCTCCGGTCACCGCAGCCGACCGAGGTGCCGAGGAACTGCTCCGTACTCTGATCACCGCCAAATTCCCCGACCACGGCATCATTGGCGAAGAGCTTGGCAACGACCGGGCCGACGCTGAGTTCGTCTGGGTGCTCGATCCGATCGACGGCACCAAGTCGTTTATCACCGGAGTGCCCCTGTGGGGTACGCTGATCGCGCTGCTACACCAGGGGCAACCGGTTCTCGGCGCCATTCACCAACCGATCCTTCACCAGCTCATGATCGGCGACGGAACCACCACCACGCTCAACGACCGCCCTGTGCGCGTGCGCCCCTGCCACCGCCCCGAAGAGGCGACCCTGCTCACCAGCGATCCCCTCAACCCGGCGCTCTACCAGAACGGGGCCGCCTTTGACGCGCTGTGCAAACGCGCCCGCTTGGTGCGGACCTGGGGCGATTGCTACGGTTACCTGCTGCTGGCAGCAGGCTGGGCCGACGTTGCGATGGACCCAATCATGAACCCGTGGGATATCGCCGCTCTGGTTCCCGTGGTGCGCGGAGCCGGTGGGGTGATCAGCGACTGGCAGGGGGGCGATGCCTACCCGGCCCAGTCCACCGTGGCCGCCGGCCCCGGCCTGCACGCCCAGGTCATCGCCGCCCTCGCCGCACGCTCGGGCTGAAACGATTCTACGCTCAGGTTAAAGCTCACGACGTATACCCCCGATTTCACTTATTCATCATGCATTATCTTCAAAAAATCGCCCTTTTGCTGGCCCTTAATATCGGGCTCACCGCTGCGAGCCGCCTCGCCGCCGAGACCCTGACGCTCACCGACAAACAAGGCCGCGCGCTCACCGCGGAAGTTCTCTCGGTGGAAAACGGGAAGGTTAAAATCAAAAGGAGTGACGGCCAGGTTTTTAGCCTGCCTGTGAATAGCCTGGTGGAGGATGATCAGGCCAAACTGGCGGCTTTTTCCGAAAAGTTGGCCGCCGCTGAAGCGGCCAAGCCGCTCGCGCCGGACGCGATCAAAATTGAGCTTAGCCGGGTAAATTTTAAAACCACCAAAAAAACCGAGGATGTAAAAGTAGACACAGGCGAAACCAGAAAGGACGCGCTCTCTATAACCGAAGAAAACTGGGGCTACACGCTGATCATCTCTAATCGCACGCCGCGGCCCATCGAAGGGCTGCGGGCCGAGTACCGACTCTTTGCCACCGTGGATGACATGCACGAGCAAGGAGACAAATTGGCCTTAAAGAAAAAACCCTTCGAAACCCCTATAAAATCCATCGAACCAATGGGCAAGATCACCGCCCGCACCGAAACGATCCTGGCTGTCAAGACGGCCTTAAACGGCAACATTGTTGCTGCCGGCACTGGTCGATTCGAATCCAGTGAAAGGCTTTACGGCATTTGGCTGCGGGTTTACCGAGGCGACCAGCTGGTTCAAGAAATCGCCATGCCCGAAGGCCTGCGCACCAAGCAAAAGTGGTGATCCAGTCGGCCGCCCCCAGGGCCCACGGCCCGAAGTCCTGAATCACCGCCCCCCGACAAGGCTCGCTTAACGGCGGGCCTTTTTTGCGGGCGCTTGGTACTCCGCAGTCACAATCGAAGAGAACCCGCCGCGGGCCTTGAAGTCGGCAACGATCACCAGCGAGCGGGGCTTGAGCGCTTGTCCGAGATCATCGCAGATCTTATTAGTGGCGGCCTCGAAGAAGATGCCCTCGTTGCGGTAGGCGTGGAAGTAGAGCTTGAGCGACTTAAGCTCCACGCAGGTTTTATCGGCCACATAGCGGACCGTGATGCTGGCGAAATCAGGATGGCCAGTCATCGGGCACACCGAGGTGAACTCGTGATGGGTGTGCGCGATGATGAAATCGCGATGCGGAGCGGGATTCGGAAAGGTTTCGAGAATTTTAGGATCAGCCATGGAGGCATCACCAGACACACGAATTCCACGAAAAGGAAAACCAAAACCGCGGCCGGTTACAAATCCCAGAAAAGTCGGACCGCTTTTCGCGCGATACTCGGTAATCAGGGCTAAGGCCGAACGCGTGATCAGGTCGCCGTCTCGGTGAAGCGAGCCTCGCGGATGACCGTAACCTTGATTGTGCTGGGGTACTGCAGCTCCGATTCAATGCGCCGACGGATTTCTTTGGCAATGGCGTGGGCCTGCTCATCGGTCACGCTCTGAGGATTAACAACCACTCGCACCTCGCGGCCTGCCTGAATGGCGAAAGCGTGGTGGACGCCTTCGACGGAAATCGCGAGCTTCTCCAGCCGCTCGAGACGTTGAATGTAGCCGGTCATCGACTCGGCGCGGGCCCCGGGGCGCACGGCCGAAACGGTGTCGGCGAGGATAACCAAGCCGGCATAAACGGTCTCCGGTTTCACCTCTTCATGGTGTGCGGCGATCGCGTTGACCACGATCGGGGTCTCGCCAAAGCGCTTCACAAAGCTGGCCCCCACCGCGGCGTGGCTGCCCTCATAGTCGCCCTCCACCCCCTTACCAATGTCGTGCAGCAGGCCGGCCCGTTTGGCCAGCCCGGGGTCAAGGCCCGCCTCACTGGCCAACATCGAACATAGAAAAGCCACCTCAATGGAATGATCGAGCGCGTTTTGGGTGAAGGAAAACCGATATTTGAGGCGGCCGAGCAGCTTGATGATCTCCGGGTGCAGCCCGTTGATCCCGAGCCGATGGACCGCATCCTCACCGGATTGCTGCACGTTGAGCTCTACCTCCTCCTTGGCGCGGGCATAAAATTCCTCGATGGAGGCCGGATGGATTCGACCGTCTTTGACCAACCCCTCCAGCGTGATGCGGGCGACTTCGCGACGCACCGGGTCAAACGACGAAATCAGCACCATCTGGGGTGATTCATCGATCAATAGGGTCACCCCGGTGGTGGCCTCGTAGGATTTGATGTTCCGCCCCTCGCGCCCGATGATGCGCCCCTTCATTTCTTCGCTAGGAAGATGCACGATGGTGGCGGTGATGTCGTTGTTGGGCTTGGAGGCCAAGCGCTGCATCGCGGTGACGAGGATCCGCTGGGCCTGCGCGTTGAGATCCTGTTCGGACCGGTCCAGAATCTCGTGCCGCAAGGCACGCAACTCGTCCTGACACTCCAGCTCCACCTCTTCGCGCAAGGCCCGCTTAATGTCCTCAGCATCCATCTGAGAGACCCCTTCCAGTCGCTTGCGCACCGACTTCGACAAGGTGCGGATCGCATCGCGAGCCTGGATGATCGCGGCGGTTTCGCGCGCCAAGCGCTCGCCTTTTTGCTCCAACTGGTGGTCGAGTAGCCCCAGAGATTCCTCGTGAGAGCGGATTTCCCGGAGTTTGACCTCGGCTTCGATTTCTCGGCGATCGAACTCGCGGTTAATCTCCGCCCGACGCAGGGCGAGCTCTTCGTCCGCCTGCTGGCGGATTTCGTTGGCGGCGACAGCGGCCTCGCGTTTGGCGACCTCCAGTAACTCGGCAGATCGCTCCCGAGACCGGCTACGGGCGTAGCGCGCCGACCACCACACCAAGGCGCATCCCAAGCAGGCACCCAGAAGGAGGCCACCGGCCGGCGCCCACCAAGTGGGAGCGGCCACAGCCAATTCGAGGGGTGAAAAAATAGGACCGGCTGAAGTCAAGGCCGAGAGGTGTTGCGTCCCTGAGGGTAAAAATCAACCCACAATCACGCCGTTCTGAAACGACGCGGAGACCTAGTTTAGATCAAAGCCCGGCCCGGTAAGGGCAGTTTCGGCATCCATTTCCGCAGCAGGTCCCCCGCTTGAGTAAATACCAGCGCGAATAGACGTAATTGCCCTTTTCCAGCGTGTAATCGATGTGGTCGAGCAGGCGACCCGTCGGTGGCTGTTGCCGCGCCAACTCAAGCGCCTCCCCTACTGGCAAACCGGCCAACCGTTCCCCAATCTTGCGGCCGATGGCCTTGGCCAGGCACTGGGCGCAGCGGCAGCCTCGCGCAAAATCAACCGGAAGGATCGCCGGATAATCATAACACCAACACGCCCCCACGCCGCACCCACACGAAAAGAGCGTTCCGCATTCAGAACAGGGCTGGGTGGTTGTCATTGGCATCCGCGGTTTGAAGCCGATTCACAGCCGCTGGCAATGCCGATAGCCGCCCCATCAGACCAGCGCCCGGGGGCACCACGCTCGAGCGCCTATTTAACCCGTTGAGATAAACGAGGCCGGGGACATGCGGACTGCGCCGGAGATGCGCGGGGCAAAGACGTTCAATGCCAGGGTGTCGGCCTAGGCGTCTACGGCTGCCAGCACTTCAATCCCCAAATGGCGCTGGACTGCCGCCAAGCGGTCCTGCACGGCGGTGATTTCAGCGGCCAGCGTTGTCGGGTTAAAGTTAATCGGCGCAAGCAGACGACCCTCTGGAGCCGGGCCCGACCACGAGGCCCCCGCGCACACCCGGGCCGTCAGCCACTTCGCGGCGTAGAGTATACTGTTGAGCTGCCGGTAGGCGACTGCGGTGAACGGCGCATACTGGCAGCGAATCGGTTCGCTGATTTCGGGGGGGAAATCCCAACTGCGGAGCACAGCCGCACCGGTTTCCGCGCTGGTAAAACCGAGCAGCACGCGTTCCCCCTCACTGAAGTCGGCGGGGAAACCACGGCCGAAAAAGCCAAGGGTGGGCATGTAGCGCTGCACCCATTGATCCACCGCCACCAGGCCGACCCCATGTAACAGGCCCATGGCGTAAGCCACATTGCCATCGACAGACCGCAGTTCGGCCAGGTGTTCGGCGGCCAGCCCACAAACGATGGAGCGGCGCCAGAACTCCTCTGCCGGCATGGCATAGGAGACGAGTGCTTCGCCCCGCCCTGGCTCGGCGGACGCCTTGGCTACGATTTCAAAAATAGGGTCAAAGCCGATCCGGTTGACCGCAACGGCAACCGAGTGGCAGCGCACCCCGCGGGACACACCCGTGCAATTGGCCGCTTGCAATACCCGCGCCGAAATACCGGCATCCAGCCGCACCAAGTCGATGATCTGCTGGATATCAACATTGATATCGACCAGTTGGCGCTGAAGTGAAGACAGGACCCGAGCGGCCGCGGGGGGGAAGCGCATCGCCTGGGCGACTGCCTCGACGGAGACTTTTTTGGCAACTTGGGCTGGGGGCGCGTTCATGGTCGGGACTTTATCGGTCCACTTTAACGGCTCATTCGCCGGAAATTTTACCAAAAAAATAATAGGCCGGGACTTTTTTTGGGCAAAGACCTACTCATTAATTTGTTAACGCAACCCGGTCCGTTCCACCACGGTTTCAGCGGGTTGCGAGGTATAAAACCCCGCCTGCAGCGGCGCCCGACGGTAGCACCCCCTGGGGCAATGGAGAGTTTACCAACCGGTACCCGGCCGGGTTTTGCGATCAGGCCCACCCGGCGTTTTAAAATTAAAGTGGAAACCCAATCGCACCGATAGCCCTACTTAAAATGCACTCAGTGATCCACCCGGCCGGAAGTGAACACGCGGTCTAGACCTTCTGCCTCCATGACCACAATTGACCCGGCCACGCTTTTATCGCTTCTGCTGCAAAACGTGGAGGAAATGATTTATTTCAAGGACCGGGCGAGCCGGTTTATCTGCGTGAGTCGAACCCAGGTGCGCTATCTGGGCTGCCACCTGGTGGAGCAGGTGATCGGCCGCACCGACGCTGACTTTTTCGGCAACCAACATGCGGAAAAGGCTTTACGTGATGAGCAGGAGATCATGCGTACCGGTGCGCCCCTAATCAATATGGAGGAGCGGGAAGATTTCCCCAATGGCAGTGTGCGCTGGGTGCAAACCTGCAAATACCCGTTTTATAACCACCGCGGTGAAATCGTCGGCACCTTCGGGGTCTCCCGGGACGTCACGCCCCTGCATGAGGCGCAGGAACGCCTGCAAACCACCACCGACTTACTCGCCAAAGCCGGGCGTATCGCCCGCTTGGGCCACTGGCAAATCGAAGCGTCCCTGGATCGCGTTTTCTGGTCGGACGTCACCTATGAACTTCACGGCATGGCCCCCGGCTCGCCGATCACGTATGAAGATAGCCTCGGTTATTACCATCCCGAGGACCAGGGACGCATCCGCACCGCCCTGCAACTGGCGCTAACCGAGGGGGTGGCCTTCGACTTGGAGGCACGACTGCACCCCCCTCAAGGGCAAAACCTTTGGGTGCGGGTCAAATGCGAGGCCCTGCACGATAGCACGAGCAAAGCCCGGCGGGTCACCGGTATTCTTTTGGATATCGACGCCCTGAAGCGCACCGAAGAACTGCTCAAGGAGCGCAACCAGGCACTCGCTGTCGCGACTACCCAAGCCGAACAACTCACCCGCGAGGCCCAAGCGGCCGCCCGCGCCAAGGCCGAGTTCCTCGCCAACATGAGCCACGAAATCCGCAGCCCGCTCAATGCCATCATCGGCATGTCGGAGTTGCTCCTTGAAACCCCCCTCTCGCTCCAGCAACGCGATTTCGCCGGCACCGTCCGGACGAGCAGCGACAGCCTTTTGGCCCTGCTCAACGACATCCTCGATTTCTCCAAAATCGAGTCGGGCCAGTTGGAACTGGAACAAGCCTCCTTTCACCTGCGCGATTGCATCGAAAGCGCCCTCGATATCGCCGCCCGCCCCGCCGGCCAAAAAGGCTTCGATCTCCTCTGCCGCATATCCGAAGACGTGCCGGACCTCCTGGTGGGCGACATCACCCGCCTCCGCCAAGTGATGATCAACCTGGTGGGCAACGCCGTGAAGTTCACCGAACACGGCGAGGTGCTCCTATCCTGCGAACCCCGCGTCAATGCCACCGGCGGACGGTGCCTGCATGTGTCGGTGCGCGATACCGGCATCGGCATCCCGGACGAGAGCCGCAACCGACTGTTTAAATCCTTCAGTCAGGTCGAGGCCTCGACCGCGCGTAAATACGGCGGCTCGGGGCTTGGCCTGATGATTTGCCAGCGCATCGTCGAACTGATGGGCGGGCGCATCTGGGTGGACTCCATCATGGGCCAAGGCTCGGATTTTCAATTCGAAATCCCCCTGAATGCCGCCGGCGCCCCCCAACCCACCGCGCAATCTACCCCCGAACTAGCTGGCCAGCGCATTCTTATCGTCGAGGACAACGCGAACCAACGTCAGATTCTCGCCGAGCAAATCGGGCGCTGGGGCATGATCCCGCTGCTGGCCAGCTCCGCCGCAGAGGCGCTCGCCCTGCTCACCCGCGAGGCGCCACCCGCGGGCGCATTAATCGACCTGCAACTCGCCGGTATGGACGGAAGCGCGCTGATCGCGGAACTGCGCCGGGGTTATTCGGCGGCGGACCTGCCGATCATCGCCCTGACCCTACTCGGCCGCGACGGCCAGTCGCCAAGCGGGCTGGATGTATCCCTGGTACTCTCGAAGCCGATCAAACGCCGGGTCCTGCGTGAGGCGTTGACCCGTCTGTTTTTGCCGGAGGCGCGACCGGCGGTGGCGACGCCGCAGCCAACCTCCGCGGCGCAAGGCAAACACGCCCCAATGCGGATTCTTCTGGCCGAAGATCAGCAGGTGAACCAGCAAGTCCTGACCTTCATGCTCGAACGCCTCGGCTACACCTGCGAAATCGTGGCGGATGGTGAGGCGGCGGTGGCCGCCTTGACCGAACGCACCTTTGACGTGGTTTTTATGGATGTGCAGATGCCCCGCATGGACGGCTTGCAGGCGACCACAATAATCACCGAACTCATTAACATAGAACGCCGACCGTGGATCATTGCCATGACCGCGAACGCGCTCAACGGGGACCGCGAAGTGTGCCTGGCGGCCGGGATGAACGACTACCTGAGTAAGCCGGTATCGATGCAGCCGCTGAGCCAGGCGCTGGCGCGGGCATGGTCATGCCTGCAAACGCGTCGGATCGGGCCAGCCGACCCAGCACCCCGAGGGCCATGAGCCGGGCTGAGGCGGTCCTACAACCCCAACGCCCCAGACGGCAGGCCCGGTCACTTAACCCTGCAATTGTCACACACTCGGCGTTACATGGAAATGTAAGGAGTTGCCGTTAGTTCGAGTAATGAAACCAACAATAACACGCATTTTAAAAAAATGGTCGGGGCGATAGGATTCGAACCTACGACCTCCTGGTCCCAAACCAGGCGCTCTACCAGACTAAGCTACACCCCGATGGACGCATAAGGGTCAGTCGTGGGGGACCCTGTCAACGTAAACCCGCAGCGAATCCCAATCTTAATCAGGACCTCTTCTTAATGAAGTGGAAGTGATTGGCGCAGAATGGAAAAAAATTTGAGCAACGCCGAACTCCGAAGTTGGCGTGAGATTTAGGCAGGGGGATGGAGGGGGGTAAAAGCAAAGGGCTGTCACCCCAAACACCGGGGATTTGCAGGCCTAGATCCAACTTCGGCGGAGTTGGGGTTTACGGTCCCTCGGCGTATCCGTGGGGAGAGAGACCGAAACCAGACTTTCGGTAGGGGTCACAAAGAACACAGCACCAACTCGGCTCTGTGACACACTTCCGTTTCTCCGCTACTCAATTGATTACCCACTGAACCGGTCGAAGCCCTCTTCGATCAGCTTTATTTAAAGCTGATCGAAGGAACTCCCTCCAACTTGGGTTCGGCAGGCGGCGTAACCGCTGGCGTTTGGGGGATGGTGGTGCGCAGGAAGGTCGCCCGATCGGCCCATTGGCCCTCGGGGTCGATGCTCGTTGCCTGTTCAATCAAGCGGAGCGCCTCCGCGCTGTTGCCATTGGTAACCGCCAGCGAAGCGAGATGATAGGCGGACTCAGCACGCACCATTTTGTCAGCCTTAAGGTCGGCCGCGATCTGCCTTAGCAGGGTTTCACCTTCAGGAGCCGCCCCGGCCTGCAGCGCGCAAAGCGCGGATCCCAAGCGCGCCCGTTGACCAAAGGGGCTGTTTTTCAGGAGTTCGGCGGCATTGGCGTACAAGGTCCGGGCCTCGGCGAATTGGTTATCACCATAAGCTTGGTCTGCCAGACGCAGTTGCGCCAGTCCGCCAAGAACATGGGTCTTGTGGGTGGCGACAAAAGCTTTGAGCTGAGCATTATCGGTCGCGGCGCCATACTCGGCGGCGACCGCCTTTTGCTGCTGCTCGGCTATAATCCCGTAACCGCCCTTGATCACAATCCCCACGATCAGGAGGCCGCTTGCAACCAGCACCACTCGGGAGTTTTTAATCCAAAAAAGTCGTAGCCGATCCTCAAACGTCGGGGCGAGATAGGTCTCGTCGATAGATACCAAATTGCGGTCATCCCCGGCGGACGGAGAGGTGGAGTGTGAGGGATTGGACATAGGATTAGAATTCTGCGGCTACCCGAACAGGTCAGGCTATTGGCGTAAAGGCGGGATTCATCTCCGCTTTGAGCGGGTCGCAACTCCGGTTCTGGATGGGTCAACGTCAGCGACAAGTAAGATGATCCGGTTCAACCGGCCGTGGCGTCCAAAGGTTTCGAAGCAGTGCAGCGCCTCGTGGCCGAACTGACGCCCAGAATGAGACCGGGCGCTAGAAGCCGCGTTGGTGTTGGCACCTGGGGAATTCCATGGTCGCGCAGCCGAGGGGGTCGCCACGCGCTATGCCGGCGGGTTAATCCATGCGCGCCTCAAAATGGGGTCGAGCCGTTACAGGAATACCGGACACTGAAAAGTTGCCCGGCCCTTACCTATTAACCAAAAGGAGGTGAACGGTTGCCCTGGATGGTTCGTGAGGGCGGCCGCCACCGGGCGCTCTTTAAAGCAGACCAACGTGGCCTGTTAACTCCGGGCTAAAACCCGGCGCCCACGCTGAAGTTAACCCGGTGTTCAGCCGAATCCTTATTGACGATCGCCTCATAGCTCAGGCGCAAGGTGAAGCCATTGGCCATAATCGCCTCCAGGCTCGCGCCGGGATTGATATACGCATGGCCGCCGGCCTGGGGTTTGACGCTGAAGGGCGTGCCACCGGCGGCCAGTTGGGCGGTAATCGTATTGGGGTTAAAAAGTTGGCGGCTAGCCCCCAGACTCAGGGCAGGAACCCAGCCGATGTTTTTCCACCGCAAGGGCCGACTCACCCGAAAGCCGGCTTGAGTGAGCAGTGAGTTGGAATTTTGCTGGCTGAGCTGCAAGTCGGCGGCCGAGCCGGTTTCGTTAAAGCCGGCAACCTGGGCATGGTCGTAGGCAATCGAGGCGGTCGGGCCCATGATATAATCACCGACTTTAAACTCATAGCCGGCGGCCACCTGGGCGCCGTAACTGAAGCCCTGGGTTTCACCGCTGGCGGTTTGATTCAAGAACAGGAGATTGCGCTTCGTAGCGTAATCGGAAAACCCGACGGACCCCGACGTTGTCAGGAAAAACCCTTGGTGGTGGTAAGCGTGGAACACCCCGAGCCGGTTGGTCGTGGTGCGGGCCGATCCGCTAGCGCCCGAGAAATCGGTGTCGGTAAAACTCTGGCTTACGATCAGGCCCAATTCCTGGTTTGGGTTCAGGGCGTAATCGCAGCCGAAGCTACCCGCGCCGGTTTGCGCGAAAGAGCCGAGGCGCTCGGCCGAAGCGTCAACCGCGGCAAAGGCACCGGTGGCGCTGGCAAAATACCCCAACCGCCTTGGCGCTTGCACTTGGGCCACCGCATATTGCACCCCGTCCTCGATCACCGTTTTCACTTGGTAATCCTCCGCGGCGGCGGGGCGGGCCACGCCGTTGAGGCTGACGGCGCCCGGACCGAAGCGGCGCAACTCGGCGCTGCGCTGCTGGACATTCGCCTGCTGGATCGAGGCGCTCTGGAAGGTGGCACTGGCCAGGGCGATGAGTTTCTCCGGCGTGAGTTGGTCGTAGGCGGAGCGCAGACCGGCGGCGTCTTTGGTTTTAAGTCCATTAAACAGAGTAGCGCGGCTGCTGAGGGCGGCGCGCTGGTCGAGTTCAAAGGGACCGGCGTTGCGCAGCGACTGCAGGGCCACGCCGATGCGGGTTTGGTTGGGATTAAGGCCGGAGAGGGTGGCGTAATTATCCGGGACTGCGTAGAGGTTAACCGCGGTGGCGGTGTATTCAGGCAGCCAACTCACGCCGGTGGCGTTGGCGGCAAAATCATAGGCGGCAAAGCGCCCCGTGAGCTCGCGGCCGGTAATCACGGTGTGACTGGCACCAAACGCGGGCACATAGCCGTTGGAACCACTGAAAATCGTCGAGGCCGAGAGGGTGCCGTTCAAAGTAACCACGCCGCTCACAACACTCTTATCATGGAAAAACGCACCGTAACCGGCGGAGGCCCCATCGAGTTCAAGGGTGACCCTGCTGCCGGAGTCCAGTATGAGATCAGTAAGTATCAACTGAATCGCCGGCGAATTACCCGGGCTATAGTTACCTCCAGATTCGACGCGCACGCTTCCGGTGATCGTGCCGCGCCCCTTGAGCGTGCCGGTGCCCGAAACGATGACGTCGCCCGCCCAGTTGCCACCGGCCTCGGTGCCGATCACCAGGGTGCCGGCGGTGACCGAGGCGAGGCCGGTGGAGGTGTTGCCGGCAGCGGTCAGGGTGGTGGTGCCCTGTCCCGTTTGAGACACGGCGGTCGTCCCGGCGATGGGCGTGGCGATGAGGCTGTCGGTGCTGCTCGCGTTCTCAAAATTCGCCGGGACTGGGGCGAGAAAGCCATTGGCGTCGATTTGCGCGGCGGCGTTGTCGAAGGATACGAACCGGATTAAGCCCAACTGGACGGCGGTGAGGCCGGCGTTGGAGGTGCCGAAACGGAGCTTCGTGGTCCCGATGGTGAAGTTGCTCACGTTCAGTTGCGCGGAGTTCCAGTCAAGCCCATGGCTGTCGGCAAACACCAATTCGGCTGAGCCGCCCAAATTGAGCGCCGCGTTGGCATTCAGGTCGAGGGTGCCGAGGGTTTGGTTAAAACCGTTCAATATCAGCGTGCCCCCAGCAAGCGTCAGGTTGGCCGCGGCGTTGATCTGCTGGGCGGCCCCGAGGGACACCGTCGCGCCACTGGCCAACACCAGCGTCGAGGTGTTGGCGAGCGCGGCTCCACTGTTGGCCAGCAGTGCGAGGGTGCCCGCGGCCACCGTGGTCGTGCCGGTGTAGGTGTTGGCTCCGGAGAGTGTCTGCGTGCCCGCGCAAGTTTTGGTGAACCCACCACTACCGGAGATGACGCCGGCGTAGCTGGTGCTACTGGCGTTGCCGCCGGTGGTCAGGGTGGCAGAACCGAGACTGACATTACCGCCGTTACTGCCACCGCCTGCGAGCGAGCCGATCGTTTGGCTGAAGTTATTTAACGCCAAGTTTGCGCCCGTGGCGTTGGCCAGGGTCACGGCGCTGGTGGCGCTCAGGGCGTTCACCGCACCCGCTTGCAAGGTGCCGCCGCCCACCGTGGTCGCGCCGGTGTAGGTGTTGGCTCCGGAGAGAATGAGCGTGCTGGAGCCGTCTTTGGTTAACCGCCCGCCGCTGCCGCCGAGCGTGCCGGCAAAGCTGCTGGTGCCGCCGGTCTCGCCGACCGTCAGGGTGTGCGAGCCAAGGCCCACCACGGAGGTGGCGGCACCACTGAGTGAAGCCGCCACCTGGTCGGCCCCGAGGCTCAACGTGGACGAACCCGTGCCGCTATCATCCATCACCAGCGCGCTGCGCGTTGTCGTGGGCAGGGCCCCGGCAAGGTTGGCCGTGAGGCTCGCCCCGTTGCGCAGGTAGGTCGGGCCGGTGTAGCTGTTGGCTCCTCCCAAAATCACGCTGGCGGCGTCGACCACCAAGTCGGAATTGGCGCTCGCCCCGACAATCGAGCCGGTCACCGCAAACAGGCCCTCGGCGAAAGTCAGGGTGGTGCCGTTTTTGCTCAACGTGCCGGATAGCGTCAGCGTGCCCGGCCCGCTGTTGCGTAAAAAGCCGGTCCCGGCGGTGACCGCCAGGTCGCGGTCAAGTGTGGCGGAGGCCGAGCCGGTGTAACGCAGCGTCGCCGCGTTGCCCAGGTTCACGCCGGCGGTGGACCCGAGGGCCGCAGCCGTGTTGATCGCCAGGGTTCCGCCGCTGATGGTGGTCGCCCCGGTGTAGCCGTTGGTTCCGCTTAACGTCAGGGTGCCGGCGCCGCTCTTGCTCAGCGTGCCCGTTCCGCTGATACCGAACGCATTGGTTTGATCGCTCCCGAGATTAAAAATGAGCGCCCCATCGT
>JBILBW010000144.1:0-6363 GCA_044353465.1 Rariglobus sp. | reverse complement strand
CCACCGGCTACCAATATGAGGTCCAAGCCGACACCATTGTGGTGCGCCCGGGCGGCGACACTTCGATGTTGGAGAGCGCTTTCTTCTCCGTCACCAAAGCCACGGTCATTCGCATGACCGGTATTGGCGCGGCGGGGGCGACCCCAGCCGCTGCGGCCGATCCGTTTGCCACCCCAGCGGCCAGCGTTGCCTCTGCGGGCAGTTCCGGTGCTGGCGGTGAGTCCAGCGGGATTCAAAACTTCTTGGAGCAGGCCGGTGTTAAGTTTTCCAGCACCCCTGGCTCCAGCCTCGTTTATGACGGCTCGGCGATTCTGGTGAATCAAACCACCCGCAATATCGAAAAAATCCGCAACATCCTTAACCGTTACGACAATGTAAAACAGGTCGAGATCGAGGCCAAGTTCATGGAAGTGCAGGAAGGCGCTCTCGAGGAATTGGGGGTGAACTGGGCGGCTTCTCAACGGAATCGCAGTGGCGCTTCTCTTATTAAAGGTAGTACTACTACTGGACGCGTTGCAGCAACCGGCAATCGCTCGCTGAGCGGTGCATTTCCATCGACCTCTTCGGGTGGAAAGGGGCAAATTATTTCACAGCAAACAATTTCGTATGATACTAACAATGGAGGCGTACCTGACAAGTTTGTCCCATTGCCACCGGTTGTGACTGACGTCGAGATTGCCCCTCCTTCAATTCCCGGTATAGCTGCTCTCGCCGGTACGGCGGGAAACTTATTTGAAGGCACGGGGGTTTTCGGCAGTTTTAATATATCCGCTGCATTGCGGGCTTTGTCCCAAAAAAGCGGTTCGGATCTTTTGAGTTCGCCCAAGGTTACGGTTCTTTCGGGTAGCCCAGCCACCATCGTGGTCGCGCAGGAAATGCGTTATCCCCAGTCTTATGGGGAGACCAAGAGTACTGTGGCTGCAGCGAGTGGTTTTAGTTCGGGTGGTGGTTCGATCAGTATCACTGCGGGCACGCCCCAGGATTTCACTGTGCGCAATGTCGGTGTTGAACTGAAAGTCACTCCGACTGTTGAAGAAGATGACTATAGCATCACTCTGGACCTGACTCCGAAAGTGACTGAATTTGAGGGTTTTGTCGAATACGGTGGAAGCAGTGTAGCGATCAGTGGTCAAACCACCATAACGATGCCCTCCGGGTTCTACCAACCGATCTTTTCAACCCGCGAAATCACCACCAAAGTTACCGTTTGGGATGGAGCCACCTTGGTGATGGGTGGACTGACTCGAGAAGAGGTAAAAAAGACTAGCGACAAAGTGCCCGTCCTCGGCGACATCCCGTTCCTTGGCGCCCTTTTCCGTTCCAAGGGAGAATCGAGCAGCAAGCGCAACTTGCTGATTTTCGTGACTGCCAACTTGGTCAGTCCCGGTGGTTCGCCGAAGAAGCAAGTGCTTCGTAACGTACCTGCCAGTTCGACATTCCAGAATCCGACGGTGGTGACCCCCAGTGGCACTAACTCTCGAGTGGGTGGCAGCAAGTAAGTTGCGCCCCGGTTTTACCCCTCAAAACCGCCACCGTCACCGGTGGCGGTTTTTTTGTGCATGGCTGCCCAGTTAAAAGCTGAAACCGGGTGACATCACCGGTAGCGGTTTTGACTCACGCCAAGGTAAACCGCTGGACAACAATTCCCTGTAATAAAACCGCCTCCGTGGTCCCGTAACGCGCGCGGTTCGCCAAACGAAACGAGATTGCGGCGCTATTTTGGGCCGCCCGATCAAAAGGTGCTAAAGCGACGGACTATTGGCCTTAAACAAGGCCGGCGGTGCGGAAACTATAAAAGCCTAATCCTAGGGGATCGGCGCTTGCTTGGCCGAGGATCAGGTGATCGAGCAGGGCGATGTCGACTGCGTGGCTGGCCTCACGCAATTGCCGGGTCATGCGGATGTCCGCGGCACTTGGCGCCGGGTCGCCCGAGGGGTGATTGTGGGCACAGAGCACGGCGGCGGCCGATTCCCGGATCGCCTCGCGAAACACTTCGCGGGGGTGGGCAAGGGTGTTGGTGGCCGTACCCGAGGTGATCTCGGTGCATTTGAGCAAGCGGTTGCGCCGGTTGAGGCTGAGCACCCAGAATTTTTCCACCACCAAACCGTGGGTGAAGGGGCGGAGGAAATCGGTCGCCTGCTGGGCGGTGTCGAGCAGGGGTTGCAGGGGCGGGTTGCCCACTTGGGTGATAATGCGCCGGGCGACCTCCATCACGGTGATCAGTTGGAGCGCTTTAACCGGGCCGATCCCTTTGAGTTTTTTAAAGTCGGCCTCGCGCCAGGCGATCAAGCCGGCGAGCGAGCCGGCTTCAGCCATCAACCGGGTGGACAAGGTGAGGACGTCGTGCCCGGCACTGCCGCTGCGGAGCAGCATGGCGAGTAATTCGCGGTCGCTGAGGGCGGAGGCCCCAAGTTTGGCCAAACGCTCCTGCGGTCGGTCGCCCACGGCGAGGTCTTGCAGCCGGGGCGGCCCGGGCGGGTAGGCGGGAATTAGGTGCATGACGGATTGCGGGCGGGGCGTCGCTTAAGGTGGCCTCCGGACCGGGAAGGTTCACCCCAGGCTCCGCTTTTTAAGGGATTCGCCGACGCGCCCGCTCCTGACGCAGTTACATTTCGTTATTTGAATGAGTGACTTGGGTTAACTGATACGGTAACGAGACTTTCCTGAATGAAACGCCCCCCCGACGTCCCGCTGCTGGAGTGTTGCGGGCACAAAAAAACCCCGGCTTAGGCCGGGGTTTCGTGGGAAGCGGGCGATTGCCTCCTTACTGCTTGAGAACAACCAGCTCGACGCGACGGTCTTTGGCGCGGGTCACTTCATCCGCCTGCTCGATCGCATCCAGGCTGCCCTTCGAGAGGACCTCGATCTTGTCGGCGGCGACGCCGATGGTATTCAGGTACTGCTTGGCGGCATTGGCGCGGCGGTCACCGAGGCCGAGGTTGTACTCGGAGGTGCCCTTCCAGTCGCAGTGGCCTTCCAGCAGGATGCGGGTGGTGGGATTGGCCTCGAGGTAAGCCTTGGCGGCATCGAGCTTGGCGCGCTCGGAACCTTTGATGGCGGATTGGTCAAAGTCGAAGTAGACCGGCTGGAGCAAGCCGCGGACTTGGCCGTCAATGGCATTGGGATCACGGGAACCGAGGGCGCTGTTGGCGTCAGCCAAGGTGCCATCGCCAAGACCGCCGGTGCCGCCGATGCCGGCACCGGAAAGGCCTCCGTCAGGTCCGAGCACGGTGGAGGAAGGGTCGGGACGCTTGGGCTTCTTGGAGCAGCCGGAGAGAATCACGGCGGCAGAGAGGAGGACGAAACTGAGTTTCTTGATGGAGCGGTTCATGTTTAAGCGATAAAGTGGCGACGTTGGTTGACCTTACGGGGCAATTATTTTGGGTCGCAAGATATTTAACCGCGACTTTGAAAACCTTACCCAACGCTCCTGTCACCGCCTGGTTTCTGTTCGACAACGGCTCCCTGCGCCCCGTCTCCACGCTGAGTTTGCGCCGGTTGGCGTCCCTGCTCAGCGACCACCTGGGCCTCCCGGTGCAGCCGGTTTCCCTGCTCCATTCCAGCCAAGTGGCTGCCGAGGAGTTGGGCGGGGTGGCGGCGCGGCTGCTCGAGCCGGCCCTGGTGGCGTTTTTTGAGCAAAATCCGACCGGCGAGGCGGTGCTGATGCCGCTGTTTTTTGGTCCCAGCGCCGCCCTGACCGAGTATGTGCCGGCGCGGGTGGCGGCGGTGCGGGCCCGCTTTCCCCTGGCCCGGGTGCGCCAGGCCCCTTGGCTGGTTCATACCGCTGAAGCGGATGCAAGGGTGGCGGGGATTTTGGCCGATCAAGTCCGGGCCACCGCTCAGGCGCGCGGCTGGGACCGGCCCCGCGTGATTTTGTGTGATCACGGCACGCCTCAGCCCGCGGTCGCAGAGGTGCGCAATCACCTCGGTGCGCAACTGCAGGTCCTGCTTGGCCAGGAGATCGCCGGGCTGGCGGTGGCATCGATGGAGCGCCGTGAAGGGGCCGCCTATGACTTCAACGAGCCGCTGCTGGCCTCGGTGTTAAGCACCCCGCCTTTTGACGGCGGCCCCGTGGTGATCGCCTTGCAGTTCCTCTCGCCGGGTCGCCACGCCGGGCCTGGCGGCGACATCGCCCAGATTTGCCAGGCGGCGGAGGCGGACCATCCGGGCCTGCAGACTCAGATGACCGAACCGATCGCGGGCGATATCCGTTTGGTTGAGCTGTTGGCCGAACGACTCGCCCAGGCCACCGCGCTCTGAGCGTAGGCTCGCACCCCGGCCCGGTTCCCGCTCTGTTGCCCGCCTCCGCATTAAGCCATGTCCGCCGATTGCCTCAATATCTCCACTTACAAATTTGCGCCGCTCGCCGACCTGCCCGCCTTGCGTGCGCGGTTGCAGGCCCTGGCGCAGCAGGAGAGCCTCAAGGGCACGATCCTGCTCAGCACCGAGGGGATTAACCTGTTCGTGGCCGGCGCCCCCGAAGCGGTCGGGCGGCTGGTGGCGGAGATTCGCACCGTGCGCGGGCTGGAGGACCTCGCCCCCAAAGAAAGTTTCAGCGCCGCCGCGCCTTTTAACCGGATGCTGGTGAAAATCAAAAAAGAGATCATCGCGTTCGGGGTCGAGGGCATCGACCCGGCGCATAAACCCGCGCCCAAACTGGCCCCGCACACCCTCAAGCAGTGGCTTGATGAGGGCCGGCCAGTGACCCTGCTCGACACCCGCAACGACTACGAGGTGAAGATGGGGACGTTCACGGGCGCGCTGGTGCCGCACATCGACCATTTCCGCGAATTTCCTGAGGCGGTCGGGCGTTTGCCGGCGGAATTAAAGAAGCAGCCGGTGGTGATGTTTTGCACCGGCGGGATTCGCTGCGAAAAGGCCGGCCCGTTCCTGGTGCGGGAGGGCTACGAGGAGGTTTTTCAACTCGACGGCGGCATCTTGAAATACTTCGAGATGTGCGGCGGGGCGCATTACGAGGGGGAATGTTTTGTCTTTGATCGCCGGGTCGGGGTGAACCCCCAGCTGGAGGAAACCGGCTCGGTGCTCTGCTGGAACTGCCAGACGCCCCTGACCACCACCGAGCAGCAGGACCCGCGCTACGTCTACGAAAAATCCTGCCCGCACTGCCACCGTGCCTAACCGCGCCGGGATGAACTTCACCGGGTGGTGAGCCGCAACGCCGCCCAGGATCCCATGAACGGAACGATTCACGTGCTCACCGGGCCGACCGCCGTCGGTAAAACCGAGCTGGCCTTGCGCTGGGCCGAAGCCCACGACGCGGAGATCGTGTCGTGCGACGCGCTGTTGTTTTACCCCGGCATGGACATCGGCACGGCCAAGCCGACCGCCGCCGAGCGTGCCCGGGTGCCGCACCACCTCATCGACCTGAGTCCGGTGCACCAAGGCATGGATATCACCGCGTATGTGGTCCAGGCGCAGGCGGCGGTGGCGGCGATCACGGCCCGCGGGCGCCGGGTGCTGGTGGCCGGCGGCAGCGGGTTTTACCTCAAGAGCTTTTTTGCCCCGGTTGCCGACGACGTGGCGGTGTCGCCTGAATTGCGGGCGGAGATCGCCGCCCAGTTGGCAGAGCAAGGGCTGCCCGCGCTGGTTGCGGAGTTGCGCGTCAGGAATCCGGGCGGGTTGGGGCCGCTCGATGTGGACAACTCACGCCGGGTGACGCGGGCCCTGGAACGGTGCCGGGCCTCGGGGAAAACCCTGGCGGTGCTGGCGGCGGAATTCGCGCGCATGCCCGGGCCCTTTGCCGACTGGGAGGTGCGTTGCACCCGTTTGGAGCGCCCACCAGCCGAGCTGGAGACGCGGATCGCCCGGCGGGTGGACGCGATGTTGGCCGATGGCCTGCTCGCCGAGGTGGCCCGGCTGCGGGCGGCCGGACTGGAACAAAACTTGAGCGCGGCCCGGGCAATCGGTTACCGCGAAACCCTGGCCTGGCTGGACGCGCAGGCCGCCGGCGCCCAACCGCTGCCGGGCCTGGCAACGTTGGCGGCGGAGATCGCCCACAACACCCGCGCCCTGGTGAAAAAACAACGGACTTGGTTTCGCAACCAACTGCCGCTTCACCGGGAGCTGGCCGCCGCGTCTGCGACAGTGGCTGAGCTGTTCTGAGACGTCGAAAGCAACCGCCGGTTTCCGAGGCGTAGCGGGGCGACGGAGTCGTTTCGAGGTTTGGGGGATGGCGAGCGGGGGAGTGGCGAGCGTCGAAAGCGCTCCGCGCTCCCGCTACGTTACGAAGGCGCGCCGGGCTCCGAGGCGTAGCGGGACGAGGGAGTCGTTTCGAGGTTTGGGGGATGGCGAGCGGGGGAGTGGCGAGCGTCGAAAGCGCTCCGCGCTCCCGCTACGTTACGG
>JBILBW010000143.1:0-6412 GCA_044353465.1 Rariglobus sp. | reverse complement strand
CTTGCGCTACCTCATCCGCAGCCCCGGCACCGGCACGGCCTCCCCGCAAAAGGGCCAGATCGTCACCGTCAACTACGAGGGCCGCTTCCTCGACACCGAGAAGGTCTTCGACTCCTCCGCCAGCCGCGACGGCCCGTTCAACTTCCGCATCGGCACCGGCGCGGTCATTCCCGGCTGGGACACCGGCATCCTTTCCATGAAAAAGGGCGAAAAGCGCACCCTGCTCGTCCCTTACTGGCTGGCTTACGGCGACAAGGGCGTGCTCGGGCGCATCCCCGTGCGTGCGGCGCTGGTTTTTGACATCGAACTGGTCGACTTTAAGTGACCCGCCCCGGCGGCGGCAGCCCCGCGCCCGGCGCCGCCGTGGCCCTGAGTGGGAAACCAGGTTCCCGGTCTCGTCGTGACCCTGTGTCTGCGCTCAGGCCAGAGCCCGGGGCTTGTCGCCATTGCCCCCTGAAGCCGCCCCCGATTCCGGCACGGCCTTCATAAAATCTGGTTTTCGTCACCTGGGTGTGTTTCGTGGTCAAACCAATGTCCGACAAACTCACCGAGATCATGGCCTGGAAGCGTCAAGAGATCGCCCCGCTGCTGCGCGCGGTTTCCCTTCCCGAGCTGGCCGCCTTCAACGCCATGGCGCCCAAGCCACCGTCCTTCGCCGCCGCCCTGCGTCGCGACGACGGCAAACTCGCCGTGATCGCCGAGATCAAACGCCGCTCGCCGTCCGCCGGGGCCATCGCCGCCGGCATCGCCGCACCCGACCAGGCGGTTAACTACCGCTTGGCCGGCGCCAGCGCCCTCTCCATCCTCACCGACGAGAAGTTTTTTGGCGGTACACTCGACGACCTCAGCGCGGTCACCACGTTTTTTCGCGACCACCGTCCGGCCGTGCCCTGCCTGCGCAAGGACTTCATGGTCCACCCCATCCAGGTGCTCCAGGCGCGCGAAGCCGGGGCCAGCGCGATCCTGATCATCGTGCGCGCCCTCACCGACGAGGAAATCGCCGCGTTGTTTGAGGCGGCCAAATTCGCCGGGCTCGACACCCTCTTCGAAATCCACACCGAGGCCGAACTGGAGCGCGCCGTGAACCACGGGGCTAAGATCATCGGCGTCAACAACCGCGACCTCGCCATTTTCAAGTGCGACCTCGGGCTGAGCGAACGGCTCATACCGTTGTTCCCCAAGCACGTGATCGCGGTCAGCGAGAGCGGCATTTTCACCGGGGCCGACGCCGCCCGGGTCCAGGCCGCCGGCGCCCATGCCATCCTCTGCGGCGAGGCCCTCATGAAGGCGCCCGACACCGCCGCCCTCATCGCCGAGTTCAGAAATCGCTGATTCTTTCAGATCAGCCAAAACTTTCACCCGTTCGTGCCGATGAGTAGTCGGTACCGGACCCACGTCCCTTCATGCCTCTTTCCCCCTCAGCCACCCGCGACCTGCTTGGCCAGCTCGGCCACTTTCCCAAGCGCGCCCTTGGCCAGAACTTTCTGGTTGATGGCAACATCGTTAACAAATCCCTCGAGCTCGCCGGGGTGCGACCCGGCGACACCGTCGTCGAGGTTGGGCCCGGCCTGGGCACCCTGACCCTCGCGCTGCTCGAAGCCGGCGCCGAACTCTGGGCGGTGGAATTCGACCGCCACCTTCACGCCCACTTGGAGTCCACCCTCGGCCCGCGTTTCCCCGGCAAGTTCCACCTGCTCGAGGGCGATGCGGTCGAACACCCGCTGGCCGCCCTGCCCGCCGCGCGCGCCGCCGCCGGCTTCAAGGTCGTGGCCAACCTGCCCTACGCCATTTCCACCCCGTGGATGGACGCGGTGTTTTCCGGCCCGTTGCCGACCCATCTCGTGCTCATGCTCCAGCAGGAGGCCGCGCAACGCTACGCCGCCAGCCCCGGGACCAAGCAGTTCGGCGCGATCTCAATTTTCCTCCAATCCGCCTACGACATCGCCCCCGGCCACAAAGTCGCCGCCGCCTGCTTCCATCCCCGCCCCGACATTGAGTCGTATTTGCTCAACTTGGTGCGCAAACCCGTGCCGTTCGTCTTCGCCCCCGAGGTTAAGCTCCTTATCCGCGCCTGTTTCCAGCAGCGCCGCAAACAGCTCGGCGCCCTCCTGCGCGACAAGCTGCCCGACGCCGGCCAGGCCTGGTTCGCGGTGCTGGCCGCCGGCGGGTGCAGCCCGCAAAGCCGCGCCGAGGAAGTGCCCGTCGCCCTCTGGCAGCAGTTGACCCTCCCCGGGGTCAGCTAACCCATGCTCCAGCCGACATCCATCCCCGTGTCGGTTGGTGGTGTGGACGCCGCAGTTAGCACCGCCCGGTTCGGCCCGGGTCCCCTAACCCTCAACCCCTAGGCATCCCCATGCCAGATCCCTATGAAGAAATCATCCACGGTCGGCCGCTGATCCGCGGTCCGATCAACGGCCCCCATGAGCTGCTCTGCGACCGTCTGCACCAGTGGGTGGCCGAAAGCATGCCCCGCAACTCAGCGCTCCGCCTGCTCCCCCGGCGCGGCCTGGTCAAACTGCAACCCGACACCGAGATCCGCCCCGACCTGTCGCTGGTGCGGCGCAACGACCCCCGGCTTTACCTGGCGGTGGAAGTTCTCCAGCAAAGCGATCGCCACCCGGACACGGTGACGAAGAAAAACATCTTTGCGGCCTGCCTCGTGCCGCGCCTGTGGATCGTCGACGGCCGCTACCAAAACATCGAAATTTACGTGAGCAACGGCGGCCGCTTTCGCCTGGAGTCGATTCTCGCCGGCAACGACCTGCTCAGTGACTCCGCCCTGAGTTCCGGGCGCTACCCGCTCAACGAGCTGTTCGCCCGCCGTACGATCTAAGCGGCCGGGCCCCAAGGCTGGAAGGCCGCCGGTACCGACATCGAAACGAGGCGATCCTCGACGAAACCCCGTGGGGTTTGAGGGGCAAAACCCGACCTCCGGCAAGGATTCCAGTCGAAGCACCGCAGTGCGCGGAGGGTCGAGCCAGCAGGATCGGCCCCAAAGGGGAAGACCGATAGCATTGCTCACTCACAGAAATACAAACGAACCGGCTTTAAACGCTAAGGTACGCTGATGGCCGCTCATAAAACCCGGGAACCATCAGTTCTGAATTAGCGTACCTTAGCGTTCATTAGCGGTTAATTTTTTGTTTTTAAAGGTTTGGTCGGCGGGTCGCTACTGGCGTGAACCACCGTTGTCGTCGGTTTTCATACCTTTGAATGCAAAATGGACTAAGGCGGGTACCCCGGTGGGCGGCCGAGGCCCCCCCCCACCGAGCCTTGACACCGAGGTTAACGACCGGGGGCTCGCGGAGACTTTGGCCGTTCAGAAGCCCCCGCCCCGCGATAAGCCTCAGCCGCGCGGCCCCTCCGCTTGCGCTGATATTCCCCATTCGTTCCGGTAATTGCTTTTGACCGTTTACTTAGCCCGCCCTTAGCTCGGCCACCCTTAATTTTCTCACCACCCACCACCATGTCCGCCGCCCCCTCCATCATCTACACCATCACCGACGAGGCCCCCGCGCTCGCCACCTATTCGCTTCTGCCGATCGTGCAGGCCTACTCCAAGCAAGCGGGTATTAATGTAGAAACCCGCGACATCTCGGTGGCCGCCCGCATCCTCGCCGCCTTCTCCGACCAACTCCCCGCCGCCCAGAAGACCCACGACGCCCTCGCCGAGCTCGGCGCGCTCACCCTCAAGCCCGAGGCCAATATCATCAAGTTGCCCAACATCTCGGCCTCCATCCCCCAGCTCAAGGCCGCCATCGCCGAGCTCCAGGCCAAGGGGTACGCCCTTCCCGCGTTCCCGGAAAACCCCGTGACCGACGCCGAGAAAGACGCCCGCAGCCGTTACGCCAAGGTCCTCGGCTCGGCCGTCAACCCCGTGCTTCGCGAGGGCAACTCCGACCGTCGCGCCCCTAAGGCGGTCAAGGACTACGCCAAAAAGCACCCGCACTCGATGGGCGCTTGGTCCGCGTCCTCCAAGACCAACGTCGCCTCGATGAGCGAGGGCGATTTCTTTGGAAACGAAAAATCCCTGACCACCACGGCCGCCACCACCGTGCGCATCGAGTTGGTCAAAGCCGACGGCTCTGTCCAGGTCCTCAAGGACAAAACCCCGCTCAAAGCCGGCGAGGTCCTCGACGCCAGCGTGATGCGCAAAACCGCCCTGGTCGCCTTCTACGAGCAGTCGATTGCCCGCGCCAAAGCCGAGGGCGTGCTGCTCTCGCTTCACCTCAAGGCCACCATGATGAAGGTCTCCGACCCCATCCTCTTCGGCCACGCCGTGAAAGTGTTTTTTAAGGACGTCCTCGCCAAACACGCCGCCACCCTCGCCCCGCTTGGCATCGATCTGAACAACGGCCTGGGTGATCTGCTCGCCAAGATCGAAAAGTTGCCCCCCGCCGAAAAATCCGCGATCGAGGCCGACCTCGCCGCCGCCTACGCCGCCGGCCCGGCCCTCGCCATGGTCAACTCCGACAAGGGCATCACCAACCTCCACGTCCCCTCCGACGTGATCGTCGACGCTTCCATGCCCGCGATGATCCGCACCTCGGGGAAAATGTGGAATGCCGCCGGCAAGGAGCAGGACACCCTCGCGCTGATCCCCGACCGCTGCTACGCCGGCGTCTACCAGACGGTGATCGATTTCTGCAAAAAGAACGGCGCCCTCGATCCCAAGACCATGGGCAGCGTGCCCAACGTCGGTTTGATGGCCCAGGCCGCCGAGGAGTACGGCTCGCACAACAAGACCTTCGAGCTCCCCGCCGCCGGCACCGTCCGCGTGGTCACCATCGCCTCCGGCGACGCATCCGAAATCGCAAATTTCAAATCCGAGATTCTCCTGTCCCACGAAGTGGCGACCGGCGACATCTGGCGCGCCTGCCAAGCCAAAGACGCCCCGATCCAGGACTGGGTCAAACTGGCGGTTAACCGCGCCCGCCTCTCCGCCACCCCGGCGGTGTTCTGGCTCGACGCCGCCCGCGCCCACGACGCCCAGATCATCGCCAAGGTCGAAAAGTACCTCAAGGACCACGACCTCACCGGTCTCGACCTGCGCATCCTCCCGCCTGCCGCCGCCTGCCAATTCACCCTGGAGCGCCTGGTCCAGGGCCTCGACACGATCAGCGTCACCGGCAACGTGTTGCGCGATTATTTGACCGACCTGTTCCCGATTCTTGAAGTCGGCACCTCGGCCAAGATGCTCTCGATCGTCCCGCTGATGAACGGTGGCGGCCTGTTTGAAACCGGCGCGGGCGGTTCCGCCCCCAAGCACGTTCAGCAGTTCACCGAGGAAAACTTCCTGCGCTGGGACAGCCTGGGCGAGTTCTTCGCTCTTGCCGCCAGCTTCGAGCACCTCGCGATCACCCAAAGTCACGCCAAGGCCAAGGTCCTCGCCGAGACCCTCGACGAAGCCAACGGCAAGTTCCTGGAGTTCGACAAGAGCCCGGCGCGCAAAGTCGGTGCCGGTATCGACAACCGCGGCAGCCACTTCTACCTCGGGCTGTACTGGGCCCAGGCGCTGGCAAGCCAAGCTAAGAGCGCTGAGCTAAGCGCTCTTTTCACCCCGATCGCCGAAAAGCTGGCTGCGAGCGAGAAGCAGATCGTCGCCGAGCTGATTGCGGTCCAAGGCAAGCCGGTGGACATCGGCGGGTATTACCAGCCGGACCACGCCAAGGCCTCCGCGGCGCTGCGCCCGAGCGCGACCTTCAACGCCATCCTGGCGACGCTCTAAAGCTCGCGAGCCGGTTGCCCACGGAACACACTGAACACACGAAAAGAAATCCCCTCCGCTTCTTTCGTGTAGTCCGTGTGTTCCGTGGGCCCATCCTCAGCCGATTTGCCCACAAAACACACGGAAGGAAAACCGAGCAGCTGCCCCGGCTCCGCGCCCCCTTCCGACTTTCGTGTTTTTGGTGTGTTTCGTGGTTAAAACTGCCGCCGGTCCGCCCCTCCGCTTCGCCCGTGTGTTCCGTGGGCCCAATCTCCGCCATCAAGGCAGCTGGTTTTCTTTAAAAAACCTCACGATCACCCCCGGCGCCTCGTCCGGGTAACTATGCCCGCCCGAGTGCACCCGGGTCACTACCGGGGCGCCTTTCGAGGACGCCTAAAAGCAGGGGTCGGGCGCCTAAAAGCAGGGGTCGGGCCGTTACAGGGATACAAGAGCCTATAACCATCCATGGAGATTGCCTTGGATGTATCCATGTAACGGCCCGACCCCGTTCAACCCGCCGCGCGATTGGGCCTAACCCGATTAATACCGGGGTCTAAAACGCCCTCCGCGTAGATCAACGACCGCTGGTCGGACTTGGCCGAAGCGCTTAAAGATCCTCAGCTCGCGCCCCACCCACCTCACCCCTCAATCGCCAGGCGGGTGTCCCCCGCTTCGTCCCGCGCTAATAGCCACTCGGTCGCGGTA
>JBILBW010000142.1:0-6436 GCA_044353465.1 Rariglobus sp. | reverse complement strand
TTGCGTGCCCCTGGCACGCGGCTCCGTCGTGCCGTGCTCGCCCAGCCTCGCCGCGGCCCGACTCCGCGCCCGAGGGCCGGGCTACGCCCGCCCCGAACCTCGAACCCCGAACCGCCCGAGCCCCCAATCCCCCAGCGCGTTTTCGAACCACCGCCAAATCCGCCTGCGCGCGCATATTCCGCCCCTCCCTTTCGACCGTCCACCGTGCGCCGACTTCCGCCGTCCGTCCGTTGACACCGCCGCTACGGCAATGCCCATCGCCGTCCCTAAAGCCGCCAAGCTCGGTCGCTCGCCCAAGTTCAGCCAAGCGCTCTTTGACCGCATCGTGCAGGACATCCGCGACGGTTCGCCGTCGCTTAACGCCATCGAAAAAGAAGGCATCGACCAGTCCACGTTTTACCGCCACTTGCAGCGCAAGCCGGACCTCGTGCCAGTGCTCCAGTCGGCCCAGCTGGAGCGTGACCGCGTGCGTAATTCATCCCGTATCGAAGAGGCCGAGCTTGAGCTGAAACGGCGCGGTATCGACGGGTGGAGCGAGCCGGTGTTCGACGCCAAAGGCCAGCAATGCGGTGAGCGCCGACGCTACTCGGACGCCTGCTTAATCTTTTTCCTGAAGGCCCATAAGCCCGACGTCTACCGAGACCAGCCCACCACCGTGGTGGCCACGCAGGTGAACATCACGCCCGACCGCGAAAAAGACATCATGCGTGAGTGGCGTTCCCGCCTCGGGGCCAGCGAAGCGCCTGCGCTACCGGCCAGTGCCGCGCCCACGCCATGAGCCGCACCACCCCTAAAAAAACCTACAAGCCGGACCGCCGCCTCGCGGTCACGCCGCTCGACCTCCTTTTGCCCTACCAACGCGCATGGGTGCAGGACAAAGCACGCTTCAAAATTTGGCTCAAGTCGCGGCAGATTGGCGGCTCACTCGCCGCTTCCTTTGAGGTGGTGGCGGACGCCATCGAGACCGGCGGCGACTGGGTCATCCTGAGCGCCGGTGAACGGCAGGCGTTGGAGTTCATGGACAAGGTGAACCGCGCCGCTGGGATTTTCTGCGACGCAGTCAGCTACTCGACCGGCCAAGAATACCGCCCCGAAATCCAGAAATCGCAGCTACGGTTTCCCAACGGGGCGCGGGTGCTGGCACTACCTGCCAACCCATCCACGGCCCGTGGTTACTCGGCCAACCTGGTGCTGGACGAATTCGCCTTCCACGAAAACCCCGAGGAAATCTGGCGCGCGGTCTACCCGATCATCTCCAACCCGCTGCGTGGTGCCCTCAAACTGCGCGTGATCTCCACGCCGGCCGGGCGGAATAACAAATACTTCGACCTGTGGGAGCACGCCCCGGCTTTCTCGCGCCACAAGACCAGTGCCTACGACGCGGTAGCGCAGGGTCTTGCCCTCAACGTGGACGAGCTACGGGCCAACTTAGCCGACCCCGAAGGCTGGGCCCAGGAATTTGAGTGCCAGTTCATGGAGCACTCATCGCAGGTGTTCCCGGCCGAACTCGTCAGAGGCTGTGAATGTGAGGAAGCAACACTCGATCCGCTTACGGACCTCTATTGTCGAACCCTCCGGCCGCGACCGGCCTTGTTTATC
This sequence comes from Rariglobus sp., assembly GCA_044353465.1. Lineage (GTDB taxonomy): Bacteria > Verrucomicrobiota > Verrucomicrobiia > Opitutales > Opitutaceae > Rariglobus. The sequence goes on along the minus strand of JBILBW010000142.1, from coordinate 4,837 downwards.
GGCATCGACGTCGGTCGAAAACGGGATCTGACCGTAGCCTGGACCCTCGAACGTCTCCACGGCGGCCAACTGATAACCCGCGAAGTCCTCGTCCTCGACCGCGTCCCTTTCCCGCAGCAGGAGGAAATCCTCCTCCCTCGGGTCATGGCGGCAGCGTTCACCGCGATCGACGCGACCGGCATCGGCGGACCCGTGAGCGAACACCTCGCCACCTCGCTCGACGAAACCCGTTTCGAAGGCGTGACGTTCACCGGCGACCGCAAACGGGAGCTGTTTGAGCGGCTCAAGAAAGTCCTCCAAGCCCGCACCGTTGGGCTACCCGCCTCCGCAGTGATCCGTGACGACCTCGGCAGCATGCAACGCATCGTCAGTCCCGGCGGGACCATCCGCTACGCCGCCGCACGCACTGCTGACGGCCACGCTGACCGCTCCACCGCGCTGGCCCTCGCGATCCACGCCGCCCAACGCAACCCCTCCGCTGGAACGGGTGCGTTTGCCACTGAACGAGTCCCCACCGGCCTCAACGCCCGCCACCGCCCCGCACTCACCCGCTACCGCTGCGCCTGGTCGCGGTAACGCTTCCGCCCTCCGACCTACTCACTACTCGCTACCCGCTACTCACTACTTCAGCCCCCCCCATGTCCCCATCCCCCATCATCCGCCCCACCGCCCGCGACTTTGAACCGCAACTCTTCGGCCGCAGCCTTTCTCCCGACGCTATTGGTGAACTCCTCGACGCCGGTGCCCGTGGTGACCTCGCCGCGCAAAGTGACCTGTTCAACCTGATGGAAGACACCTGGCCGCGCCTCCGCGCCAACCTGCAAAAACTCAAAAACGCCATCCGCAAGCTGCCGCTCAACGTCCAGCCCTACACCCCCAAGAACGGAAAACCCTCAGCTACGGCGCAGGAAAAAGCCGCATTCGTGGAGTCGGCGCTGCACCTGCAACGCGGCTACGTCGACACCACCCGGGCCCCGCTCGGTTCGGCTGTTTACGAACTGATGGACGCCGTTGCCCGCGGCCTATCCGTCGTCGAAATCGACTGGGCGACCGACACCACCGGTTACGTTGTACCGGTCGGCTTCCGCCGCGTCCCGACCCGATACCTCGGCATCGACACCGACGGCACCCTCGCTCTCCGCCTCAATCCCGCCGCGTTTTCTGCGCTCACGCCATTTTCAAAACACCCCGGCAAATTCCTCACCGGCATTTTTCAATCGAAGTCCGGCGCTCTCGGTGAAGCCGCCCAACTCCGCGCCCTGGCACCGCTCTGGCTCGGTCACATGCTCGGCTGGGAATGGCTCGTTCAGAAAGCCGAACTGTTTGGCACCCCGCTGCGCTGGGCCAACTACCCAGCGACCGCCACCCAGGCCGAAATCGACGCCATCACCTCGGCCCTCCGCAACATGGGCACGGCGTCATGGGGTGCGTTCCCCCAAGGCACCAACCTGCAAATCATGCAGGGCACCACGCCCGGCGTATCCGGTCCCAACGACCCGAGCGAACGCCTCATGGGCATCGCCGACCGTGCCTGTGATATCATGCTTTTGGGCCAAAATTTATCCGTGGAGCACAACGGCGAAGGCAGCCGTGCCGCCACCGAGGTGCACCGCGAGGTCGAGCTAGATCTCTTCGAAACCTACGCCGAATACATTGTCGCGATTCTCAATGACCAACTCATCCCCCAGTTGATCGCCCAAAACTTGGGCACCGCCGACGAAGTCCCCTTCGTCGAAGTTGAAATCACCCGCCCCGAGCGTGAGCAGGAAATGGCCACCCGTGACAAAACCCTGTTTGTCGACATGGGTCTACCCGTCTCCCTGCAATACCTCTACGAACGCCACAAAGTCCCGTCGCCAGCTCCGAGCGAAGCCCTGTTTCAACCGGCCAAACCCACCGCCCCAACAGTGCCAGCGGCATCCGCGCCACCCACCAACGCCAAAGCCTGCGCGTGTGGCTGCGGTACGCCCATCGACGCGGCCAGCGAATCAGCCTCATCCCTCGCCGGCCGCCAAGCCGCTGCGGAGGCGGCCTTCCCCCAAACCCTCGCCCAGGCCGAAGCCGCAGGTGATTATCTGGTTTGGGATGCGATCCTCGACGGCCGCACCACCGAAGTGTGTCTCGGTCGTCACGGTCACCGCTGGGGTGACGGCTGGTTTTCGCCGCCACCCGCCCACTACAACTGCCGCAGCTCCCTGATCCGCGTGCCGAAGGCCAGCTACCAGCCGCCCAAGTAATCGCCACCCGTTGACACTGCGCCCGTGGCATGGCCCTCACCACAAACAACAAAAACGCACCGTTACACGCCGCCTTCGCCAACGCCCTCACCGAAGGCGCCGCGATCCCCTCCGACATCCAATACATGCCGCCCGGCCGCCACCGGATCCGGGCGTCCCAAGGCGGCAAACCCGTCTCGGTCGAAGTCGCGGTAAACGCCGCCACCGCCGTAGTTCTGCAAACCTTCCTCGCTGGTAAACTCACCGCCGCAGCCGAGGGCCGCGAAGACCGGCCCTTTTTCGATTTCAACCACGAGGACCGCGAGGCCTCCGCCTGGCCGACGGAATTTTACTGGGCCGGTGACGAACCGCAGACCGGCGGCGTCCGCGCCCGACTGGATTGGTCCGACGCCGGTAAAAAGTCGGTCGAAGGCCGCACGTTTCGCCGGTTTTCGCCGACGTTCCACCTCGACGCCGCCGGTCACGTCACCGGTTCCGAAATCAACATGGGCGGCCTGGTCAATCGCGCCGCCTTCAAGCGCATCGCGCCCCTGTTCGCCGCCGCACCGGTTGACACCACGCCCGAAGCGATGCCCATGCAAAACCTCATCGCCACCCTCCGCTCCCTCTCGCTCGTCGACGCCTCCGCCTCCGACGAAGCCGACCTCGTTGCCCAGCTCACCCGCCACGCCACCGCGATCAAAAGCGAACTCGCGGGCCTCCAATTACTCATGGCGACGCAAGCCCGCCACCGTGCCGAGGCCCACGTTGACGCCGCTGTTCGCGCCGGTCGTCTCCCCGCCAAGGATACCGACACCCGTGGGTTCTGGGTTGATGCGCTCCTACGCGACGAAACCAAAGCGGTGAAAGCCCTCGAATCCCTCACGATCAACCCCGTGCTCGCCCGCCTCACCACCGGCACCGACGACACCGTCACGCCCGCCAGCCAGATCACCCGCCAGGAACAGAAACTGGCCACCATCCGCGCCGCCCACCCCAGCGCCGATTTCCAAACCATCTACGCCAAAGCCAAAGCCGAAAGCCCCGACCTCTTCCGTTAATCGGCTCCGTCCTCCGCCCACCGTCCTCCGTCTTCCGTCCCCCGCCCATGAAAACCTCTCTCGCTCGTACCAACGCCATTCTCTCTTTCGAGGCAAACGCCGACCTCACCGGCTACGTTGGCCGCTTCATCGTCCTCACCGCAGGCAAAGCCGCCCTCTTCAGCTCGGCCACCGTCAAGCCCCTGGGCGTGCTCCTCTGTGACGGCAAAGCCGCCGAACGCGTCAGCGTCGCCCTCGGCGCTGGCGGGCTCGCTGGCACCGTCCGCGTCAAACTCGCCGCCACCGTTTCGACCATCGGTGCGTACCTGCAAACCACCGCCGACGGACGCGTTCAGACCGACGCCGGCACCGGCGCCCGTACCTTGGTTGCGCAAGCCCTCGAAACCGGCGTCACCGACGAACTCGTCGAAGCCATCCTTATCGCACCCCAATCCCTCACCTAACCCCGGGCTCCGAACCTCCGCCCTCCGCCTACTCGCTACTCACTACCCGCTACTCGCTACTTCAAAAAATGCACCTCACCCGCACCAACGCGATTATCTCGGTTATGGCCGATGTCGATCTGACCGGCCAAGAAGGCCGGTTCGTTCGGCTTAGTAACAACGAAAGCATCTGCCTAGTTGATTACGCCCTCGAAAAACCCCTTGGGCTGCTTCTTACCGGCGGCAAAGCCTACGAACGCGTGACCGTGGCGATTCCCGGCGGCCTCGCTGGCACAGTCCGCGTAAAAATTACCGGCCCGGTCAGCTTTGGCGAGCAGCTGCAACTCACCGCCACCGGCTGCGTTGAAGGCTACAGCAACGACGCCCCGCGGATGGTCGTCGGGATTGCACTCGAAGCCGGAGTTTCCGGTGAACTCATCGAAGCCTCCCTCTACACCCCGGTCCTAACCCCCGCCGTCTAACCTCCGCCCTCAGTAATCCGAATCCGTCTACTCACTACCCGCTACTCGCTACTCACTACTTCCGCATGAGCTCCTCCAAATACAACGTCACCCTGACCAACTACGCCCGCGGCCTGTCTCAAGACATCTCCGCCACCCTTGCCAACTTCCTCGCCCCCGAGGTCGTCGTCCCCGCCGCCACCGGCCAATATAAAAACTTCGACGACAAAAACACCTTCCAAGTGGTCGACACCTCCCGCGCCGTCGGCGGCCCCGCCAAACGCCTCGAATTCGCCGCCAGCGACCCCACCTACAACTGTCTTCCCCAGGCACTCGAAATCGCCATCGACGACCACGAACGCGACGAAGCCGGTGAGGGCGACCCGCTCCGTCTCGAAGAGGCGAAAACCCAGACCCTCGTTTCCTCCGCCGTCACCTCGCACGAAGCCAAAGTGTTCGCCGCCCTGACCGCGCTTGCGGCCGCCGCCAACATCACCCTGGCGAGTGACGACCCCATCGCAAAACTCGACGAGCAAATCGAAGCCCTCGCCACCGACACCGGCCGCATGCCCAACCGCCTGGTGATCGGCCTGCCCCTCTGGAACAAACTGCGCAACAACGCCAAAGTGATCGCCCGCTTCCCCGGTGCGGCCTCGATCGGTGTGAGCATGGCCCAG
>JBILBW010000141.1:0-6448 GCA_044353465.1 Rariglobus sp. | reverse complement strand
AAGCTCCTCGGCTTCTTTTTGTACCGTTTACTCCACTTCCTGCGTTCGTTGTCCGTCCCGACTTCCCGGGGGCAGTTTTTGGCGGTGATGTCGTAAGGTGCCTTTTTCAGAACCGACTAATTAATACTATTTCGACGCCAAAACGAGCCCCTGGTTTTTGAAGGAACAGTTTATTCTAACGAGTAGCCAACCCACGCCGATCAAACTTGGCGGCGTCAAGCGACTACCACTTCTGCAAACGTAGCACCGCTAGCAATCGACAGGCCATAAATAATCGCAGCACGAACATGAATTTAGTAACACCCTCAAGTTACGACACGGCGCTACACACACAAGAAATGAGCCGTTTTAATAATTTACACAACAATTAAGCAGGCGCATTACTACGTGTCTATAAGCCCAACTCAGGAGGAGATTTTTTCGATAATCACCTTTGCTCGATCAAATGCTTCAGCTAATTCTTTTAGTTGATTTTCTTGTAACGTTAACCCGTTAAGCCGTGAGGTTTTTTCTATTTTTTCGGACAGGTCGTGGATTTCAGTTGCCCCGACATTGCTGGAACTACCTTTGATGGTATGCGCAGTTCTTATAAATGCCTCTACATTCCCGTCTGCACGAAACTTATATAAATCGGCAATGCGAAGAGGCGTGTCTGATAAGAAAATTGTTAATATTTCTTTTAGAAAACCATCGTCGTCATTGGGGCTAAGTGAGCGGAGATTTTCGATCGCCTCAGGGTCAATAGATTGGGTCGTGTTCATCACTTATTTTTGCGGAATCTGGGATTGGCGGGTTTAGTTTAAATTTTTTGGTCAAAAATTCCAGGGATAGCCTCGGCATGCTGAGGGAGGCGGCTAAAAACGAATGAGGTGCCTGATCGTAATGGCCTTACGCGGCTTTGCAGGCAGCTGTTTTAAGGCGCGGATGAGATAAAGTCGTAGATGGTTTTGTGGCTCAAGCGTCGGGCTAGATCGTTGGGATGGCGCCGGCGCAAGGCGACTTCGATTTGCTTGGGCGCGGCTCGCGTGGCCAACAGGGCCAACACCTCGCCCTGCAAGACGGGCGTAACGGCAATTCTTTTTGCGCTCGGTGAATCTGGGGCGACGGGAAGCGCATGCTTGTGCATCCACGCCACTGTAGCCCTTGCGCCCGCCATTGCGGGCGATCTCGCGGTTGACGACTTGTTAAAACGGGCCGCTAAAATCGGGGCGAAAAAGGGGACACGTTGCGGACCTCTGTTTTTTGCAGGCACAAAAAAAGCCCCGCTAGACTTGGCCTAAGTCATTGCGGGGCAAACACTGGTGGTGGAAGCCGGAGTCGAACCAGCGAACGCGTGAGCGGGAGGATTTACAGTCCCCATCCTTTGGCCACTTGGATATTCCACCAAACAGGAAGGTCAAAAAGGCGGCTCATCGAGCCAAGTTCAAGTCCCAATTTTGCTAATTTCAGCACTTAGCCGTGACTTGCTTCGCAACCCGACCGGCACACCTTTGCAGTTGAGCACCCACGCCTGCCCTGTTCATGGACCCCGCCCTCTCCCAAGCTGTCGAAACCAGCCTCCTGCCCCATTTTTTAACCATGGGTGGTTTCCTGCTGGCGGTCTTCGCGATCGCCCGCCTGGTGGGCGAAAAACGTCCGCCGAGTAACACCCTCGCCTGGCTGTTGATCATCGGCCTGGTTCCCTATGTTGGCGTGCCGTTGTTTGTGTTGATCGGGGGTCGCAAACTGCGCGAACTCCAGAAGCGCAAGCATCCGGTGGTCGTGGACCTGCCGGGCGTGCCCCAGGTGGAACCGGCCATCGCCGCTTTACCCACCGCCCACACCCTGGCCTCGTTTGGTGCCGGCCGGCCCGCCGGCGGCAACCAGGTGCGCCTGATCACCACGGGCGAACAGGCCTTCGCCGAGCTTGAAAACCTGATTTTAGGCGCACGCCATTCGATCCACATCGCCACCTTCATCCTCAGCCGGGACGAAACCGGACGCCACCTGGTCAAGCTGTTGGCCAAACGGGCTCGGGCCGGGGTTAAAGTACGTCTCCAACTCGACGGGTTGGGGTGCCTCCTTTCCAGTTGGGGTTTTGTTGAGCCGATCCGCAAGGCGGGCGGCGAGGTGGTGCGTTTCATGCCCGTCGTGCCGCTGTCGGGCCGCGGCTCGGCCAACCTGCGCAACCACCGTAAAATCGCGGTTTTTGACCAACACACGGCGATCATCGGCGGGCATAATCTAGCCCATGAATACATGGGCGCCCACCCGTCGAAAAAGCGCTGGTCCGACTTCGGGGCGGTCATCACCGGTCCGGCCGCCGCCCTGCTCAACGAGGTGTTCCTGGCGGACTGGGCTTTCGCCAGCCGGCAGTCCTTCAAAACCCTGCACACCGAAATCGATCCCTCCGCGGTGCGCCACGAAGGCAACAGCGCCCTCCATGTGGTCGCCAGCGGTCCCGATGTCCATGGCGACCCCCTCTACGAGGGGCTGCTTTCGATGATTCAGGAAGCCGAACACAGCATCTGGATCATTACCCCGTACTTCATCCCCGACGAAGTCCTCCTGCGTTCGCTCATCGTCAAGGCGCGCGCCGGCAAAGACGTTACCCTCATCGTTCCGGCCAAATCAAACCACCCCATCACCGATTATGCCCGCCGCCATTATCTGCGCCAGTTGCGCAAAGCCGGCGGGCGCATCCTGCTCCACCACAACGGCCACATGCTCCACTCCAAGGCCGTCCTCGTGGACGATCGCATCGGCTTGCTTGGCTCGGCCAATTTCGACCTGCGCAGCCTGTTCGTGAACTTTGAGATCAGTGTGTTTTTGTATTCGCAGCCGGATGTGCAGGCGATGCGACTGTGGGCCAACAAGCTCCTGCACGACTGTAAAGAGCCCAAACCCGAGCTCCCGGTACGGACCCGGTTATGGGGCAACTTGGCCGAGGACATCAGCCGCCTGCTCGCCCCGTTGTTGTGAAATCGCCAGATCCGGTGGCGAATCCAACGGGAGATCCGGACTGCGGAGCGGCCCTGAACAGTACCTCTTGCTGCGGCTTTTATTCGGCCTGTTTTTTTTCTTCCGGTGCGGGCGGCGGCGTGGTCAATGCCGTGAACTCGGACTCCCACCGCTGCACCTGGCGGGCGTCCGGCACCGCACGGGCCGCGGTCAGCGCCAGAGGGAGCCATTGGATGCGCTTTTCAGCCGCGGTGTGATCACCGAGTACCCTTAACCACACGCCCACCGCCGCTTGGGCGTCGCCGCCTTCGACCAGCCGCTGGGCCAGCAGCGCCGCGAGCGGGCCTTCGCTCGGCGCGAATCGGCGGAGTTTCGTCACCCCTTCGAGGGTGGTGCGGATCCCGGCCAAGTCGCCGGCGGCGCGCTGCAAGTCGGTAATCGCCAGGGCGACGGCGAGGTTAAACCCCTGTTGTTGCGCGCCGAGGCCGGCCCAGATCGCGGCATCGCGTTGCCCGGCCGCCTCGAGCGCGTGCATGTGCCGCAGAACCACGTAGGGGCGTTGCTCGGAACGCAGCCGGGCGCGATGCGCCCATTGCTGGTCAAGCGGGACTTTAAACGGGCGGTAGAGCGGATCTCCGACCGCCATCGCCTGCCAGCTGTAAACCGGCACCGCATACGCGGCCGCGTCGCCCAAGGTGTCGCCGCGCGCCAGGGATTTGAGGATCAGCTGGGGCTGGTGGGTGAGTTCAAGGTAAGGCTCGGTCACGTTGCCAAAGGTCGCGGTGACCCCGCGCGCCACCAAGGGCCCCACCCAGCCTTGCGTGGTCGAGTGCAGGGTGTCGGCTGAAAAGCTATGGATGTGCAAAGCCACCGCGCCGGGAGGGAACTTAAAGCCGTCTTGCGCGAACGGCCCGTTGAGCGCACCCGCGTACCAGCCGAAGTACAGCACCGGGGCGTCGCAGCGCGCCCAACTCGGCAGGGTGCCGCCCCCGCGATCCACATCGCCATCAAAGCCCAAGGCCGACAGCTGCCGGGCCGTTTCATCCAGCCACCGGTCGCCGGCGGCGTGCGGTCCGCCGATATCCACATAGCTGCGTCCCACCAGTCCGGTGTTTTCCACCGCAATCGCTTGGTCGATCATCCGGCGGGCATCGGCGTAGCTCGGACCGTCCAGCCGGCTGATTTTGATAATCTGGTTTAACGCCAAGGCTGAAGGCTGGTCGTTGTTAAACAGGGGGTTAGGGACAAAGGCGATCAGCGGCGGGTTGCTGAGGGCCGCTAGGGCAAGCTCACCGTCAACCGCGGCCGCGTTGGTCCGGAAGGCGGGATTGCTCGCCGCCGGGATGGTCTCGGGCGGCTGTAGTGGGTCGTGGACCACCTTCAGCGGCACGCCGCGACACACCACCAGGTAGGAAATCTTATGGCCGGAGATCACGTATTTTTTTCGCCCGACCCCATCGGTCAGGTTCATCCCGATGGCATCAATCCACTGCCGCCGGACCAACTCGGCCTGCAGCGGGTTAAACACGGAATCAACAAACTGGCGCCAGGTGACGGCTTCGGTGGCCGGCATGTTTAGGGCGATGATATTGGCGGTGGGGACCTCGCGTTTTGCCGCGTAGTATTCGGCCAGTTGCACCGACTCGGGATCATCGGCATTGGCCACAATCACCACCCGGGAAGCCAGATCATCGGCTCGGGCGAGGAGCACCGCCAACGTGAAGATTAAACCGAAGTGGAGTGGGCGGGCCATTGCGGGGACCTTGTCCGGCCCCGCGCCCGGGGCCAATCCTAGATTCAGCCACTGTGGCCAGGCGGCTGGTGGGGTAAGCTCCGCTAAAGGTCGCGGCAGTTTGGGGGCAAGGGTGGAGTTGATCTAAAACGGAGGACGAAAACGAAAACCCACCGCGCTTAGGCGCCGCGCTGCGCTGGCCTTGCGCGTGAGTGTGCTCAAGATCCGGGTGCGGTCTGCGAATTTCCGCCTGTTATTGAATCCGAGATTGAACCAGCGTCCCGGTCTGCTGCCAAACGGGCAGGAATCAAGCTGACCCGTCCTCGCTCGCGCCCGGCCCACTTCGCCACTTGCCAGCGTCACCGTGCTCTAGCTTATTCGTCCCCCTTTATGCCGACCCTTAAATTCGCCGTTCTTCCTGGAGATTACATCGGGCCCGAGGTTATGACCGAGGCTCTGCGCGTGTTCGCCCACGTCGCCAAGCAGGAAAACCTGACCCTGGACTACCAAATCGCCGATGTCGGCGGCGCGGGTATCGACAATCACGGCAAGGCCTTGCCCGACTCCACCCTGGCGGTTTGCCAGCAGGCCGACGCGATTCTCTTCGGCTCGGTCGGCGGCCCGAAGTGGGAAAAGCTCCCCCCCAAGGACCAGCCCGAGCGCGCCGCTCTGCTGCCCCTGCGCAAGGCCTTCAACCTGTTCGCCAACATCCGTCCTGGGCTGCTCTACTCCGACCTGACCGACGCCTCCCCGCTCAAGACCGAGCGCATCCCCAACGGCATCGACATTGTCTGTATCCGCGAGCTGACCGGCGGCATCTATTTCGGCCTGCCGAAGACCACCACGGTTCTCCCCAATGGCGAAGAACAGGCCGTCGATACGATGGTTTACAAAACCTCCGAGATTGAGCGCATCGCCGAGGTCGCCGCGCTCACCGCCAAGGCCCGCGGCCGCAAGGTCTGCTCGGTGGACAAGGCCAACGTGCTGGAAACCTCTGTGCTCTGGCGCAAAGTCGTCACCGCCTATTTTGCCAAGCACCATCCCGACATCGTCTTGAGCCACATGTACGTGGACAACGCGGCGATGCAGCTGGCCCGCGATCCCAATCAGTTCGACGTGCTCTTCACCGAAAACATGTTCGGCGACATCCTCTCCGACGAGATGGCGGTGATCTGCGGGTCGCTCGGGATGTTGTCCTCGGCCTCGCTGGGAACCGGCAAAAACTCCCTCGGCCTGCCCTATGGTCTGTTCGAGCCGGCCGGCGGCACCGCCCCCGACATCGCCGGCAAAGGCATCGCCAACCCCTGTGCCCAAGTGCTCTCGGTCGCCCTGATGCTGCGCTACAGCTTCGGCCTCGACGCTATCGCCACCCGCATCGAAAAGGCGGTTCGTAAAACTGTCGCCACCGACGGGGTGCGCACCGGCGACATCGCCTTCGGCAAGCCGGTGGTCGGCACCAAAGCGATGGCCGACGCCATCATCGGTAACTTGTAAGCCGCAAACCCAAGCGTTGGGGGGGGGCGGCTCCCCCCAACGGTTTAGGGCGGACTAGCCCGCCCTCGGCCGGTTTGCGCCTCAGCTTTTGCGTTGGGAAACCGGGCGCCAGCGTCCGCCCCAAGCGGATCGTGGGGCCGTCCGGCCCAGTCGGTTCCGGTTTTACGCTTTGGATCGCTCCCGCCGACAGGGGCCCTTTGTTTACCCCGAATGAGCAACCGCTTTTACAGCGCCTTTGACGAAGAAGTTTGGGGCGGCGCCCGCAAAGCCGACTACCGTACC
>JBILBW010000140.1:0-6470 GCA_044353465.1 Rariglobus sp. | reverse complement strand
ACTGTGACATATTTGTTCTTCGATTCGTCCCTGACCACCCTCCGCGTCCCGGCCCAAAAACGACACATGTGTCGTTTTCCCCCGGCCGCCAATCCTGCCCATTTTTATAATGACCACCAAAACCAGCTGAAAACGGACACATGTGTCCGTTTTGACTCTTCGGTGCCGCACCTCAGCGACCTCAAAGTAGCATTCAGTCTCATCGCGTCGAAAGGATGCGAATCCGCAAACTCGCCCCCCTCCGATTGACCCAAAGTAGCGTGGAGTCGCGTTGCGTCGACTTCCGGCGCCGACCGCGCCTGCCCGCCCCTTCACCGGTGCGGGCTTTTTTGTGCCCATCCGCCTCAGCCCGCCCATTTCGCGTCGGTTGACACCCGGTATTCAGCGCATGAACCCAACTACCGTTTCCTCGCCCTGCTTGACAGCGTCCCTCACCGACATCGTCGGTCTGCGCACCTGCGGCATCTTCCCCAAAGATCATGAGCCGTCCATCCGCACCCTGCGCGAGTGGACCCGCCTCCGCCGCCTCCCGCACCACCGCGTCGGCCATTTCGTCTACTACGACCCCGCCGAGGTCGCCGTGCACATCCGCACCAAGCTCAAAATTCCCGCCCGAGGCTAACCCGCCAAATCAGTCCATATTGACCGATTTGCCCCCGTTGGCCGCGCCCCGCCTCACCGCTGCAAACCAGTAGGGAAAGCCCGCCTTTCCCTACTGGTAAACGCCCCGCGCGCTTGACGCCTGGCACCTCGGGTAACGCCCACCACGCCCCCACCATGCACTTTTCCCTCCGTTTCGACGCGTCCACGGACGCGCCGCCTTGCCCTCCGCATGACCTCGCCGACCAGCGCCAGCTCCTCGACGTCGGCACCGAAGCCGCCGTGGCCGACCTATGGACCCGCTACGGCCTCACCCATGCCCAGGCCTCGGCACGCCTAGCCGACGTTGACAGCCGCTCTTTTCACAACCGCCCGACCGCCCACCGCCCATGAATCCCTCTCCGTCCCTCGTCATTCCCGACCACCTCAACACGCTCAGCCGCCTGGAAGCGGCCCGTTTCTACCGCGACCAGTGCGGCTGGTTGATCCACCCTTGTTACGGCCACACCGAAGGCAGCCCCCGCGAGCGCGGTAAAAAGCCTAAACTCGTCACCGATGCCCGCGCCGGTGTCACCTGGGCCGAACTCGAACGCCAGTTCGGCCCCGCCGGTCAGGCCAATGCCGGCCTAGCCCCGCGTCCGCCCCACGTCGTCGTCGATCTAGACGCCAAGCGCGACCGCGGCGAAAGCGTCCACGCCTGGTTAACCCGCCAGCCCCACCTCGCCGCCGTGCCCCGCGAGCGCACCGCCAACGGCGCCCACCTCCACTTCCTCTGCCGCGACCTGCCGTCCATTCGCACCACCAGTGGTAAGTTACCCAGCGGTGGTTACCCCGTTGCGCCCGACTTGGCCGACGGCGTCACCGCCGAACTCTATTTCTGCCCGCGTCAAAACGTCATCATCGCCCCCAGTGTCCACCCCAGTGGCGTGACCTACCGCTGGGAGGTGACCGGTCCCGTTCCCGAAGTGACCTGGACCCAGCTCACGACGTGGTTCGGCTTCCGCCTCCCATCTGCCGCCAACACTCACGCCTCCGATCCCGCAAGCGTCTCACCCAAGGCACACGCAGCCACCGACCCCAACGCCGATCCCGCCGACGCTCGCATCCCCTCCAACGAGCCCGCCATCACCATCATCAACGGCGATCCCGCCGCGAAGGGCCGTCGCCTACGCAAGCCCTCTGATTGGAAACTCGCCTACCGTGGCGACCTCAAAACCCTCCGTCTCGATCCGCTCCTGCAAGCGCGCGGCCTCGCGGGCACAGTGCTCAATGCCGACAACCACCAGCACTCCCTGCGGTGTCCCTGGCACGCCGAGCATGGCGACGAGGGCAAGCAATGGGCTCCTTCCTCCAGTGAAACCGCCTACTGGCACAACCCCGGCCGCATGCCCGGCTTCAAGTGCCTGCACGCCCACTGCGCCGAGCGTGACATCGAAAACCTGCTGGCGTGGTGCGAATCCCAAGAGCCGGGCTGCGTGGACGACCACTGCGACCTGCAGCGCGTCTGGTCGCCCGGCTCCCTCGGTAGAGGCGGCCGCCCCCGTGTCTTGCAGTCCAATTTGAACCGCTCCGACTCCACCTTCGCCGACGAGGTCGGTCAGGCCCTGAGCACACGCGAGCACTGGTTTTCCAAATCCACCCTCATTGTCGAAGTCGAGCCCGAGTCCCGCGACCGGGTGCGCTTCCAGCCGCTCAAACCCAACCGCGCCATCACCTCGGTCGAGCGCTGGGCCGACATCGGTGTCCTCCTCCCGGTTAAAACTCCCGAGGGCGACGAGCAACTGGAGTTCGCCACCAAGAGCCTCAACGCCGCCCAGGCCGGCGTTTTGATAGAAGCCAGCGAACTGCGCGATCACCTCCCGCTGATCGAGCGCCTGCTCACCGTCCCCCTGCCGATCCGCCTGCCCGACGGCTCCCTCGGCATGCCCCGGCGCGGCTACGATCCGCGCTTTTTATCCTACCTGCCCGAGCACGCCCCGCACATCCGCGATATGTCGCCGACTGAGGCCCGCCACTGGCTGCAGGAGCTCTTCAAAGAGTTCTGCTTCCGCGACCATCAGTCGATTGTCCACGCCATCGCCGCCATGCTCACCCCGTTTTGCCGCGGTCTGTTTCCTCGTTGGTCTTGTCGCACGCCGGTCATCATCTACGAGGCAAACCGGCCCCGCGCCGGTAAAGATTACCTCGCCGGTTGTATCGCCCTCATTGTTGACGGTGCCGACACCGAAGACGCCCCCGTCTCCGCCGACTCGGAGGAGCTGCGCAAGAAAATCACCACCGCCCTCATCGCAGGTCGCCGCCGCATGCACTTCGCCAACTGCCGGGGGTTTTTGAATTCCGACGTCTTGGAAAACATCACCACCGCCGAACACTGGTCCGACCGAGTGCTTGGCGGCAATCAGCAGATCCAGATGTGCAACGAACTGGAGTTTTCCCTCTCCGCCAACATCGGCCTCACCTACACCCCCGACTTTGCCGGCCGCGCCCGCAAGATCCGCTTGGCCTTCTTCGAGGAGAACCCGAACGGCCGCGCTTTTTCCCGTAACGACCTCAAAGGTTGGGTCCGCTCCCATCGCGACGACTTGGTTTCGGCGCTCGCCGCCTTGGTTCGCGAATGGAACCGCCAAGGCCAGCCCAAGGGCCCGACCGTGTTTACCAGTTTCCCCGCCTGGGGCGAAATCGTCGGCGGCATCATGCACGCCAACCGCCTCGGCGACCCCTGCCTCGCCGACCTATCCGAGACGTCGTCAGTCGGTGGCGACACCGAGACCCGCGACATGAAAATCCTCTTCGGTATCGGTTACGCCCAAAATCCCGACGCTTGGATCAAACCGGACGTGATCCGATCAGCGGCAATCGGAGCGGAGCTGTTTGATTGGATCGCCCTTGATGAGCGCTCCGGTCAGATGCGCTTCGGCCACATCCTCTCGAAGTATGTCGGCCGCGAGTTGGGTGGCATTCGCCTCGTGGCCGACACCAGCGCTGGGCGCTCCACCCGCTACAACTACAAGTTCTCTAAGGACAAACCCTCCGACGAAGGCGGCAACACCGAGGCCTTTTTTGCCGTAAATCACCCCATTGCTGTCCCCTGCGAACCATCAACCTCAGTTGGCTCTTTGGTCACTTTGGATACTTTGGCCCTGCCGTCAGACTTGAAAACCCTCTTTCCGAAAAATCCGATTGAATCGATTCACGCAAAACACGCCCTCTATATAGAACAGGGGGCGCAAGCTGCCAAAATGACCACAGTGACAGTTCCGCTCACCGACCGGGCCTGTCTCGAAGACCTCGCGGTACGCATCGCCGAGCACGGCGGCGCAGTCGCTATCGACCTCGAAACCTACGGGGCCTCGGCCTTGGATCCGCGTCGGGGCGACATCCGCCTGCTGAGCTTGGCTGTGGCCGGTTCGGCCCCGTGGGTGCTCGATCTCCGCGCCCTCGGCTACGACCTGGCCGAACTGGGCGCGGTGCTCTCGACCGGCGAAGTCATTATCCACAACGCCCGTTTCGATTGCGGTTGGTTGCTAGAAAAGTGCGGCCTGCTTTTGCCAAAAGTGTTCTGCACCCTGACCGCCTCACGCCTCCTCTCCGCCGGAACCCGCGCCCCCAACAACCTCGGGGTCTGCCTCAGCCGTCACCTCGGCATCAACTTGCCGAAGGACCAAGGCACGAGCGACTGGGGCGCGATGCTCCTCACCGACGACCAGCTCGCCTACGCCGCCAACGACGTGGCCCACCTCCTCGCGCTCGCCGACACGTTGCGCGGTGGCCTGCACGAATCCGGTCTAACCGCGGTCGCCGCCTTGGAAATGTCCCTCATCCCTGTGGTCGTGGCGATGGAAGCCAACGGTATCGCCGTCGATGTGGCCGAGCTGACCCGCCTGCGCGACACCCACCGCCAGCAGGCCCACGTGTGCGCCGCACAGGTGCGCGAACTTCTCGGTGCCGACGCGCGCCTCAATCCCGGATCGCCCGACCAACTCAAAACCGCCTTCGCCGCCGCTGGTGTGCACATCGACTCCACTGCCGAGGCGGTCCTGACGACCCTCGACCACCCAGCCGCCGCCGCCGTGCTCAATCTGCGTGGTTACGAAAAGGTGGCCCAACAAGCCGAGGCTTTGCTCGAAGCCGTAAGCCGCGACGGGCGCATCCACGCTCAGTTCGATCCGACCGGCACCGAGACGGGCCGCTTTTCGTCCAAACAACCCAGCCTGCAAAACATCGGGCGCGGAGTGATGCGCAGCTGCTTTGTCGCCGCACCAGGGCACGTCCTCGTCGGTGCCGATTACAGCCAAATCGAACTGCGGGTGGCCGCCCACCTGGCACCCGAACCCATGATGCTGGCCGCCTACGAACGCGGCGAAGATTTACACCGCCAGACCGCCGCCCTCGTCCTGCGCAAACCGCCCGAGGAGGTGACGAAAGCGGACCGCCAGTTGGCCAAGGCGGTTAACTTTGGCCTGATCTACGGCCAGACCGCGAAGGGCCTGGTTGAATACGCCCGCACCGCCTACAACGTGACCCTGACCGAGGCCGAAGCGCGCCGCCACCGCGACCGCTTTTTTAACGCCTACGCCGGACTGGCCGCTTGGCATGACCGCACTCGCGCCCGTGCCGAAGCCGACGACGGCATGGAAGTCCGCACTGCGCTGGGCCGCCGCCGGATCCTCCCTCGGGGGCGTGAGGTATTTTGGCAACGCTTCGCCGGAGCGCTCAACTCGCCGGTCCAAGGTGGTGCCGCCGACGGCATGAAGCTGGCCCTGCGCTTGGTCGCCGAACGCCTGCCGACCGGGTCACGCATTGTCTCCACCGTCCACGACGAGTTGATTGTCGAAGCCCCCTTGGCCCAAGCCGCGGAGGTGAAGACGCTGCTCGAAACCGCCATGGTCGAGGCGATGCAGCAAAACTTCCCCGGCCTGCCCGTGGTCGTCGAAGCGAAGACCGGCCAAACTTGGGAAGCGCTGAAATGAGCCGCCCAGTTACACCTGCCTTCATCTAAGCGGAATGAGCTGCAAGCGGGGGTAGCGCAGAGTCGTGTTGCGTCGCGTCCCTGCGCAGGGAATCGGCGGTGGGTAGGAGTTCGCTTGCGGGCGATGCTTGAAGGGCGGGGGACCTAATGGAAGTCAACGCCCCCAGTGATCGTGTGCCTCAACGCCTGCGCTCGCTCCGCTCCCTTGGCGAACCCGCTCACGCGCTCCGGCGTAAGCCGCACGATAATTCTCCCGCAGACGCTGGCGCTCAGTCGCCCTCCATTCCGCTACGTGCGTGCGTTCCGCCTGCGGGTCCCAGGGGCCGCCCAGCCGGGGGGCCGCAACGTCCTTCGCCCCTCACGCCACGGATCCTGCCGAGCCAGGAACCGCAGCGTCAAAACGGGGCTACGGCCGAGACGGCCACAAACCCCCGGCCCGGCGGCCCCTGTGCCCCTCCGTCTCCACTCCCGCACTCCGCTCCATTCCGGTCGCCCGACCACCAGCGACTGCTCGTTTGTCCGGCTGCTAACGCCTCCCGCCCGAACCGATTCCAGCGGGGCGAGACAGCGCCGTCTGTCTCTGCACCCTCTGCGGGGTACACGCCAGCCGACGCCGACTCGCCCAGAAAAAAGACTTCGGTCCACCGCTCGCCGACTCGCTACGGCCCGCCTCATGCGCCGGGGAGGCTTCGATGCTCGGGGCGCAACGCCCCTCAACGAACCCACTCCACCTGCTCGTTCGCAAGCTCACTCACCACCACGATGGAAAGCGCGCGAATGAGCAGCGGGCGACCTCCGTGAGCCCCGGCACCCGCAGTGCCAGGCCCGGCGAGGGCGACGGCGGCAGGCACGCGACGGCGTTCCCCGAGTCACGTCCGACGTCGTGTCCAGCCGTCCACGT